>JAOUMR010000014.1 GCA_029881435.1 Nitrospira sp.
AACGGTCCGATCAATGCGTACGGCAGACGTAGCCAACTTGAAAAATTATAGTGCATAGCGGCTTGAGGTGCTATATAGGATTACGTATGGTATTGAATACTTGCAAATGACTGATTGGCCATCAATGGCTGGATGGTCAATGACGTTCCAGGAGGCCATTGAATGAGGCCAAAACATTTGTTCGCACCTCAGTGAGGATACAGAGAGGGGGTGTATGCTGGGATGATCGGATAGTATCTGTCGGGCAACGTGGATTGGGAGGAGAGGACCGGCAAGTGTGGTTTCAAGGGAAGGAATCCCACAAGACGAAAAGGAGTTCTGTATGAGAAATGTGATTGGGCTGACCCTGGGTATTGCCATTTCGTGCAGTGCCATCGGCTGTGCGTCGAAAGTCGTCCCCGTAACCCCGGCGCAACTGGCGGAAACTGAAGCCACGGTCCGGGGCGCTGAGTCGGCGGGCGCGTTCGAACGCGCGCCTGATCTGTTACGGAAATCCAGACAGGCGCTGAGTGCCGCCCAGCAGGCTACCGGGAAGGGCGATCATACGGTGGCCCGCAAGCGTCTTCTTGAGACGACGACCTATGCCGAAGCGGCGCGGGCCCGAGCGGAAGCGGAACAGAAAAAGGGCGAGGCGGCCACGGTGCGGCAGCAAGCCGATGAGATTGAGGCCAAAGCCAAAGCGATGCAGCAACAATTGCAGGTTCCATAACGCGGGCGTGTGATGGAGTCTGAGGAGCAAGAAGCTGGAGCCATGAAGAACCAAGCGGACAAAGGAGATCCTATGCGAAACAGAAGGGTGAGTCTCAGTTCCATTCTCTTGGGCGTCTTGACCGTCGCGGCTTGTGCGGCTCCCGGGCCACCGCCGAAAGAGCTTGTCGAGGCACGCCTTGCCGTCGAAGATGCCAAGTCGGCGAAGGCAGACAAACGCGCAACGCGGACCTACGACTCGGCTGTCGCGAACTTAGAGGCTGCCAATAAGTCTTGGGAAAAGGACCACGACGCGTCGGCCATTCTCCACCGAGCACGGCTGGCGGAGGCTGAGGCCCGGAAAGCGCAGTACGCCGCAGAAACGCAGGCGGCAGACGAAGCCCTCCGCCGTGAAACAGATCGAAAGACTCGTCAGGATATTGCCCTGCGTGATGCTGAGCTGATCCTGCTCCGAAAGAGAGGGCAGGAAGCAGAACTGGGACGGATGAAGGCGCTGGCCAACGAGCAGGAGCAGGCGCTGCTTGCCGCCAAAGAAAAGCTAGCAGCTGAGCGGGCCCGCGCTGAGCAGGAGGCCGCCCGGCTTCGCGAGGAGCAGGGAAAACTTGAGCTGGCGGCCGAGCAACAGGAGAAACGTGCGCTGGCAGCCGAGCAGGCCCGTGCCGAGGCGGAGGGTGTCCGGCTTCGGGAGGAGCAAGAAAAGCTCGCGGCGCTGGCGGCTGGGCAGGCCCGTGCAGAACAGGCAGAACATGAGCTCGCGCGACTTCGTGCTGAGCACGAAAAATCACGCGCGGAGCTGACCGGCACGTTGTCACGCCTGGCGAAGGTGCGGGAGGAATCCCGGGGGGTCATCGTCACGTTGCCCGGGAATATCTATTTCAACTTTAACAAAGCGGACGTCAAGCCGGCGATGCAGATGCAGCTGACGAAAATCGCGAAGGCGCTGGCGGCGGTGCCGGATCAAAACCTTCTCATCGAGGGCCATACCGATTCGGTCGGGTCGAACGAGTACAATCAGTCCCTCTCTGAGTCGCGTGCCCAATCGGTTCAAAAGATTCTCCTTGACGGCGGAATCGCGGCAGAACGGATGGACATCCAAGGGTATGGGGAAAGCAAGCCGCTAGCGGACAATGCGACGCCGGCCGGTCAGGCCCAAAATCGCCGGGTTGAGATCGTGCTGGTGCCGATGAAACAGTGAGCGCTGGAACGTAGCTCAGCCTCGGCCTGAATCAATCGTGTAGGCACGTATGTCACCACCAGGGCGACGGCAGAATCGTCGCCCTGGTGGTGATTCAGGGAGATTGTTCTTTCGTACATGGCAAATAGTCTCCGTAGACCTCATCAAAGCCTCTCAAGCCTCGCCAGTCTGATCGGCAACTCGTTGCGATCGATAGGAAGAAGAAAGAGGAGAACCATGGAAAATCAACATTAAAGGGATAAGGGGGTACTGATTCGACATTCGTTCTGGTGAGTGTACTTCTCTTCTCTGGACAGGAAAATCTGCGTGCGTGACCGTGGTTTCCCCATTGCCTCCCTGCTGATGCGAATTTGGATCACGTCTGAGCACTTTCTAGCCAAATTCCGACCAATATTCTTCTGATCGATAGCCGGCACGGACGGTGTACTGTGCCAACAGTAAGTCATGGAGTATCACGAAAATGTGGCGTTTTCCCGCAATGTTCGATTGCGCCATGTCCTAAGAACCCGCAAGAGCGTCGAATCATCTACGATCAGGCGTGAAGGCCGGAACGAGACGATCCCGGAACTGCGGCTCCGTCACGCAATGGCTTTGTGACGATGATTCGCATCACGATCCAGAGGCATCCAGAACTCAGACATTGGCGTAGCGGGCGGGAGCGAAACAGGGCGATTTCGACAAATATGAGTGTGGCGGGTCGTGGGTCAGGCTGAATTCAGCGACGCCACTGCACGAAAATTTCGAAACTGATGGTATGGCGTCCTGGCTCCATGAAGTGATGTGCACTATTGACCATTCTTTGTTTGACGGAAATGCGACCATGTTCTTTCAAAATCACCCACGACCGATCGGTGGAAGGATTTGACAGGGCTACTGGGAAATGTTATAAAGTGACCAGTCAGTCACTTATGAGCAAAGAGTCGGTAGTGACTGTTATGACGGATCGGAGGTGGTTTCGGTGCTCATCGCGGTGGTCAGAGCAGGCAGTGGTCAGCAGGAAAGAAGACCCGCTGAACCTAGGAAACCAGAAGAGAGGGCAGTTGGTATGTCAGGCACCAACCTGGTCCTGACGGAGACCATGGATATGGACCAAGCTTCAGTGCGTGAGGAAGGTCTTCAAGAGGAAGGAAGGCGACATCCCAAGCTTTTGGTCTGGGATGAGGATGGAAGCTGCCACGAGGGGAGGACGCCGGGTATCGGGAACACAACGATGTTTGTTGAATCGACATGGATGGCACCTGTTGGTTCCGAAGTCACCATGAGCGTCGTTCCAAGAGAAGGGGATGCTGTAGGGCAAGAACTCGTCACGGGAACGGTCGTGTGGCACTGCCCGTTGGGCGACGAATTTAAGAACCAAGCGGGGTTCGGCGTTCTTCTCCAGCGGCACCGACCGCAAGGGCTTGGTCCGGACATCACGGACGGATCAAAGGAGGCAGCATGAGGACAATGCGCGGACTCGTCAGGCAGGCAGGACGCCATGAGGGGCGAATCGGCCGTGTGTGGCGCAGAATCTCTCAAGCCGCCGCCCCAATGTTGCCGAAGCGTGGAGTCTCGTCTCAATTGTATCTCACACGATGTGCTCCGGGAATGACGGACAAGATGGGGAAGAGGAATCACAGTAACACTTCATTACACAGAAAGGGAGGTGCAGCATGACAGAGGGACGTTGTGGATTGATGGAAGTAGGACTGTCATTTTTGGTGGGGTGCGTGGTCGGAGGAACGGCCGCATTGCTCTATGCCCCACAATCGGGGACTCGAACTCGCCGTCGAATTGCGGACTTTGCCGAAGATGTCCGTGACCGGGCAGGAGACGTCACAGAGCAAGCGACCGAGAAGTTCCAGAAGGCAACAGAACAGGCGACCGAAAAGATCCATAGTGCAAAAGAGCAGGCCTCCGAGAAGTTCCAGAAGGCCATTGAGCGAGGCCGTAACTTTGTCAACACCTGAGGTGAGCAGTGAATGACGACCTTCGGTCCGAATATGGAAGGCTTGAAGGAGGACGGTTATGAGGTGCGAACGTTGCCAAGGGTGCATGATTCGTGATTCTTTCGTTGATCTGAGAGATGACACAGGACGTGTCCTGTTCGAGGGCTGGCGCTGTATCAATTGCGGCGAAGTCGTCGACCCCGTGGTGCTGACGCATCGGATTGATGTGCCGGCGAAACCCTATCGAGGGCAAACGAGGGATCGCCGCATGTGGGAACGTTTGACGGCTGTGTGATGTGACGGGGAGGGAAACGCTCAAAGGAGGAGCGTGCGGTCTGTCCCGCTGATCCAACAGATCAAACGGCAGGACGCGAGTGCGGGAGTGAAAAAGGGGGGGGGATCCATGACTCTACCAACGACTCTACTAACCACGAAAAAATCGACAGTACGAGACGAAGAGAATGTCATTCCTCACCTCTGGTCGATCGTTCTGGCCGGCGGAGAGGGAACGAGATTGGCTCCGATGATCAGAGAGTGGCTCGGAGAGGATCGCCCGAAACAATATTGCACCTTCACGGGCACCAGGTCCATGCTTCAACATACCGTGGACCGGGTTGATCGACTCGCTGCGCCCACCCAACGCGTGACTGTCGTCGGTGCGAGCCAGGAGGAGACGGCCCGCAATCAGTTGGATGACAGAGGAGGATTGCTCGTGGTGCAACCGGCGAACCGTGATACGGCCCCGGGAGTTTTTCTTCCCCTCTCCTATGTCCGTGCGGCGGATCCTGACGCCACCGTGGTGATCTACCCATCCGACCACTTTGTCCACCCCGAAACACAATTGGTTGAGGCGATCAGGCACGCCGTCCGTGCCATCGATTTGCTTGAAGATCGATTGATTCTCGTGGGTATCCAGCCGGATGGATTCGATCTGGATTATGGCTACATTCAGGTGGATCGATATGTCGGTGGGTACGGAGCCCACTCTCTGTGGCATATCGGACGGTTTGTTGAGAAACCGGAACGGCACATGGTGAGGACCTTCGCGGAAGGACAGGTGCTGTGGAACACCATGATCATTGTGGCGAAGGTCCAAACGCTCTGGAAACTGGGGACGAAAGTGCTGCCATCGATGATGCGCCTGTTTGAAGCGCTCGCGCCAGCCGTCGGCACGACGAAAGAAGAGCGAGCGCTGCACGGCATCTATCAGACGATGCCGACGAAAAATTTCTCCAGAGATTTTCTCGAGCACGTGTACCACAAGGTCTCGGCCTTAGATATGACAGACGTGCTCTGGAGTGATTGGGGAAGACCGAAACGGATCGCCCAGAGCCTACGAAGAATTGGGAAGGCCCCGGCGTTTCCAGTTGAGCTGGTGGGGGTTGCATAATGATTGCCGGATGAAAAGAATGAAGCCGGTCAGCATGTTGTCGCCAGGATCGCGCAGCGACTCGGCAGAGACATCATTCGCAATTCATGCCTATTAAGGAGGAAGGAATGAAAGAGCCAGTGAAGAAAAAGTCTTCTTCGCCCCGACCGACACGCTCACGGAAGGGACCCAAAAAAGAATCGGTCTTATTTGAATATTTTGATCCTTCGGCCCAAGTCGTGGCCTTGGTGGGAGAATTTAATCAGTGGAACTCGCAGGGCAAGCCGATGAAACGAGATGCCGGTGGCCTCTGGAAGATCAAGGTCTCGTTGGCCCCAGGCACCTACCACTACAAGTTCGTAGTCAACGGGGAGCGATGGGAAGAGGATCCGCTCAACCTCCACCGAGTCATGAACGAGCATGGCAGCTTCAATTCCATACGCAACGTTGGGATCAATGTCGACGGGAGTGAGAGGCCGACTACCTAGGGAGGTGAAGGGGACGACGATGAGTACACTAGCGGAAGGGTCGCTCTCTCGGGTTGAGCGGCGAAAGGCCAGGACTAACAGGCGGTTTTTGGAAGTCTCACGACGGCTGTTTTCCGAAAAGGGAATCTATTGGGCTAAGATCGAAGACATCACGGAGTTGGCCGACCAGGGTAAGGGGACCTTCTACAAGTATTTTGATTCCAAAGAAGCGATCATTTGCGCGTTGCTCAAAGAAGGCTTGGACGAATTGACGTTCCAGACGGAGCAGGCCGTTCAGAAGGTCCCGACAGGACCGAAGACTCTCTCTGCAGCCATTGAAGCGCGGGTGGACTTTTTCCTGAATTGCCCCGAGTATTTGCTTTTTTTTCACCAGGTCAGGGGCCTGATGCAGCTTCAGGTGGCTGTCGCAAATGACTTGCGGGCTATCTACGACGCCCACTTGGACCGGCTTGCAGAACTCATCAAACCAGCCATGAATGGTGTCGATCAGTCTGGGAGCGCACGGGACATCGCCAGAGCGATGGCAGCCTATACCTCGGGAGTGTTGACCTACGATGTGTTGTTCGAAGGCCAGGAATCCACTGAGCGCAGACGCAACTATTTTGTAGATATGCTCGATCGGAGCCTTCAACCGCTGCTGAAGCCCAACAAAGGATCTCGTTGAGGAACAGACGACCATACCTGTCATATGAAGGCAACGGCCACTTGCGGAAAGATCGCAGAATGGGCAGTATGTGCATCCGAGTAAGAAAGCCATGGACTGGCCGGTGGTCGACCTGCAATGTTAGATGTCGCGATGCGATCTCGGGGTACGTCAGGGCTGTTCGAAGATGTGCGTCATGAAAGAAGAGGGTCTCCGACGGATGGGCCATACGGAATGGTGAGGGAGGAAGTGACTTGAGCCGCGCAGGCAACCGGGTGCTGGCGATTATCATGGCCGGAGGAAAAGGCGAACGGCTCATGCCGCTGACGGAATTCCGCAGCAAGCCGGCGGTGCCATTCGGAGGGAAGTATCGTATCGTTGACTTTGTCCTCAGCAACTTCTTGAACTCCGACATCATGGCTATGTACGTGCTGGTGCAGTATCGTTCTCAATCGCTGATCGAACATTTGCGGCGCGCGTGGCGGATCGGTGGGCGGATCAAGCAACAATTTATTACAGTTGTCCCGCCGCAGATGAAGGCTGGTGGCGGCTGGTACGCAGGAACCGCCGATGCGGTCTTTCACAATCTGAATCTCATTGAGGATTTTTCGCCGGACCTTGTAGCGGTGTTCGGTGCCGACCATATTTACCGGATGGATATCGGGCAGATGGTGCAGTTCCATCAGGAACGACGAGCGGATGTGACGGTCGCAGCAAGGCCGGTCCCGCTCCATGCCGCGCGTGGCTTTGGGATCATCGAGACCGACACGAATGGTCGTATTGTGGGTTTCGCAGAAAAACCCAAACATCCGAAACCGATGCCCGATGATCGAGAGCATGCCTTCTCATCGATGGGCAATTATATTTTCGAGACGGATGTCTTGTTGAAAGTGCTGTCCGAAGATGCCAGAAAAGGTGGGTCTCACGACTTTGGTCGCGACGTGATTCCGGCCATCATGAAAAAGAACCACGTCGTGGCCTATAATTTCATGCAGAACGTGGTGCCGGGGCTCAAACCCTATGAGGAGCGCGGATATTGGCGGGATGTCGGTACGTTGGAGGCCTACTGGCAGGCGCATCTCGATATTCTCGGGGAATGTCCGATTTTCGACCTGCGGAATGGAGACTGGCCCATCCTGAGTGACACGTTCGACGGCCCAACCGCGAGCTTGGCGAAAGCCTATGTCGAGGATTCCATGATCGGGCAGGGGAGTCAGGTTCTCGATGCTGAAATTAGGCGATCGGTCATCGGTCGTAATGTGCGTATCGAATCCGGCAGCAAGATCGAAGAGTGTATCATTCTCGACGGTTCAATCGTTGGGTCAAAGTCGCATCTGCGACGAGTGGTTGCAGATCGGTTCAACGTGATCCCCGCCGGGTCCGAGATGGGATTGGATTCGACACCGAAGCGCAAACGATCTCACGTCTCACGGTCCAACCTGGTCGTGCTACCCAGACAGTTCCGTGGGATTCCCCGTGATCGACCAAGGGACACTCAGGTGCAGGAAGGAGCATCATGAAGAAGCATAGGCTGAGGTTGAACAAGCCCGTGAAGATGCTGACCCTGGTTGGTAATCTTGATCCGTCACTCAGGCCTGCCGGCTCGGACCTGGTCCCACTGGGAACTCGGGTGCATCTGTCATCCAGTCGTGCAGGGCATATCGCACGGGTCTGTTCTCAGCAGGCGGCTACCCTCGTCAGATGGATGTGGGGAACGTCCCGAAGGGTGGCAGACCTGGGTCGAGTGACAGTCAAAGGTCTGGGATACGGAGCCGCTTCTGCTTTCCAGGGAGCGAGAGCAACAGCCGAAATCATTCGAGATGGAACAACCAAGGTGATCGGTCTGGCTCTGCCTGGAAATCGGTCGTCTGAAGAGCGGCGCATGATTGCTGCAGCCCCTTCTCTGGAGACAGTGTCACACGATACCGATCTCATCCACGAGGTCCGAATGCTACGGGCGCAGGTACAGGCACAGAACAAGATCCTGGCGGAACTGACCTATGTATTGCTGGAGGACAGGAAACGAGTGCGCGAGTCGGATCGGCTGATAGGACACCACGACCGACAAACCGAAAGCCGGTTATTGCACGTCCTGCAGGCGAACGCAGGAGCCGAGGAGAACTGGGGGAACACCAAATCCACCAGCGCGCAGGTTATTGCCGACTAGCTGTACCATTCCATTCGAGTGCTCGACTGTTGACCAGGTTGCTCTAACGTGCTGTAGGACATGCTCTTGACACCACTCGCCATGCCACGAATCCCAGCCGCCACGTACCGCATTCAGCTGAATCACACATTCACGTTCCAAGACGCGACACAACTCATCCCATATTTGAATGACCTTGGCATCACGGATCTCTATTCCTCTCCCTATTTCAAGGCAGTCCCCGGGAGTCTCCATGGGTACGATGTAGTCGACCCGACGACGCTGAATCCGGAAATCGGAAGCGAAGACGACTATCGGGCGATGATCGAGGAGTTGCATCGACGTGGTATGGGGCATCTGCTGGATGTCGTGCCGAACCATATGGGGATCACCCAGCAACTCAACGAATGGTGGAGAGACGTGCTGGAGAACGGGCCTAGCTCGCGCTATGCGCCCTTTTTCGATATCGATTGGAATCCGCTGAAGTCGGAACTGCGGGAGAAGGTTCTCCTGCCGATCCTCGGCGATCAGTATGGGGCTGTCCTGGAGCGGCAGGAGCTACAACTCGTGTGCGAGGATGGGAAGTTTTTGATTCGTTACTTCGAGCATTGCTTGCCGCTTGCGCCGAAGTCGTCGTCGTGGATCCTCTCGCATCGCTTGCCGACTTTGATCGAGGAACTGGGTGGAGACAGTCTGCACGTGATGGAACTCCAGAGCATCATCACGGCCTTGAAACACCTACCATCGCGGCATGAGCTTGCGCCTGAGCTGGTCGCTGAACGGTACCGGGAAAAGGAAATCATCAGGCATCGCCTGGCGACGCTCGTGGCGGGCAGCACCGCGATCCGAACGTTTCTCCAGGACAATGTCGGATTGATCAACGGCGTGAAGGGGGAGCCACACAGTTTCGATATCTTGGACGGGATCCTGAACGATCAAGCCTATCGGTTGGCCTACTGGCGCGTTGCAGCCGAAGAAATCAACTATCGCCGGTTTTTTGATATCAACGAGTTGGCCGCCATTCGAATGGAAGATCCTACGGTCTTCGACGAAACCCATCGGTTTCTCTTCCGGCTGGTGAAGGATGGAGCGGTGACGGGACTCCGAATCGACCACGTGGATGGGCTGTATGACCCGGCGGACTATACTGAGAAGCTGCGACACTGGGCAAGCCAGGAGCTGCCGGTTGATCCTCAGTCTGCAGCACTTCCACTGTATGTCGTCGTTGAAAAGATTTTAGGTGTCGGTGAAGAGCTTCCCAGGAATTGGCGGGTTTGTGGGACCACCGGCTACGATTTTCTGGTCTCGCTGAACGGGTTGTTTGTCAGTCGCGCTAATGAACGCGCGTTCGATGCCCTCTATGCTCAATTCATCGGGAAACACGAATCCTTTGAAGAGCTGATCTATCAATGCAAGCGATTGATCATGCAGGCTGCGATGGCCAGTGAGTTGAGCGTGCTCGGCCATCAACTGGATCGACTATCAGAGCGGGATCGCCGATCGCGTGATTTCACGATCAACAGCCTGACCTATGCCATTGAGGAAATCGTGGCCTGCTTCCCGGTCTATCGGACCTACATCACGGGAAGCGAGGACGGGGTTCCAGCAAAGGATCGGAGCTTTATTGGGCAGGCCGTGACGAAGGCCAAACGTCGGAATCCAGCGATGAGCGGCCTGGTCTTCGATTTTGTCCGCGATCTGCTGTTGAAAGAACCGGATCAAGCAGAAAGCATCCAGGAGCGGGAAGAGCGGTTGAGCTTCGTGACAAAATTTCAACAGACCACGAGTCCTGTGGCGGCGAAGGGGATCGAGGATACGGCCTTCTATCGATATCACCGGTTCGTGTCGCTGAATGAAGTCGGGTCCGATCCACAGCAATTCGGCATCACCCCGTCGCTCCTTCATGATCAGATGAAGGTCCGACAGCAGTACTGGCCCGCTTCGCTGTCCGCCACCTCGACGCACGATACCAAGCGAGGCGAAGACGTCCGGGCACGACTCAACGTGCTCTCGGAAATCCCGAAGCAATGGAAAGGCCATGTTACAGCCTGGCACAAGATGAACCGAAGCTGCAAAACCAAAGCGGCGGGAGAGCTGCTCCCCGGTCCCAACGAGGAATATCTCTTGTACCAGACGTTGATTGGGGCATGGCCGTTCGAGAAGATGGATGAGGAGGGCTATGGCGTCTTTGTCGAGCGCATTCAGGGCTACATGAATAAGGCGGTCAAGGAGGCGAAGGAACACACCAGCTGGGTCAGTCGGGATGAGGAGTATGAAGATTTGGTACGGCAATTTATCGCCCGGGTGCTGGACCGGTCCAGAGCAAACGTCTTTTGGGACGATTTTCTTCCGTTTCAGGATTGGGTGGCTCAGTACGGCATCTACAACTCCTTGTCGCAACTGCTGATCAAGATGACGGCGCCCGGCGTGCCGGATTTCTACCAAGGGACGGAACTCTGGGATCTCAACCTCGTTGACCCGGACAATCGACGGCCGATCGATTTCCCAAGACGAATCAGCCTGTTGGCTGAGTTGGACAAGGCCTCAACGACCGAGCCTGATCGCATGGCCTTAGTGCAGGAGTTAGTCAAGGAACGGGTCGACGGGCGAATCAAATTGTTTCTGACAGCAGAGATGCTGCGGTACCGGCGGGCTCATCCCTTGCTGTTTCAGCACGGCGACTATGTGAAACTCGAGGGGATGGGGACAAAGAGCGAGCATGTGTTTGCGTTTGCCCGTCTCCACACCGAGGGATCGATCGTATCCGTTGTTCCTCGCCTGCTGACAGGGATGACACAAGACCCCCACGAGCTCCCTCTTGGAGACGAGGCGTGGAACGATACCGAGCTTGTGCTACCGGCTTGGCGGGAGGGCACGATCTTTCGGAACATTTTCACCGGCGAGATACTCAGCTCGGTCACACGGGGTGAGCGGCAAGTGCTCCCCATGGGAAAGATTTTCATGCACTGCCCGGTAGCCTGCCTCGAAAAGACGACCTAGGATGCGGCGCATCGAAGAAATGGAAGAACGGCGAAAGTAGTGGAACGGTTGGGGTGATGAAACAAGCGGATTCGGAAATAGCACAGATGCGTCAGTAGCGGTATGGATCTCATATCGCACGAGAGGAGGTGGAATGATGGAGCGAGAATGGGCGAATGAAAGACTGAGGCATGATGGAGGAGTCGACGCGATAGGTATTGGAGCAATCTTGGCTGCGTTCGGATTGGGGCTGCTGGCGGGTACAGTGGCGACGCTATTGACCACACCGGAAGCGGGCTCATCGGTTCGCAATCGGTTGAAGAGGGGGGTGGAGACGGCCAAAAAGGAGATAGATGACGTGGTGGAAGAAGCCAAGCAAGATTGGACCACAGTGGGTGGTGATCTCAGTGACGCGGTGAAGCGAACGGCGTCACGGGTGAAGAAGGCTGCTGAGGTGACCAAAGGTGCGTTGGCTTCCGGGCATGATCCTGTTCAGAGGGTGCCATGAAACGGCGTGCCACCGGATCCGCTGACCAACAGACGAGCCGATCCAATGTAGAAACGAAGGAACATCGTACGAAGGCGCCGTCGATGCCATCGACCTCGTCGTCCATCGTCATTGAGCACGTACAGCCGGAGATCGATGGAGGCCGTTGGCCTGCCAAGCGCGAAGTTGGCGATCGCTTGGAGGTCTCCGCCGACATCTTCAAAGAAGGACATGACGTGTTGGTCTGTGTGCTCAGGTATCGAACGGTTGAGGAAACCGCATGGCATGAAACGGCCATGCAGCACGTCGATAACGATCGATGGGCCGGTAGCTTCGATCTCCAGGAGAACACCCGCTATCTCTACACTATCGGGGCGTTCACGAACACATTTGAATCCTGGCGCCAGGAAGTCACCAAGAAATCAGCGGCGGGCGAGCGCATCGAGAGCGAATTGCTGGAAGGGCGGGCGCTGGTCGAGCAGGCCGCAAAACGGGCGGATGAGCCGGGCAAAGGCAAGCTGGAAGAATTCCTGCGCCGCTGGCGATCATCGGATGCGCAGGAGGCACAGCTAAGTCTGGTGCTTAACGAAGAACTCTTGAAGCTTGTCGAACGTCATCAGGAGCGGACGGCTTGGACCCTGTACGATCGAGAGCTGGAGCTGGTGGTCGATCGTGTCCGGGCGCGATACGGAGCCTGGTATGAAATCTTTCCCCGTTCACAGGGGACGATCCCGGGGGAAGGCTCGACATTCAAGGAGTGCGAAAAGCGGTTGCCGGCGATCAAGGCGATGGGGTTCGATGTGCTGTATTTGACCCCGATCCATCCGATCGGGCGCACGAATCGCAAGGGCAAGAACAATTCGCTCACGCCGTTGCCGACCGACCCCGGTAGTCCCTATGCAATCGGGAACGAACTGGGCGGCCACGACGCGGTGGAGCCGAGCCTCGGTACGATCGAAGATTTCGGTCGATTGGAAAAGGCCGTGCGGAAGCATGGGATGGAAATCGCGCTGGATTTTGCGATCAATTGTTCGCCGGACCATCCCTATGTGAAAGAGCATCCGGAGTGGTTTGCGCACCGTCCGGACGGGACGATTAAGTATGCGGAGAACCCACCCAAGAAATATCAGGACATCTACAACGTAGATTTTTATTGTCAGGATTGGCGCGGGCTGTGGAACGAGATGAAACGCGTCATCCTTTTTTGGGCGAGTCACGGCGTGAGAATCTTCCGCGTCGACAATCCGCATACCAAGCCGGTGAGTTTTTGGGGCTGGCTGATCGGGGAGGTGCAGGCGCAGTATCCCGACGTGCTGTTCCTCTCCGAAGCGTTCACCAAGCCGAAGATGATGAAGGCGCTGGCCAAAGCCGGGTTTACCCAATCGTATACCTACTTCACCTGGCGGAACTTCAAGCAGGAACTGACGGAGTATATGACGGAGTTGTCCCAGACCGAGATGAAGGAGTATTTTCGGCCGAACTTTTTCACGAATACGCCGGACATTTTACCGGAGATTCTCCAGCAAGGCGGCCGACCTGCCTTCAAATTCCGACTGGTGCTGGCGGCGACGTTATCGCCTTCGTACGGCATCTACAGCGGGTACGAGCTGTGCGAAAACAGGGCTTTGCCGGGGAGAGAAGAATATCTTGATTCGGAGAAATATGAGATTACGGTGTGGGATTGGGATCGACCTGGCCATATCGTCGACTATGTCACGTTGATCAATCGAATCAGGCAGGACAATCCCGCGCTGCATGAACTAGAGAATCTTGAATTCTATGAGTCCAGTAACGACCAGGTAGTGTTCTATGGAAAAAGTACGGCCGATAAGCGGAACTCGGTGCTCGTGGCGGTCAATCTCAGTCCGTTCCACTATCAAGAAGCCCATCTCCAGATTCCGATCGAAGCGCTTGGTATCAAAGCGCAAGACACCTATCAACTGCACAATGTGATCACCGATCGGCGTGATCTCATGATAGGCGACCGCTATATCGTGCGATTGGATCCGCAGGTCGAGCCGGCGGCGATTTTTGTGGTACGGCGTTGGACGCATCGAGAACAGGAAGTCGATTTCTTTGCGTGAGGATGAAACCGATGGGGCACGCTGAACAACAGGCATGGATCCAACAGGCCTTGGTCGCCCTGGCTGGACAGGGGCGTCGTCCCCTGATCGACTTTCTTCAGCGGCAACGCTGGTTCGGTGGGAAGGGGAAGCCGATAACCGATATGCGCATTGCCGATGCGTTTGACCTGTCTCATGGGGCAGGCCGCCGCCTGTTGGTGATGGTGTCGGTCGAGTATCGGGGCGGCGCAAAGGAACAATATGTGATGCCGTTGACGATCAGGCCAAGGATGGGTCAGGACGATGCTGGGGTGATCGCCGAGCTGACAAGCGATTCAGCCAATGAGTGGGTCTGCGATGCTACCAGAGATTCAGAAACCTGGATCAGGCTGTACGAGATGGTGGCACAAGGCCGGGAGCTGGTAGGGCAGTTCGGATGTTTGATCGGTCGCGCCGTGTCGCAGGGGCGGGAGGAATTGGAAAAACCTGTGCGCGAGGCGAAGGTTCTGTCCGCTGAACAGAGCAATACGTCGGTGATCTTCGACCGGCGGGCGATCGTGAAGCTGATCCGAAAACTGGACGCAGGGATCCATCCCGACAGCGAGGTCTTGGAGTTCCTGACGACGCACACCACCTGTCGTGACGTACCGGCCCTGCTCGGCACCATCACGTATGACAACGAGGTGGCGGATGAGACGCAGCCGGCGACCGTTGCGGTACTCCAGCGATTTGTGCCGAACGTCGGTGATGGATGGTCCTATACGGTGTCCCATCTTGGGAAACTCTTGGATGAAGGTGGGAAGGCGGGTTCGGACCGCGGGGACACCCTTTCGGACACAGTCGCGGCGATGTCCGGTCCGCTCTTGGCCCAGTTTCGACGGCTCGGAGAGATTACGGCAGGCTTGCACGTGGCGCTGGCTTCTCGGCAAGAACCGGAGGCGTTCCGTCCGGAACCGATCACACTGCAGGATGTCGATCTGTGGAAGGCCGGAATGACGAAACAGCTTACAGACGTGTGTCATGATTTGCGTGCGCTTCAGCCGGAGCAGCAGTCGGCGGTCGGTTTGATGGGTGACGATGTGACTGGGATAGAAACGGCTTGCCGTGACCGGTTCGGCGACCTCCGACTCTTAGCTCAAGGAAAGGCGGCAAAGATTCGCCATCATGGAGATTATCATCTCGGTCAAGTGCTCAAGACGACCGATAGTTTTGTGGTGATCGATTTTGAAGGGGAGCCTGCCAGGCCGCTTGAAGAGCGGCGCGCCAAAGTGTGTCCCTTAAAAGATGTCGGGGGGATGCTGCGCTCATTCAATTATGCGACGCACGCCGTCTTGAAACAACGCCCGGAGATGTCTTCAACGGCTGTCGCGTTGATGAGGGAGTGGGAAGCCGCCGTTCGCGCCTCGTTTTTCGACGGCTACAGTTCGGTCGCTCGACCGGGGGAGGCCGCCTTTTTACCGGCGACCTGGGAAGAGGCGCTCCAGATCATTCGCGTGTACGAACTCGATAAGGCCCTCTACGAATTGCGGTATGAAATGAGGAATCGACCGGATTGGTTGTCGATCCCGCTCCAAGGAATCAGGAGCTTGGTTCAGAGTGTCTAGCGTGACGTCGGGGAAGGACGGGTATGGCCTATAAGCCGATCGGGGATTACGGAGTGATTGGAGACCTCCACACCGTGGCCCTGGTCGGGAAAGACGGATCGATCGACTGGTGCTGTTTCCCGAATTTCGATTCGCCCAGCATGTTCGGCGCGTTGCTGGATGATCAGCGAGGGGGATGGTTCCGCATCGCACCCTTGGAGGATGGGAAACGTCAGCAGCTCTATCTGCCTGAGACCAACGTGCTGCTGACCCGCTTTTTGCACCAGGACGGCGTCGCCGAGTTGACGGATTTTATGCCGGTCGAATGCGATGATCCGGAAACCCGTCCGAAACGGCATCAGATTGTTCGCATGTTGTCGGTGGTGCGGGGCAGAATCCGCTTTCGGCTGGAATGCCGTCCGGCGTTCAACTTTGGTCGGGATGGCCATGAGGTTACCCTGCGTCCGCAAGGCGCGTTGTTTCGATCCTCGTCAATGGCCCTCGGGTTGGTGAGTCCTATTCCGATCACGATTTCCGACGGGGCCATCGAGGCGGAATTCACGCTGGCTGCGGGACAGCAGATCTCGTTTTTCTTGGAGCATCTGGAATCCACCGGTGCGGAGGGTATTTTGGATACTCCGCAAACGGCCGAGACGGCCTTTCATGACACGATCCGTTTTTGGCGGAAATGGATCGGACAATGTCGTTATGTCGGTCGGTGGCGGGAGATGGTGCAACGTTCCGCTCTCACGCTCAAATTACTGACCTATGCGCCGAGCGGTGCGATCGTGGCGGCGCCGACGACGAGTCTGCCGGAGGCCGTGGGCGGAGTCAGAAATTGGGATTATCGGTATACGTGGATTCGGGACGCAGCCTTTACGCTCTATGCGCTGATGCGCCTCGGGTTTTCGAAGGAAGCGGGCCGATTCATGCAATGGTTGGATGCCCGCTGTCACGATTTGAACGTGGACGGTTCACTGCAAGTGTTGTATGGAATCGACGGACGTCGGATCGGGCCTGAAGAAGTTCTGCTCGATTGGAAGGGATATAAAGCGTCAACACCCGTCCGTATCGGGAATGGTGCGGCCCACCAACGGCAGCTGGATATGTACGGAGCGTTGATGGATGCAGCCTATCTGTACAACAAACATGGATCGCCGATCAGTTACGACACGTGGATTGGCCTCTCTCGGCTGGTGGAGTATGTCTGTGCCAACTGGGACCAACCGGATGAGGGCGTGTGGGAGGTGCGTGGTGGACCGCGCCAGTTCGTGTACTCGAAGGTCATGTGCTGGGTTGCCTTGGATCGGGGCATTCGCTTGGCGGACAAGCGGGGGTTCCCGGCGGATCGGGCCAAGTGGATGGATATGCGTGACCGGATTTACCTGGATGTGATGTGCCGCGGGTGGAATCATGAACTCAACTCGTTTGTTCAGGAATACGGCAGCTCGGCCTTGGATGCGAGTGCGCTGGTATTCCCATTGGTGTTCTTCCTCTCGCCGACAGACCCGCGTATGCAAACAACGCTGGAACGTCTTCGGACCAACCTGGCATCCGATGCGCTGGTCTTTCGGTATCTTCCCGAGAAGGCGGCTCCGGATGGGCTCCCAGGTCAGGAAGGGACCTTTACACTTTGCTCGTTCTGGATGGTCGAGGCTTTGACCAGAGCCGGCCGGTTGGAAGAGGCCCGTCTCTTGTTTGAAAAGATGTTGAGTTATGCCAACCATGTGGGTCTCTATGCGGAAGAATTGTCAGTGACAGGAGAGCACTTGGGCAATTTCCCTCAGGCGTTTGCCCATATCGGGCTGATCAGTGCCGCGTACAATCTGGATCGGGCGTTGAGTTCATCGCGGACTGTGGCGGTCTAGTTATGCTGCCGAATGAACAAGGAGGGATCGTGCCGACGACGGATGCCGACACAACATTCCGATTCCTGGGATGCAGCGAAATTCAAGAGATTCTTGGGAAACAGGCTGTGGACGAACGCCAGTTGGCGGAGTTGCTGGAAGAGGTCCCGCTCGACTCGGTGTATTACCATACACACAGCTATTTTCTTCGGAGCCGGTTCATCGAGCGCACCTATCCGAACGACTTTGCGCAATGGGTGGCCCAGCAGCTCCAGGATCATGTGCTCGCTGAACGACTGTCCGTGGTGGATCCATTCGATTTTCAGAGTTTGGAGGCGCTTCGGGAAGAATTGATCTCCCTGATCGACGACCATCTATCCGGTATGAGGACGGTCCCGCGCGCAACGTTCGGGACGCCGTTCTACTTCAACCGATCGCGCATCTTGGAAGTGCCCACCGGGATAGAAGTGCAGACGCTTCGCGAGTTTCGTGATGCGATTTCGGACGTTGATTCCAGCGCCATTTATTTTCACGTATTCGAGGCGCATCTGCGGTTGCAGCGCGAAGAGAACGACTTTTCTGCCTGGTTCAGAGGCAGCCTGAAGCTGCCGGATCTGGCCGATCGAATGAAAGCATTGAACCCCTATCTTGGCAGTTTGGAACGACTGCGGTCGAACATGCTCACCATGTGTGATGAGCAGTTGGCGAAATCAGGTCGGGGATAAGGAGTAGGTGATCGAAGTATGTTGAGAGCAGATCCCCTCTGGTACAAAGATGCGGTATTTTACGAGATCCACGTGAAAGCCTTTGCCGACGGTAATGGGGACGGCATCGGTGATTTCCAGGGCTTGATTGGGAAACTAGACTACCTCCAGTGGCTCGGTGTGGATTGCCTCTGGCTGCTCCCCTTTTATCCTTCGCCGTTGCGGGACGATGGGTATGATGTGGCCGATTTTCGCAGTGTGGCTGAACAATACGGCACGACAGAAGATGTACGCCGTTTCCTGGACGAAGCGCACCGGCGAGGGATGCGTGTCATCGTCGATTTGGTGTTGAATCACACCTCCGACCAGCATCCGTGGTTTCAGGAAGCACGGCAGTCGCCGCAATCGCTTAAGCGCCACTTCTATGTCTGGAGCGACAACGATCGTAAGTACGGCAAAGCTCGAATCATCTTTATCGATACCGAAAAATCAAATTGGACATGGGATTCGGAGGCGAAAGCGTTCTACTGGCACCGATTCTTCAGCCATCAGCCGGATTTGAATTATGACAATCCAGAAGTCCGGCAAGCCATGCTCGATACGATGGTGTTTTGGCTTGACCAGGGACTGGATGGATTCCGCTGCGATGCGGTGCCGTACTTATTTGAGCGTGAGAGCACGATTTGTGAGAATTTGCCCGAGACGCACGACTATTTGAAGGACATTCGTCGTCGTCTCGATGAGACGTATCAAGAGCGCATTCTGCTGGCCGAAGCAAATCAATGGCCGTCCGATGTGCGGCCCTATTTTGGAAACGGCGATGAATTTCATATGGCCTTTCACTTTCCGCTTATGCCGAGACTCTATATGGGCGTACGGAGTGAAACGCGCGATCCGATCGTCGACATGTTTACCCATACGCCGGAGATCCCACCGAATTGCCAGTGGTGCCTCTTTCTCCGCAATCACGACGAGCTGACGCTTGAGATGTGTTCCGGTGAAGAACGGGACTACATGTATTACACGTATGGTCGTGATCCGAAGATGAGGCGAAATATCGGCATTGCACGGCGGCTCGCCCCGCTCTTGGATAACGACCGGCGCAAGATCGAGCTGCTCAATAGTCTGGTCTTCACGATGCCGGGCAGCCCGATTATTTATTACGGGGACGAAATCGGCATGGGAGACAACATCCAACTGAAGGACCGTGACGGCGTGCGGACTCCGATGCAGTGGACAATGGATCGGAACGCGGGGTTTTCTCCTTGTGACCCGGCCCAACTCTATCTGCCGGTTGTGGCAGATGCCTTGTATGGGTATCAAGTGGTCAACGTCGAGTCGCAGAAGGAGGCGCCGCATTCGCTCCTCCATTGGATGAAACGGATGATCGCGGTCCGCAAGCGATTCCCGACGTTTGGACGAGGAACGATTACCTTTCTACGTCCGGCCAACGGGAAGGTGCTGGCCTATGTGAGACGGCACGAGAACATTGCGCTGCTGCTCGTCCATAATCTGGCCGGGTCTGCACAGTCGGCGGAGCTGGATCTCAAAGAATTCGCCGGCTCCATGCCGATTGAACTGTTGGGCGAGTCGCAGTTTCCTCAGGTGACCGATCGTCCTTATGCACTGACGCTGGCCCCTTACGGGTATTACTGGTTGAATCTCAAACCGGAACATGCGGGGATGGAACCCTATGGAATCGAACTGACGGCGCTGTAACAGGGTGTCTGAAAAGCGCATCGTTTGAGTGGCCAATAGGGTGTGGTCCCGGTGTGTCAGGAGTGACGTGCAGAGGGCTGCCGTGTTTACAGAGTTGTTCTGTAGCCGGGAGGACCATTGCGGACGTCGATGACGATGGATGCTGAATTGACGAGGGAGCACGGTTGATGATCAGAGAATTGGAACAATATCGCGAGGTGGCTCCAAAGGGGACCATCGACTTCTTATATCGATTGAGTGATCTCGTGCAGGATAAGAGATTTCTCCATATCAGCGCCGTACGCTACGGCGGTGGGATGGTCGAAATCTTGCGCCGGATCGTTCCCATCATGAAAGCCATGGGAATCGAGGCACGCTGGGAAGTCATCGCCGGCACGCAGGAGTTCACCGATGTTACGCGCCGGATCACCGACGGCCTACAAGGACGCGAGGAAACCATTACCAACGAGATGTACCAGACGTATCTGGACGTCAACGCCAGAAATGCCAAGGTCTTGAATCTTGATGCCGATCTCGTCTTTGTTCACGACCCGCAGCCTGCTGCGCTCGTCGACCATCGTAAAGGTGGCAAGTGGGTCTGGCGTTGCCACCTCGATGCCGGCCTGCCTCATCGACCGGTATGGAGTCTGTTTCGTCGGCATGTGTTGAAATATGACGCGGCTGTCTTTTCGCTGCCTGGATTTGCTCAGCGGTTGCCTATCCCGAAGTTTTTGCTCTATCCCTCAATCGATCCATTGACGGAAAAGAACCGGGAACTCTCCCGCGCCGAGATTACGCAGGTACTCGATCAATTCGGAATCGCCCGAGGGAAACCGATACTTCTGCAAGTGGCGAGTTTTGACCGGTTCAAGGACCAGATCGGCACGATTCGCGCCTATCGGATGGCCAAAAAACACCACCATTGTCAGCTCGTCTTGGCCGGCAGCGGTGTGGCGCATGATCCGGAAGGTGAGGCCGTGCTGGCTGAGGTGCAGCAGGCGGCGGAAAATGATCCGGACATCCATATTCTCCAGTTGCCGCCGGAGGCCGACCGGGAAATCAACGCGCTGCAGCGAGGCGCCACGATCGTGGTCCAAAAGGCGCTCAAGGAAGGGTTCGGTGTGTCTGTGTCTGAAGCGATGTGGAAGGGAAAGCCGGTGATCGGGGGAACCGCCGGCGGGGTGTCCACTCAGATCGTGGACGAGGCGACCGGATTCATCGTCCATTCCGTGGAGGGGGCGGCCTTCCGAATCCGCTATCTCCTGAGCAATCCCAGCGTGATGAGCCGGATGGGTGCGATGGCGAAGGAGCATGTCAGGAGAAACTTCCTGATTACGAGACATTTGAGCGACTATTTCACAATCCTGAAAATCCTCAGCTCCGAGTAGCTCTGCTCGTCGTCTGAGAACATTGTTTATGTTCTGTGGAGGGTGCATCGGTGGAAGACTCGTTTCTTCCGGAGTCGGCCCGCATATGGCTGGAAGGCGCGGAACCGGTCGATCTCGTTATCGGTCTGCTCACGTTCAACGATACGACGACGGCGCCGTCGCTTGTACGCGCGATGATTGAGGGCTGTGCCCGTTCCCTTCCGCAGCAACGCATCCTCGTGGTCAACTGTGATGCCGGCTCGCAGGATGGGACGACCCAGGCCATTGAGCAAAGTGTCGGCGACAAGGCACGCCTCTTGACCATCCCTCATGCTGTTCTGGGCTCGTCCTACAAGCTGGTATCGGAGTCCGGCGTGCCAGGACGTGAATCCGCCTTCCGCATTCTCGCCACTGTAACGGACAAGCTCAACGCGGCTGCCTGCGTGGTCGTGGACGGGAACGTGAAATCGGTGGACGAGCACTGGTCGCAGCTTCTTGTCGATCCGATTGTCGAGAAAGGGGTCGATTGTGTCCTGCCCTGGTTCCTGCGCAATCGGTACGAAGGGACACTGACGAATACCCTGCTCGCGCCGTTGACCACCGCCCTCTACGGGAAACGCATCCCCTATCACTTGGGGGGCGCGTATGCCTTTTCGGCCAACATGATTCGTTCGACGTTATTGCCGCAGCCGTGGGGCGAAGAGATCGCGCGCCATGGAATCGACGGATGGGTCATGACGCTGGCGGTTGCCGAATCGCTTCAGATATGCCGCGCTGCGCTTGGACCGCGTCTGCAGCAGGTCAAGCCGATGGGCGAGTTATCCGACCTGGTGGCTCAGTCTGTCGGCTGTCTTTTTTATCTGATGGAGCGTTACCAGGAGAAGTGGGAGACTGTAAAGGGCTCGGCGCCCATCCCTACGGTCGGCCCTCCAATGGGAATGGGAGCAGCGACCGGAGCCATCAACGTGGAGCGAATGGTCAACGGATTTCGCCAAGGGCTTCGTGATTTGCTTCCGGTGTGGCAGATCATTCTGCCCGCCGAGACATTTCAACAGGTTCTGGAGCTCGGTGTTGAAGACACGGACGGCTTTCGTTTTTCTCCCAGCCTATGGGTCCAAGTCGTCTACGACTTCGCTCTGGCCTATCATGAGCGTCTGTTGCACCGTGAACATCTCCTGAAGGCCTTGACGCCCCTATATCTTGGATATACGGCGTCGTTTGTGAGTGGAACGCGCGCGCAGGGTGTCGAGCAGGTTGAGCGTGAACTTGCGCGCCTGAACGATCACTTCGAGACGATGAAACCGTATCTGGTTCAGCGATGGAGGTGGCACGATGAATGACCTATGGGGCGATGCCATGATGGCGGCCTTCCAAGACATGATGAAACGGGTGGCCGTTTTCCTGCCGAAGCTGCTGGCCTTGTTCAGTTTCATTCTGCTCGGCATCATACTCGCGTGGGTGCTCAAGCTCGCTCTTCAGCGGCTGCTCCAGGCTGTGCGGGTCGATGTGTTGAGTGAGCGGTGGGGGGTCCAGGCAACGCTGGCCAAATCGGGGTTCAAACAACCGCTTTCACAGATCGTGGGCCGTCTAGCTTTTTGGATGGTGTTCGTCCTCTTTGTATTTATGGGAGTCGATGCGCTAGATCTCCCTGCGACGGCCGCCCTGATGGGCCACCTGTTGGGATTTTTCCCGAGTCTCGTGACGGCCAGTCTCTTGCTTTTGGTCGGCGTCCTGCTGGGGAACTTCCTTGGCGAGGCGACTTTGATCGCGATGGTGAACGCGCAGATCCATGAAGCGCGGCTTATCGCTAACTGCGTCCGGTGGGGGGTTTTCCTATTCACCATTTCAATGGTGCTGACCCAACTGGGGATCGCTAAGGAAGTTGTCGTGTCGGCCTTCTCCATCATCCTTGGGGGCGTCGTGCTGGCGCTGTCAATTGCCATCGGCCTGGGCGGGCGGAACATTGCGCGCGATGCGCTGGAGCGGCGGTGGCGGAAGGCGAAGGACAAGGAAGAGCGAGACGAAATGGCGCATTTATAGACCGGAGGCCGCGCTGGAGGTCAGACGTGACAACCGGTTCAACTCAGGACAACACGAAGCCATGCAGGGATGAAAGTGAAGGCTTAGCGTGGTGCGCCCGACAGGACTTGAACCTGTAACCTTCTGATCCGTAGTCAGATGCTCTATCCATTGAGCTACGGGCGCAAGCTGAAGAATGACTGAGGTTTGAGTGCTGGACTCCGAGCCGGAGGATGAACCTGGTGGTCGGCTCAAACCCGCACTCTCTCTCAGTACTGACCGGAAGCAGCTGTTATACAGTTCTCGAAGAGAGGGGGTCAAGTGAGGAATAATGGGGAAGTGCGGATTCGAGATGCGGCGGCGGTCAATCAGTTAGAGGATGCTCGTACTTGCCTCGTTGGAGAAGGGACTTTCGGTCCCATCCGAATTATATGCAGTGACGACGAAGAAATAGGTGGCGCCCGATTCCAGACCAGTAACGGCGTAACTCGTCACATCCATGGGTATGGCCGCAATCGGCGCACCATACACACCTGATGATGTTGCCTGATAGATCTTGTATCCGGCAACATCCAGTCCGGCACTCGCATTCCACGAAAGTGTGGCAGTTGTATTGGAAACCGTGTCCATTTCACCGGTTGGGGAGGAGTCGGGAGACGCGCAGGCCGTAGCGACGAGCAGAACAAAAGAGATCTGAAGCAAGTGGTAAGACCTGATCATCCATTTCGATGGCTCCATATCGAACTCCTGGGTTGTGTAGTTCGTATAGAGAGCTATTGGCAAAGCTTGTGCCGATGTCAGGACGCCTGGAAATTCGTGCAAAAGTCTGCGGAAACATGAAGAATCGGAGTGGAATGCAAACAGCGATCTCGGCTGTAGGCTTCAAGGTGCGCAGTCACAGAATCGTACGACTAGGTCAAAATTTGTCCATTGATTGTAGAGGTGCCCCCGATAGGACTTGAAGGATTTAATTGTACGGTTTTTGGGAAGAGGGGGTAGCGCGCTACGTTGAAACAGTTAAGAGTTCACGAGGTATCCGATTCAAGACTCACTGCGTGAGGAAGGCTAGAAGATGCTCTTGCTCACTTCGTTTGAGTAAGCACTTTCACTTCCTGCCACATCATATGCGGTGATGACAAAGACTACGTTGTGCGAGTCTCCAAGCCTTTGACGATGCAGTCTGTGGCGGTCTTAGGCACGGTGACAAGTGGTGCCCCGTAAGTCCCTGATGCACTAGCTCCTACGACATGGTGCGTAATTGTTCGGGCTCCCTGGTTTTATGAACCAGGTCCGCACAGTTCCGAGGTTGCGAGAGAAGAGTGTTTTTGCAGGGATATCGAACGACTTGGGGGCTCTCAATACAGAAAGCCCCCAAGCTGACTTGGTTTCGAAATCAGGCAAGGCTTAGAAGGCTCTTGCCTAGCGGCGTCCTTCAGTGGCCGCCCTTCTTCTCGTCCTTCTTATCATCGCCGTAGAGGACATATCCGCCCTTCTTGTCTTCCTTTTTGTCTTCGCCCGCGAAGGCTGGGGCGCTAAAACTTATTGCGACTGCTACTGCCATCACTGCCATCAACATGCGCCTCATTATGAAAACCCCCTGTAAGAAGTTTATAAAAAAGTATGGGCCACCCCTTTGGCACTTGATCGGTACAAGCAGCAAGGGTAGTGCCACGACTGTTCCAGTTGCAAGATGAAAAGCAGAGGTTTAGCAATCAGTGGGTGACAAAACGTGTCTCTTGAAAGCGCGAAAGATTTTTCCCACGTGACGCTTCGATTCCGCGGGCGGAGCGACTCTACTGAGTGCTGCCTTCTCAATCACGCTTCTTGCGGGTTGTGCGGGCCTTTTCTTGGAATTCTTTGCGCGGCAAACCCTTCTGTCCTACAGTGATCTCTATGCGAATCCAGGATCCGTTAGCCCGTCGCGAGAGTATTGTGGCTTGCCCAAAGTGTAGTTTTGAGCAGGAAGATGGACCGGAGTGTCATCGTTGCGGGATCATCTTTGCGAAGTTCAAGTCATCGACGAAGTCCGTTCCCGAGACAGGGAGCGGCCCCGTTCTTGATAAGTCTCAGCCAAAAACATCTGGATTATTGGCCAGGGTGCTTCAAGTTCTGCCGTGGCTCTCGCTCGCGACTACCGTGGGTGTGCTGCTCTTGATCCTTCAGCAAACCTCGCCAGTGCCGATCCAGGCTGATCCTCAGGCCGCACAACGACTGACTGACAAAATTGCTCACTTGCAGATGGCGATGCAGGCCAGCATGCCCCATACGCTGACGCTCGACGAATCAGAGCTCAATCAGTGGATGCGAGAGAATTTGGCCATCGCTTCTGCGCATCAAGCCCAGCAGGCCGGCATCCCATTCTCGGCCGGGCATGAGCCCACGGTCCAAGAGGTGCAGTCTGCACTGAAGGACGTGGTATGAACCTCATGGGAAATCAACTCAGAGCCTATGCGCTCTTTGTGTTGTACGGGAAGGACATTTCGTTGCAACTTGAGGGAACGATTGAAACCCGAGAGGGCTATGTCCGATTGATTCCTACCGCTGGGAGGCTGGGCTCACTTCCAATTCCGTCCTCAACACTGGAGCTTGTCGTGCAGCGAGTATTTGAGTCTCCACAGAATCGCGACAAGTTTCAGTTGCCTCCCCAAGTTGAGGCGATTCGCGTTGAGAATAGTACGTTGGTGATGTCTATTCGGTAATCCAGGATTATCCGCCAGAAATGACTGGTCTGATTTCAATTTGATCCTGGTCGGACAGCATCTCGTCTTCCGTCACCAACTCGTCGCCACGAATGACCAAGTGCGCTTCGACGACGAGATTTAATTCACGCAGCAGATCCTTGACCCGCTTTGGCCCTTTAACTTCGATTGAGCGCACAGGGTGATTGAGTTGCACTTGCATAAGAGAATGATAAACGGTACACAGCTCGAGGAGCAAGGGGCATCACGAATGAGAGAGAATTAGATTTTTGAGAGGGAAAGGAAGCCGCCTAGCACAACGTAGAGAGTTTGCTCTTCGCATAAATGACGCCTTCTTCTACCGTCGCAAATGCTCCATCGAGTTGGGCCTCGTAGCACTCCTCGAGCAGCTGGCCCATCTCAGGACCAGGCTGAACTCCCAATTCCAGCAAGTGCCGTCCCATTAGAATTGGAACTGGGGCCTGAGCCTCAACCTCCAGCTGTCTCGCTCGGTTCAGTAACCACTCGCCGGCTGGGAATCCATCAAAGGGTTTTGGTGGGCGGCCTGCATGGTCGGCCCGCGCCACGCGTACCAAACGATCGAGCCGTTGGACCTGTCTTGCGAGGCGACGGACGGCGCTGTCCGTCGCTTTTGCATCATAGAGTGCGCGGGGGCGGAGATGGCATAGGACTAAGGGCATCACCTCGTCCATGATATCTTGCTGGTTGGTCAGTCGTTCAAGAAAGCATCTCGTCGGATCCTCGCCTGTGGATTCATGCCCACGGGAGGTAATGCGCCCGTCATCCTCTCGAGTGGTGGCTGGTTTGCCGAAGTCGTGACAGAGTACACCAAGCCCAATGATCAGGTCGTCCTGTTCATGGCCGGTTCGCTCAGTAGCGAACCAGTCCAAACAGTGGAGCGTGTGAATCCAGACATCGCCTTCGGGGTGCCACACGGGATCCTGTCTACAGTTTTGTAGTGCTGCTAGTTCCGGATAGAAGCGCAGCCACCCACATTGATTCATGAAATACAAGCCCATCGACGGCTTGCGACCTTGCAGCAGAAGTTTTTTCCATTCTTCCCAAAGACGTTCACGAGGTTGACTGTCTTGTGAGAGGGTTTGGCACAACGTCACGGTTTCCGGCGCGGCGGTTAATTCAAAGCGGGCGGACAACTGCATCCCACGCAGGACACGCAGCGGATCTTCGGCAAGCTGCGGCGACACGTGCCGCAAGATGCGTGAGGTGAGGTCATCGCGCCCATTGAAAGGGTCACGAAGCTCTCTCGTGTCTGGATCCCAGGCCATGGCATTGATGCTGAAGTCCCGTCTGGCGAGGGCCTCGTCGATCGACATGCCAGGATCAGCCTGTCGCACCAGACTAGGGATCGAGGTGGTGCTGCTGGGGAGGATGCGGGAGGGGATGGAAATGTCGATGGGCAGACCTTGCAGCTTGAATACGGCGAAGGCCTTCCCAACAAATTGGACGGAGAACTGTTCAGACAGTAGAGCGTGGAGTTGCCCTGGCGGAAGACCGGCGACTTCAATATCCAAATCGCGGGGTTGTCGCCCGAGCATCAGGTCGCGGACACAGCCGCCGACCAGCCAGGTTCTTCCGCCATTGCGGCGAACCAGTTGCTCAATCTTGCGGAGTGTTCCTGCAAGCAAGGCGTCTTCGATGCGAAAGCGGACCGGCATCTAGAGTGTCACCTCATTCTTAAAAATGAGGATACAGCGAAGCTGTGTGTCTTTTCTGAGATCGAGCATGCGGTCGCGATAGGCCCAGAAGAGATCTTCAATGTTTTTGGGTAGGAGGTCGGCGAGACGGTCGACGTGATTGGGGGTCTCAATGATGACTTCGTGCGCTCCCACGCCGTTCATGCGATCATAGAGGCCGATTCCCTCGCGGCCCATATCTCCTTCAATTTGTAACGCAGGAAACTTATTCGGGATGACGCCGATGCTCCAGTTTGGAGAGTTAGGCTCGGCGAGTTGAGGTCTGTAAGCCATGATCTCCTTCGCGTGAGCCGCAATAAAAATTTCTGAGTCTCGGACCGTGAACGTTCAGTGTCCTAGAGTGGGAGAAATTTCACAACTCAAACCTGCATTCGATGCGCACATCGCTTTATCTTAGACCCTTCAAAGCCCTGCGTCGAATTCCGGTCCAGGCACGGTCAGAACGGCCAGCCGTGGACTGGGATAACGGGCCGCTTTCAAGCCATGCTCTTGCATGACGATCGACACCTGTACCGTCTGCCTCTGTTCGAGAGGGATCTCCGTTTAACCAGAATTCATGGTATCGTAGGTCGGGGCGACCCAATTGGCCGAAAAAGAATGACTGACCAGACAGTCCTTTTCCTCAAGAGTCAGGCTAGCCGATGGGCCTGTTCGAAGAAGAGATCGAGAACCATGCCGCTGTCGATTTCTTGTAACTGCAAGAGGAGCGATGGGGTAGAATCGAACGCTGCGTGCATCTCTGGGAATTGCTCCAAGAAAGAGGCCATATCATAATAGGCTTTGGTCGCATGCAAGTGGACTCAAGGCGTCCTGGCTGAGCCCGTCCGTGGGGGCGCTGTGGTAAGGTTGGTGCATGGGCCAGAGAAAGCATACGTGGACATGCTTCATTGACCGTGATTTCCCTTCGTTTCAGAAGTATGGCTAGAGGGATAGTGAGCATGCAATCTGTGGGCAATATCTGTAGCGTGTTGTCATATTGATTATCATATGGGGAGTGAGATGCTGAGCGTTCTTCGACTCTGGGGGCCGGTGTGTGCGTATGCTGTGCTCATTTTTTATATGTCATCTCAGTCCCATCCTGAGGAGAGTCTGCCGTCGTTTGTCTTCAATCTCAGCGACAAGGTTCTGCATGCCGCCGAATACGCGTTGTTGGGTGCGTTATGCTACCGTGCTCTCCGTGGTAGCTCAAACGACGTGTGGCGACAACAAGCGATTCCGGTGGCCATTCTGTTGGCCTCGGTGTACGGGATCAGTGACGAAGTTCACCAATCATTCGTTCCCTTTCGAGACTCGAGTTGGCTCGATTGGGTGGCGGATACGATTGGGTCTATGCTCGGTGCCTTCGTCATGCATCGAGTGGGCCATTTCAGGGCGACGAACTCAATTCCCGCCGCGTGACTGTAGCTTGACCGAATAAGGTGTCTGCGTGACAAGCCGTAAGGGGCTCGATATAATTTCTTGCCTATGGTGACAGCGAACCCAGCACATCCTAAATTTCCCTTGCCTCCTCCCGATCACGCGCTGGTCGCACAGACCATCAAGGCCTACCTTCCGGCTGACTTGGTTTTCAGGGAATTGGTTCCGTTGGCAGGCGATGCATCGAATCGGCGGTACTACCGCGCCATGGTGACGGGTGGACCACCGCATTCTGTGATCGTGATGCAACTGGCCGAACCAGAAGCATTTAAGCAGTCTGAAGAGGCAGTCAGCGGCGCGGCGCATCAAATTTTAGAGCTACCGTTCATCAACATCATGGCGCATCTCGCCAAGGTGAATGTTCCGGTTCCGGCGCTGCATCACTATGATCGATCTGCCGGATTGCTCTATCTCGAGGATTTCGGAGATGTGACCTTGGCGGAAGCCGTCACTCGCGTGGATGCCCCGATCCTAGAATCTCGATACAAACAAGCCATCAATGTGTTGGTGCAGATGCAATTTAACGCGACAACTCCGGCAGATCGTGGTTGCTTGGCGTTTCACCGCAGTTTCGATGTGCCATTGCTGATGTGGGAATTCGATCATTTCTTAGAGTACGGGATCGAGGCGCGCAATGGTCAACCGTTGCCTGACGAGGATAAAACGGCAATTCGGCGTGAGTTTGAAAGCATCGCCGACCTGTTGGCCGACCAGCCCCGCGTTTTCACGCATCGCGATTATCACTCGCGCAACTTGATGGTCGACGGACTACGGCTTGGGGTCATTGATTTTCAGGACGCCTTGATGGGGCCGGCGACCTACGACCTCGCGTCACTCTTGCGAGATGCATATATTCAGCTTGATGAAACCCTCGTGGATGATTTACTGGATTACTATCTCGATCAACTAGCAGAACGCCGTTTCGTTTGGGCCAATCGTGCCGCGTTTCGCCGGCTGTTTGATCTAACGAGTATTCAGCGAAATTTGAAGGCAGCCGGCCGGTTTGTCTATATTGATCGAGTCAAGGGCAACCCAAAATTCCTGGAGGACATCCCTCGCGTCTTGGGCTATGTCAAACGCAATTTAGCAAAATATCCAGAACTGGATACACTTCGAAAGTACCTCACTCCCTATGTGCTGGAAATGCAGTAGAGGACTGAGGACTGAGGGTCGGATCATCGACTCCGCACCCAGCTCTCAGTCCTCAGCACTGATCGCGTGAAGGCCATGATTCTTGCGGCGGGTCTTGGGACCCGCCTCCGTCCCTTAACGAACACCATTCCTAAACCCCTCTTGTCGGTCGGAGGAACTCCGCTCATTGTTTGGAACGTCCTGCTCATGAAGCGGCATGGGTTTCATGAAATCGTCGTCAATCTTCATCATCTGGGTCCAATGATTGAACAGGCCCTGGGTGACGGCTCGAAATTCGGCGTTCGGATCATGTACTCACAGGAGCCCGTTATCCTGGGCACCGGCGGGGGAATCAAACAAGCCGAACACTATTTTTCAGGTGAGCCGGTACTGATCATGAACGGAGATACGCTGGTTGAATTGGACCTTGGGGCGCTTTGGGATTTCCATCACACGCGTCAAGCGGCGGCGACATTAGTGCTGCGAGAAGATTCAGATGCTGCGCAGTGGGGGCTCGTTGAGGTGGGAGCGAACGATCAGATTCTACGCATTACGGGAAAAGGTCTCCCGAGTCCGTCTCCAGCCATTCCCAGGATGTTCGCTGGGATTCACATTTTACATCCGCGACTTCTCCGGCAGGTGCCGAAGGGAGTCCCCTCTTCGATCATCGCTCCTTACGTGGCAGCCATTGAGGGAGGAGAACGGGTACTGGGTTATGATCTACAGGGCTACTGGTCGGACATTGGAACCGCCGAGCGGTATACGCAGGCCGAGAAGGATACTCGAGCTGGGCTGATTCGTTTGGCTGATCGCCAGCCTTTAGAGACACATGGACCACATGACTGAAGACGGGGTCAGGTCGGCTAGCTTGCGTGTTCTTGCTAGTCTTTTTGTTGTTTGAGCAATCGGGCAAGATAGGTGCGCTGGAGCTTAAGCGAGTCCGCGGCCTTCGTTTGGTTACCATCGGCCCGTTCCATCGCACGATGGATAATATAGCGGCTATGGTGCTCCATCGATTCGTGATAGGGCAAGTCCAGATAGGGCAGTGAGGTATCATCTCGTTGGTGGAGGCCGGCGCCGTCCGCCATCAGCGCCAACATATCCGGCTCAATGGTATCTTTTGGACTCAAGACAACCGCGCGGGCGATCACATTGTCCAACTCGCGAATATTTCCCGGCCACGGATACCGGACCAAGGCATCGAGCGCGGACGGACTGAGGGTCATGCCGGGTCGCTTCGCGTCTCGGGTGTGGCGATCGAGGAAGAACTGTGCAAGGGCCGGGACGTCTCCCTGTCGTTCACGAAGCGGTGGCAGCGTCAGGGTCACGACATTCAGCCGAAAATAGAGATCTTCTCGGAACTGCCCTGCCTTCACGGCTTGCCTGAGATCTCTGTTGGTGGCGGCGATGATGCGAATGTTGACCGAAACCGTCTTGGTTCCTCCGACACGCTGGAATTCACGGTCTTGCAGAACTCTGAGCAGCTTGGCCTGCAGCGGCAGTGACATATCGCCGATCTCGTCGAGGAAGACGGTGCCGCCGTCGGCCATCTCCAATTTCCCCTTCTGTTGGCGATCGGCCCCGGTAAAGGCGCCGCGTTCGTGTCCAAACAGCTCGTTCTCAAGCAGCGTCTCCGTCAAGGCCACACAATTAATCACGATGAGCGGCATGGAAGAACGATGACTCCATTGATGGATCGATCGTGCGAAGAGTTCTTTCCCGGTTCCGCTTTCTCCAAGGAGCAATACACTAGCATCAGACTTGGCGGCTCGCTGTGCTGCCTCCACGACGGCGCTCACGGATGCGCTGTTCCCGACGATGGATGCATAACGGCCGTCGACCTCGGATCGTAGATAGGCAACTTGCCGTCGAAGCGAGTCACGCTCCAAGGCTTTGCGGATGACGATCAGGAGGTGTTCATTATCAAGTGGTTTAGTCAGAAAGTCGTAGGCCCCTTCTTTCATCGCGCCCACCGCCGCTTCAATAGACCCATGTGCGGTCATCACAATGACGGGAAGGGGCTCCGACGGTTTCATCTGGGAAAGGCGCTTCAGCACATCCAGGCCCGACAACTTGGGCAGGGTGAGATCCAGTAAGACCAGCTGAGGGGATTCGTGAGAGATTTGCTCTAGTGCGTGCTGCCCTTCCGATGCCGTGATGGTGTCATACCCGGAAGCGTGAAGCCGGTCCTCAAGCATCATGACGATGTCGGCATCGTCGTCCACGATAAGAATCTTTGCATGCATTACGATAATCCTTGGTCCATGGTCATGGGTGCGCATCGTGCAGTGAAGAGCCCATCACACTCGGACCTTTTCACACCAGCGTGACGCGTCGCAAGCCGCGATGTTCAGCCATTCATGACGTTGAGCACCAGTCCTGTGAGCGGCTTCGGGTAAAAGTAGGTTGATTTGTGCGGCATCCGTTCCCCTGCAGCGGCAACGGCTTGGACTTCACTGACCTTCGTGGCATTCAGCAGAAAAGCTCCGGTTCCTGTTCCCTTGGCCACCCAGTCGAGCGCTTCGTGATCGTCTTTGGTGTACAGGATGGCTTCCTGCTCGTGTTGCGTCGGGCAGAGCGTTGTCACGAGCAGTTGTTGCAGCAGAGAGACGTCGAGTTTGGCCCGAGGGGAGGCTTGGCTTGAGGGGCGATAAGCTGCTTTCAGCGTGAGCATGATGTACCGGTCGTCGCCCTGTCGAGTCAGTCCGAACACCGGAGCATTTTCCCCTTCTGTCCTCAACGAGGTCAGGAACTGCTGGCGGATCTGAGTCTGTGTGGATGGGGTAAAGGGGAACTCTCCAAAATCGAACAGGTCGCTAAGCGTCTGTTTGATCTGATCAGCAGGCGGCAAGGCCGTGGTCGCTACCCGATGCGTCGGCAACACCGTCAACCCCGGATCTTCGAGCGAAGTCAGCAGCATCAAGACCGAGTCATATGGCTGCAGCCCGGTCGGAGAGCCAGCCTGTTGCCGGCGGAGCTTTTGATAGTTCAACGCCGTTTCATAGCGATGGTGACCGTCGGCGATGAACAGCGGCTTGCTGTGCATGAGATCGGTCATCTGTTTCAAGACGGCTTCGTCGGTCACGGCCCATAGGCATTCACGGCATCCCGCATCGTCTAGAAAGTCGTACTGCGCAGGCTTCCCTTTTGTCTGGGTTTCGAGCAAGCGGAGGATGGCACCGGCCGGATCGGAGTAGAGAGACCAGATCGGGCTGAAGTTCGCACGACAGGCCTCGATCAGGTTCAGCCGATCGGTCTTGGCTGCGGCGCGCGTATTCTCATGTGGATAGATATGCCCGGAGTCCAGCGCTTCCAGCTTTGCCAGAGCCAGAAACCCTCGGAGCACTTTTCTTGGGGCATCAGGTGCCGAGTACGGAGGACTGTATTCAATCGTGTGATAGTAAACGGCAGGCTGCGAGTCGCGTTTGAGGACGCCATCCTTGATCCAGGTTTGGAGTGTCGCAGCGGCGCGTGTGTATCGGTTATGGGTAGGGCTGTCACCGGTCTGTTCCAGACCCAATTCCATGCGGATGATGTTGTGAGGATGTCGATCATGAAGCCGTTGTTGCCCTTCCGCATCGATAATGTCGTACGGTGGAGCCACGACATCCTTGATGGAGCCCACGATGGCTTGGTCGTACAATATACCGTGAAACGGGAAAATCTGGGACATGAACACCTCTTGGTGATGTCGTGACAGCGACGACGGTTTACAGTTTTGATGGTTACAGGAGAGGGCAGGGTCCTTTCACCCTACGCTGCGCCGATTCCCCGGCCCAGCGTCTTACCGGCTGGCTGGAAAACACTTACCGGTCGCGGGTAATCATGTAATCAGCAGCGACCGTTAATGCACGCCGCGGCGTACTATCGTCGAAGCGATCGAGTTCATGCTTGGCGGCGGCGATATAGGCCCGAGCCCGATCCATGGCATACGTGATCGACCCAAACTCGCTCATGAGGAACAGAATGCGTTCCAAATCGGTGGTGCTGAGCGTCCGAGTTTCCATGCGATCTTTGATCATCTGACGGTCCTGCTCCGAACAATGCTGTAGGAGATGGAGCAGCGGCAGCGTGGCCTTGCCTTGCCGGAGGTCTTGTCCGATTGTTTTTCCCAGCGATTCGCCGTTCGCGATGTAGTCTAAGGTATCGTCGGCCACCTGGAATGCAATGCCGAGATATTGCCCAAAGCGGAACAACGCCTGCTGCTGAGTCTCAGTCGCCTCGGCTAGAATCGCGCCCATCTGGCAGGCAGCGGCGATCAGTCCGGCGGTTTTGTGTTCGACGATTTTGATGTAATCGATTTCCGGCATCGCGGGATTCCCGTTGTAGTGCAGCTGAAGGACTTCACCCTCGGCCATTTTTTTACAGGCCCCGGCGATCACCTCGTTGATGTCCTGACTGTGAAACTCGACGACATTACACATGGCCTTCGTATAGAGAAAATCGCCGACTAAAATGCTGATCTGGTTTCCCCACACCTTTCGAGCGGTTCTTCTCCCTCTCCGTAGATCGGCTTCGTCCACGACGTCGTCATGTAGGAGGGTGGCGGTGTGGATGTATTCCACGATGCTGCCGAGCTGATAATGTTCGGTACCGGGGTATCCGCAGAGGCGGGCCGACAAGAGCAACAATAACGGCCTCACGCGCTTGCCGCCACCGCTCAGGATGTGGGCGGCAACGGTATTGACCAGGGTGACACTGGAGTCAAGGTTCTTTCGGACGCGGTCCTCCAGTCCGTCTAGCTCACCACGGTAGGCGTCCCACACGTCAGACATGCTCTGTGGAGTTGCGATGACTGGACCTTGCGTCATGCGGCGGATGGTATGGCAGCCGGGGAAATAAAGTCAAGCAAATGAAAGGGGTATAGGCCCATTGTCACCTTGACAGAGGAATAACCCTTCCAGTAAGTTCCGAGCGTGGTAATCGGCTGAGGATCAGCCTGCAGACTATGGGGTTAATCCGCCCCAGGCCTCTTGCTCGCGCTTAACTCCATCCGATAGGGAAAGCCTCAATATTTTAATGAGATAGGCAGATGAATACTCCCGGTTTCCCCAGTCAACAAGGGCTCTATGATCCACGGCACGAGAAAGATTCGTGCGGGGTCGGTTTTGTCGTCAATATTAAAGGGAAGAAGTCCCATGGTATCGTCCGTCAAGGACTTCAAGTATTGGAGAACCTGACCCATCGCGGGGCGCAGGGCTCCGATCCCTGTACGGGAGATGGAGCGGGGATTCTTTTGCAGGTGCCGCACACCTTTTTCAAGCGGGTTGCAGGGGATATTGGTGTGTCATTGCCGGAGCTCGGCGAGTATGGGGTTGGGCAGTTGTTTCTGCCGCCGAATGCGGAGTCCCGACGACTGTGCGAAAAGTTGTTTGCCGACACCATCGGCGAGGAAGGTCTACGGCTGCTGGGGTGGCGCGATGTGCCGGTCAAAAGCGACAGCATCGGCGTGCAAGCGCGAAAGACTGAGCCGTTCATGCGGCAAATTTTCATCGCGCGGGACGCGCTCAACGAAGCGCAGTTCGAACGAAAACTGTACGTGATCCGAAAGCGGGTAGAAAAAGCCGTTGCCGAGTCGGCCATTCAGGGGCGCGAACATTTTTACGTATCCAGTTTATCGGCCTATACGATCGTCTATAAAGGCTTGCTTCTACCGCATCAAATGGCCGCCTATTACCAAGATCTCACCGATGAACGGATGGTGAGCGCGCTGGCGCTGGTGCACTCTCGCTTCAGTACGAACACCTTCCCGACCTGGCCGTTGGCACACCCCTATCGGTATGTCTGTCACAACGGAGAGATCAATACCCTGAAGGGGAACGTCAACTGGATGAAGGCTCGTCAGGGCCGCCTGCATTCCGATCTGTTCGGCAAGGATATGGAGAAATTGTTCCCGATCGTGACCGAGGATCAAAGCGACTCGGCATGCCTGGATAATACCCTCGAATTTCTTCTGCTCGGGGGCCGGTCACTTCCGCATGCCATGATGATGTTGATTCCCGAGCCATGGGTGGCGAATTCGCACATGGATCTGGATCGTCGAGGCTTTTACCAGTATCACGCGGCGATGATGGAACCGTGGGATGGTCCAGCCGCCGTCTGTTTTACTGATGGCAAGATGATCGGGGCGACCTTGGATCGTAACGGACTTCGTCCGTGCCGCTATCAGGTGATGTCAGATGAGACGGTCGTTCTGGCGTCTGAAGCGGGCGTGTTACCGGTCCCAGCTAAGGAGATCCGGATGAAGGGCCGGCTCATGCCCGGACGGATGTTTCTCGTCGATACTGTCCAAGGCCGGATCATCGACGATGAAGAGATCAAGGCCGGCATTACCAAGCGGAAACCGTACCGCAGCTGGGTGACGCAATACGGAGTCTCACTTGACGAACTGCCGGAACCCTTGAATGTCCCGCAGCCGGATCATCCGACGATCAGGCAGCGCCAGCAGGCCTTCGGCTACACGGTGGAAGAGCTCAAGATGGTTGTCACGCCGATGATCGTCAATGGTGAGGAGCCCATTTCCTCGATGGGTACGGATACCCCGTTGGCGGTGTTGTCTGATCGACCACAACTCTTGTTTAAGTACTTCAAACAGCTGTTTGCTCAGGTCACCAATCCGCCGATCGATCCGATTCGCGAGCAGCTCGTGATGTCGCTTGTCACGAACATTGGGCCGAAACCCAATCTGATGGACGAGTCGCCGGAATCGTGCCGCCGGATCAAGGTACAGCAACCGATTTTGACCAATGCGGATCTTCAAAAGATCCGTGGGATTTCCGATCCACATTTCAAGAGCAAGACCTTGCGCATGCTGTTCCGTGTGGCTGAAGGAGCCGACGGCCTCGGGGCCGCGGTCGATGGGCTGTGCCGAGAGGCGTCGCTCGCGATTAAGGAAGGGTACAAGTTTTTAATTCTGAGCGATCGTGGAGTGGGGGAAGATTGGGCGCCGATTCCGAGCCTCCTTGGCATCTCGGCCGTGCATCATCATCTGGTGCGGGAATGCACGAGGACGGAAGTTGGATTGATCGTTGAAACTGGGGAACCGCGTGATGTCCACCAGTTTGCCTGCTTGATCGGCTACGGTGCCGGGACGATCAATCCCTACCTTGTCTTCGAAACGCTTGTTGACATGGAACGTGATGGCTACCTTCCTGAAGGACTCGATGCGCAAACAGCGGAGAGCAAGTTTATTAAGGCCATCAACAAAGGCCTGCTCAAGATCTTTTCAAAGATGGGTATCTCGACCGTACAATCCTACTGTGGGGCGCAAATTTTCGAAGCCATCGGATTGAATCACGAGCTCATCGATCGATACTTTACCGGGACGGCGTCGCGTGTCGAAGGGGTTGGAATTCGCGAGATTGGCGAGGAAACCTTGCGCCGGCATCGGATGGCCTACGAACCGGCTGCGATTCGCCAACTTGAGTTCGGTGGGGAAGTCCACTACCGTATTCAGGGCGAACATCACAATTGGAACCCAGACACGATCTATAAACTGCAACATGCCAGCCGTGCGAACGACGCGAAGACCTACGCGGAATTCGCCCAACTCGTCAACGATGAGAGTCAACGGCGCTCGAACTTGCGCGGATTACTCGAGTTCAAGTTCACGTCTCAGCCGATTCCCATCGAAGAGGTGGAACCGGCCAAAGAAATTGTCAAGCGTTTCAATACGGGCGCGATGTCGTTCGGATCAATCAGTAAAGAAGCGCATGAGACGCTGGCGATTGCCATGAATCGACTCGGCGGCAAGAGCAACACCGGGGAAGGCGGGGAAGATCCTGAGCGCTTCAAGCCCATGCCGAACGGCGACTCGAAGAACAGCTATATCAAGCAAGTTGCGTCGGCCCGATTCGGCGTGACCGCGCATTACCTGGTCAATGCGCGCGAATTGCAGATCAAGATGGCGCAGGGCGCGAAACCGGGCGAGGGAGGGCAGTTGCCGGGGCACAAGGTCGACGAACAGATCGCGCGCTTCCGATATTCCACGCCGGGCGTACAGCTGATTTCGCCCCCGCCGCATCACGACATTTACTCCATCGAAGACCTGGCGCAGTTGATCTTTGACCTGAAGAACTCCAATCCGGAAGCCGGCGTCTCGGTCAAGCTCGTGGCGGAAGTCGGCGTCGGCACGGTTGCAGCCGGTGTCGCAAAAGCGCACGCGGACAAGGTGCTGATCAGTGGGGATTCAGGCGGGACCGGAGCGTCCCCCTTGTCGTCGATCAAGTACGCCGGTATTCCCTGGGAGTTGGGGTTGGCGGAAACTCACCAAACCTTGGTGCTGAATGATCTGCGCGGGCGTATTCGGGTTGAAACGGATGGACAGATGAAGACGGGCCGTGACGTGGTAATCGCCACATTGCTTGGTGCAGAGGAGTACGGGTTTGCGACGGCGCCACTCATCGTCGAGGGCTGCATCATGATGCGGAAGTGCCATCTCAATACCTGTCCGGTCGGCATCGCGACGCAAGATCCCGAGCTCCGGAAGAAATTTAACGGCAAGCCGGAACACATCGTCAACTACCTGTTTTTCGTCGCCGAGGAAGTCCGGCAACTCATGGCGAAGCTGGGGTTCAAGACGATCAACGAAATGGTTGGCCGTGTCGACATGCTCAAAATCACCAAGGCGGTCGATCACTGGAAGGCCAAGGGGTTGGATCTCTCACCGCTTTTGGCTGTACCCGACGTCGAGCCGAACGTGGCACGCTATTGCGTGCAGAAGCAGGACCATGGCCTTGATCACATTCTTGATAACGAACTGGTGAAACTCTGTCGCCCGGCGATTGAGAAGGGCGAAAAGGTGACCATCGAGTTACCGATTCGCAATGTGAATCGGACGACGGGCACGGTTTTGTCAAGCAAGATTGCGAAACAATACGGTCTCGAAGGGCTTCCAGAGGATACGATCTCGATCAAGTTCAACGGATCGGCTGGGCAATCCTTTGGCGCGTTCCTCACACGTGGCGTCACACTGACGCTGGAAGGGGAGTCGAATGACTATATCGGCAAAGGGCTTTCCGGCGGAAAAATCATCGTGTATCCGCCGAAGGATGCGCTCTATGATCCAGCGGAAACCATTTTGATCGGCAATACCTCGCTCTATGGGGCGACGCAGGGCGAAGCGTACTTTTACGGCCGGGCTGGTGAGCGGTTTGCGGTTCGGAACAGCGGGGCACAAACCGTCGTGGAAGGGACGGGCGACCACGGGTGCGAATACATGACGGGTGGTGTGGTCGTGGTGCTCGGTAGAACGGGCCGTAACTTTGCGGCAGGCATGTCTGGCGGCGTGGCATTCGTGCTCGATGATCTGGGCAAGTTCGAAAGCCGCTGTAATACAGGTATGGTAGAATTGGAGGCAGTCGTGACGAAGGACGATAAGCAACTTCTCCATGATCTGATCACGAAACACTTCATGTATACCGGGAGTCGGAAAGCGAAGCAGATCCTCGATACCTTTGAGGCCACCGCGCCAAAATTTGTGAAGGTGATGCCGGTCGATTACAAGCGTGTTCTGGAAGAACGGAAACGCAAAGCGAGTGCGGTGCACTAATGGGTGATCCGACCAGGGTAAGGCGCACGTCTCGGCGTGCGCAGGGTTGGGCGGGTGAGATTGAGGGTTTCCTAGTCAACAGCTAAATAGTGATTTGAGGGAGAGAAAATTAAGTAGCCATGGGAGACCCGAAAGGTTTTCTGAAATACGCCCGCGAGGGCCCGAAACGCAAGCCGATCGAGTTGCGTGTGCTCGATTGGAAGGAGATGTATGAGCCCATCTCGGAGGAGAAGCTCAAGACCCAGGGCGCACGCTGCATGGATTGCGGCGTGCCCTTTTGCCAAGGCAGCACTGGTTGTCCCGTGGTCAATCTCATCCCAGAGTGGAACGATCTTGTGTACCGCGGCCGCTGGAAAGATGCCCTCAAAGCCCTGCATACAACGAATAATTTTCCCGAGTTCACAGGGCGACTCTGTCCGGCCCCCTGTGAAGGAGCCTGTGTGCTCGGAATCAATGAAGATCCGGTCTCCATCCGCATCCTCGAATGGAACATCGTCGATCGCGGGTTCAACGATGGACTCGTGACCCCGATCTTGCCGGTCATCAAGACCGGGAAGACGGTTGCGATCGTCGGTTCCGGTCCGGCTGGGCTTGCCGCTGCGCAACAGCTGGCTCGCGCCGGCCATGACGTGACGCTCTTCGAAAAATCAGATCGAATCGGCGGTCTACTGCGCTACGGCATCCCCGACTTCAAAATGGAGAAATGGGTCATCGACCGACGATTGGAACAAATGAAGGTCGAGGGAGTGAAGTTCCAAACCGGCGTCACAGTTGGGAAGGACATCACCAGTGAGCAATTACGCAAGCAGTTCGATGCGGTGGGGTTGACACTCGGTGCCGAACAGCCGCGTGAGCTACCGATCCCTGGGCGTGAGCTCAAGGGTGTGCATCTTGCCATGGAATATCTGACTCAACAAAACAAGCGCACCGCCGGCATTTCGGTGACCGATGAGCCGATCACCGCAAAGGGCAAGCGGGTGGTCATCATCGGCGGTGGCGATACTGGGTCCGACTGCCTCGGCACCGCGCACCGTCAAGGTTGTGTCGAAACACATCAATTTGAATTGTTGCCGGAACCGCCCCTGCAGCGGGCCGGCTCCACCCCCTGGCCGCTCTGGCCAATGCAACTGCGCACTTCCCACGCTCATGAGGAAGGCTGTGATCGGCAATGGAGTGTGTCGACGACCAAGTTCTCCAGTCATAATGGCCATGTCACCAAGCTCCATGCACAGCGCGTGAAGTTTGAGAGTGGGAAATTCACACCTGTTCCTGGAACTGAGTTTGAGATGAATGCCGATCTAGTGCTGCTCGCCATGGGGTTTACCGGTCCGATCAAGATCGGTCTACTCGACGACCTGGGTGTGAAGTATGACCAGCGTGGAGTCGTGGTAGTCGACCAGAACTTCATGACCAATCTCGACGGCGTCTTCGCCGGCGGCGATACCAAACGCGGCGCGTCGCTCATCGTCTGGGCCATCGCCGAAGGCCGAAAGATGGCGGCGGGGATCAATCAGTATCTGCATGCCGGCAAGTCGGCGAAGAACGGTCGTTGAAAAGACCTTCAACTGAGTTCTCGCCTCGCTCAAGCTCCAACGTACCTAAAACAGCATGTCTCAGGCTTTTGCTTGGTGTAGCCTTATGGAAAGGCTGTTTTGAGCGGCAAATGCTCACCGCATCTTTCCCAATGCTCGATTTTAGAAAGTAGCCTGGCACTGCTTTTCGCAATTAACGGATTAGATGAAAGCGGTGGGTGTGCACGCTTCTTCGCCAATGCGAGACCGTTCGATAGATAGAAGCTGCGGGCTGGTTGAGGAAGAGCTTGCCGATATCTGTGGTTCTGCAGCAGCAGATAGAATGATTAGGCTGCTCTACACACCATGAGTAATTTACACGATCTTTATGACCGGTATCAGGCGGCTTGGCGCGCGTATCGCGATACATGCACTGTGGATGCGCAGAGCTGGCATCGACCTGATGTTGCCGAGTTCACAGAGTTGCGGCGATTGCTTCTGCCGCATGCGGAGTCAGGCGATATAACTTCCCAATATGCACTCGCTACAATTCTCTGGATGGGGTTTTGTTGCGAGTCGGAGGAGCAGTTTGTCGCAGGTCATGCTGCTGCGATGGAGGAGGCGACGCGTTGGTGGCTTGCTGCAGCGAGGCAGGGATATTGGCCTGCACTCGACAATCTCGTCACTTCCGGTGTGGGCGCGGAGGCTAAGAGAACCAGCGAGGCGTGGAATCAGCTTGAGAAGGAACGGGGCGATTTGGTCGGCTCATCGCATGGCATGACGGTCTACGGACCGGAGTTCGTCCAAGAGCTGAGCAGAAGATTATTTGGGCGGGTCATCAGAGACGAGGACGGATTAAAAGTAGAAATGGAAAGAGGAATCTGAGGTCCCATCTTATTAGTCAGGGACTATGGCCGAAACAAGATGGGCTGAGATTCCTTCTTTGATGAACAATTCTGAATTTGCAGCGGAAAAGCCTCCAAGAACCATTGATTTTACTGGCTCCAGTTCACCTCGTTGACAGTGTTCCATCCAAGAACGTAGCCTGTCTCCCATCCGACCACATTCAAAAGTTCATAGGAGGGCTGTTATGGCGGCTGTTGATTATTTCCTCAAGATCGCCGGGATTGAGGGCGAGAGCAATGCGTTGATGCACAAGGGAGACATCCAGCTGGATTCATGGTCTTTTGGAGGTACGCAAACCGGTGGCGAGCATTTCGCCGGCCATGGAGGAGTGGGAAAATTCTCGGCTCAAGATTTTAATTTCACGATGAAGCTCAGTAAGGCCTCACCGAAGCTCTTTCAAGCCTGTGCCACTGGTCAACATTTGAAGGACGCCACGCTCGTCGCGAGAAAGGCAGGCGAGGGCCAGCAGGAGTACTATCGGATCACGTTCAGCGACTGTTTGGTGTCCTCCTATCAACAGGGTGGTGCTGCCGGATCGGATCTCATTCCAACGGATCAGGCATCGCTGAGTTTCGGAAAGATTGAGATTGAGTACACGGAGCAGAGACCGGACGGGTCGCTCGGAGAGGTTGTCAAGGGTGGCTATGACTTGAAACTAAATAAGTCTGTGTAGGGGAGGCTGGTAATCCGATGTCCGACCATCACCATCGCTTGGGCTGGGATGATGAGGTAGCCGGATGTCGACTCGAATATGAGGATACATGGCGTTCGGGGAGTGAGGAAGCAGCAGAAGTGAGGTGCCAAGGACGTATTCAGGAAAAGTTCTAGGGAGAAGGCGCCTAGCCGGCAATTGCGCTGAGAGCCAGTTCGGTTTGAACAGGTTGGTTGGAAATGGCAGGAGCTTCACGACCTTCGATCAGATCACTGACTTGCTCACGGACTCCCTCTGCATAGCGAAGAAACTCAATACCAAACTGATTATCTTTGTGCCAGCGCACGACTGAGACTTCGACGGCAACCGGGGATTCCGTTTCAGGGGCTTCAATGTGGAGTGCGAGATAGCTGCCTGGCGCTAAAGGTATGGTGCTTTGCATTCGGCATCCCGTTGCAGAGAGATCGAAGAGGGTTCCGTCTCCGGCCCCGTTGTCCGTCTGGACGCTGGCGGAATACCGCACATACTTTCTTGGCCTACTCCGTAGCCGCATGCGTGCCTCCGTGCTAGTGCCTGTATCGGACAGGCTTCAAAAAACTTAAAGGGGTGAGATGAAATTTCACTTCTCACGTTTTTCGCTAGACGTGACTGGTTCAGTTTTTGTATCGTTCGTACAACTCGCAGAGTGGAGGACTGACCGATGACTCGGCAAAATTTTCCCAGTAGTCCCAAGGTCCTCCTCGGCGGGATTGCTCACCTTGGACGCTTTATCGACAAGATCCGTTTACGCCACGATGGACAGATTCAGGACTACAACTACGTTACTGTGGGGTTCGACAAATATCTCGTCGATTTCCTCGGCATCGATGCGAAGGCATTCGAACAGCGGGTCTTGGCCGGTGGGACCGATGAAGAACTACTTGCCTGGGTGAAGGCTAACGGCCGCATGCCGTCCGATGAAGAGATTGTAGAGTGGAGCAAGGATCTTCTCGCCTCCGGCCCGAAGGATGAGGCGGCTCGCCAGCGGTTCCAAGGCCGACTTGAAGAAGTCGCGACCAATCGCGGCGTGCCGGTCAGTTCCCTTCCTCCGGTGACCACCTGGGTGGATGTCATCGAGCTTGACGAAGAGCGCATGTAGTAGCATGAGACATGAGCCGAGCTGGCGTCATCTGTGCCTTGCTTGCCCTGGTACTCGGGCTTCCACTCCTTGGCGTGCTATTGGCCGGTGAACCGGTCTGGCGCTATCTTGAATTTCCTCCTCGCACCGGTTATGTGCAGCATGACCAGTTCTCTTGGCCGGTCTTCATCGCTCTGGCGCTTCTAATCGCTCTCATAGTTGGGCTGATTCTTCTACGAGTAGTGAGCGGAAACCTTCCTCGTTCAACTCTCCTAGCGCAGCACTCAACACGCAGTACTCAGCACTGTAGACGGTCATTTCCCTGGTGGGGGTGGCTTGGAATCGGATGGACAGGACTCTGGTGGGCGGCAGCCTGGACTCGCGTCCCCTGGCTCGCTGCGGTTCAGGAGCATACGTTCACGCCTCTGTGGCTCGGCTATATCGTGATCGTGAATGCCTGCACATTATGGCGGACCGGCCGATGTATGATGCTACATCGACCCCGGTATTTTCTGTCGTTGTTCCCTCTGAGCGCCGCCTTCTGGTGGCTGTTTGAGTACCTGAATCGTTTTGTGCAGAATTGGTATTACATCGGTGTCGGCGAATTGTCCTCGGTCGAGTATTTCCTTCGAGCCACGATTCCATTTTCTACGGTGCTGCCAACCGTCATCGGCACGATGGAGCTGTTGACCGCGTATCCTGTTTTGAGCGCGAGGATGGAGCGGTTCAAACCAATTCACTCCGTGGCCAGGAACTGGGTAAGTCGCTCCTTGCTGATGCTGTCCGGTCTCGGACTCCTCGGCATCGGACTGTGGCCCAACTATCTCTTTCCACTCGTTTGGGTTGGACCCATGTTGCTGATCGTCTCGTTGGAATCACTGGCTGGACGACAGACGATTCTTTCACCGCTTGCGCAGGGCGATTGGCGTGGAGTATGGGTCGCGGCACTGGCGGCGCTAATTTGTGGAGTGTTTTGGGAGCTGTGGAACTGGAAAAGTCTTGCGCATTGGGAGTATGCCATTCCGTTCGTGCAGAGTTTCCAATTGTTCGAGATGCCCTTGCTCGGCTACGCGGGGTATCTACCCTTTGGTCTCGAATGTGTGGCGGTTGCCGATCTCTGTTTGAGTCGTCAGTCTTCCGGCGGTGTTGAGTACTACCGCCATAAAAATTGAATGTTGCCAAGATCTGAGGTCTCTCTATGCCCGATCGTCGCCTCATCCAACTTCTTGGAGTGATCGTTCTCCTCAACATCTTGCATCTCGTGGACCACATCTTTCGTGGGGATTTTCACTGGCCGATCGATGAGCAGTCGGTAGGATTCATGGTTGTGGCGACGGTCATCTTGGGTGGGATGGCACTTGGGGTCTGGCTGTATCGTGCAGGCCGCGTGGGACCTCGGTTCTGGACGATGGTCGGAACGCTCGGTCTAGGGTTGGGCTGGCTCTCGCATTTCAGTTCGATGACCGATCAGCCATTGACGGTTATCTATCAGGGGTATACGGCTCCATGGGCAGGAGCCCTAGCCGTCGGTTGTCTGTTTCTACTTATGTTGTCTGTGTTCGGAGCAACGGTCTATGCGGGGTATCTTTGGACGCGAATCAAGTCACGTGATGAATGACCTGGAAGCATCCTATCTCAACTCCATCCATCCGCCGATCTGGGAACGAAGACTCAATTGACGGGTTGAAGTGCGAATCAGCACGGCGTCCCTCGTATGGTCGATGGACTGTACGTGCTCATTGGCCGACCAGCGTGCCGTGAAGAAGCCTCCCGTAAAAGCTGAAATAGCGAGGGCTCGCTCAGTGGTGATGGCGACGAGGATATGACCATCTCCGTGCAGTTCCTTCACGGTTTCATTCGGCCCCAATGCTTCGCTGAACCAATGGCCACGACTCTCTTGAAATCCATGGACTCGGCGGTTTGTCTGGACGATGATCAGGCGAGGTAGTAGTTGATGGTGATCGACATGTTCCTCGCCTCCCAACTGCACCTCAGTCCATCGGTGCAGTCCTGAGGAAAACCCCAAGAGTCGGCGAGATGTCTGGGCAAAGCCTGCTGGTCCTTTCGCCGCCATGGCGACGATCGTTTCATTGACTCCCAGCGGTTCCTCTACCGGACTTCCTCCTCCCGGTAGGGCGACGATCCTATCTTTTACGACCGTGACCAAGACATCAATCTGCCGAGTTTGTCCGAATGCCGGATCAGGTACGACTGGAAGGAGACACAGAGCGAAAACCAGTATAGATCGTGCTGCGACGAACGGCATGTGCCCTCTCATTGAGTGGCCTTGTATCATACCATCCATGGAGCATGGGATAGACCCCTCACACGCCTCGGTGAAATCGATGGCATAGATGAACGGTGCTCCGGGAAGTAAGGCTTGTACTGTGGCGTCCGCGTGGAGTTTTCGAGGGGAAAGGCGTGCGACGGGTCTAAACCGAAGGCAATGTCAGCAGTTTTTTCATTTCACAGTGCGCGAGTACGACATCAGGAGCCCTCTGGAGTGCCTCATAGTAGCTCCGCTCATACCCATCACCGAGTTCTGAAGGGCGAATCAACACCCGGATCTCAGCCAAGAGCATTGCGACCTCATCAACAGACGGCTGATCAGGGCCATCCAACAGCTCGTCAATGCGGACGACCATGTTGGAAAGAGGGTGGAGCCAGGTAAACCAGGGGTCGTTCATGACGAGCTGCAGGAGCTGCCCCGTGGAGTCTACGCGGCCATAAATTCGTTCATAGGTCAGCTGTTCGGCGACGATCAGGGCCTTGTGCAAGCCTAGGAGCCCGTGCCGGACATCCGTCAAGGTCCGACGGAGCGCGTTGGTTTCTCGGACATGTGCCTGTTTTGATGAGATAGCCATAGGGGTAATTTTACCAGGTCAAATGAAAAATGGAAGTTTGAAGATTGTTCTCATAATGGGCGACGTACTATGTTCCTTATCGGATATCAGGTGCATCTTCTAAAGTCCTGATGAGGATTATTGCGATCCCTCGATCTGAAGCACATTCCAAGCCGATCCATGAGAATAGGCCCTGTATGAGGTGTCACAGGTCGATCGTGCAGCATTATCGTTCCAGTATCGCTGAGGTGGGCGGGCTGGAAGTGTGCTGTCGGTCTTGAATCTGGACCACCCTTTCGTCGAGGGAGGTCTCTTCCCGGGAGCTCAACGGGTTTCCGTAGACGGAGAAAAGCTCCCCAGTCAATCGAGCGGTGTTGGTTGGGTCTGTCGGACGTTTACGCCGAATGTAGTCGTTGAGTACGCGGCCGTCAGGCGCCTTATGGATATGAGGTTGCTCCAAGTTCATTCGATAGCGTTCGATGGCACTCGCAACGCGGCTGATGAAGATCACGGTTCCGTCCGGCTCCACGCCCTCTACGATGCCGACATGGGTGAGGGGATCGTTTGCCTTCCCGTCGCCATTGAAATCCCATGTGCTATCAAAAAATACGAGGTCACCTGGCCTGACCTCCGGTCCGTGATGCAGGGTGCCATATCGGCGCACATGGTTATAAATGAGTCGGACGCCGTTGGCATTCACATCATGTCTGTCTGAGCGGTAGAGATCGATACCATGTTCAAGGAAGATAGCATGTGCGACTCCGGCACAGTCGTAGGCGATACGCCGTCCTTGGCTGGTAATTGTCCGCGCCCCGATCAATCGTGTTGCGGATTGAACGATAGCCGATCGACTCGGCAACCACGCCGTAAACGGAGCTGGGAGATCCTCCGGGGTCAATGTGGCTTGAGGTTGGGCCGGTAGAGAAGATGATGTGTGGAGGGGCAACCTATCGACGGACATCGATGGCCCACTTACGACTCTCGCAGACTTCTGCATCGGTTTCGTGCAGCCGGCCAGCGGCATCAGGGTAACCACGGCGATGATGCATAAGAATCTCATTAGTGCTTATCGTACGTTCACAAAGCGGCCTTCGGCCGTTTGTCGGAGCGCATCGATGTCTTCGCGTCTGGTGACCGAAAGCGGAACCGTGTGGGTTACTTCTTCGATAAGTAGATCGGTTGTGAGCGGCGTTTTCCGATGAAGTGCCCGGTAAAGCCCTGCCACCACCGCCTGTTCAATTTCAGAACCGCTGAAGCCGTCACTGGCGCTGACGATCTTGCCGAGGTCGAATTGCGTGCTGTCCTGTTTGCGCAGGCCCAGATGGATCTTCCAAATTACTGCACGTTCAGCATCGTCAGGGAGATCCACAAAAAAGATCTCGTCAAACCGCCCTTTTCGCAAGAGCTCAGGTGGTAACGACGACAGGTCATTGGCTGTGGCGATCACGAACACATCCTGCTGTTTTTCCTGGAGCCATGTGAGGAATGCACCGAAGAGTCGGCGGCTTAGGCCAGCATCGGCAGCGCCGCTCCCTCCTCCGGCGACCATGGCCTTCTCAATTTCGTCGATCCAGAGAACAATCGGAGATAAGGATTCTGCCATTTCAATGGCCTTACGGAAATTCTTTTCTGATTCGCCGACGAACTTGTCAAACAATCGACCAGCGTCGAGCTTCAAGAGCGGGAGCTTCCATTCACGTGCGATCGCCTTCGCGGCCAGCGATTTACCACAGCCTGGCACACCCACCAGCATGATGCCGCGCGGCGGGGTGAGGTTGAGTGCTTTGGCTTCCTCTGTAAATCCGACTTGAGCGCGCTCCAGCCATGACTTGAGATTGGTGAATCCCCCCAGTTCAAACCGGTTATCTTCCAAGGGGTAATATTCCAACAATCCGCCATCCTTGATTGCCTGTACCTTGCGCTTGAGGATAGTCTGCACGTCGTCGGCCGAGAGAGGGCCACCTTCCACGAGGCATTGGGCGACGACCTGGCGCGCTTGATGGAGCGTTAAACCCTGCAAGGCACGGAGGATCGCCCCGGCATCTTGACTGGTCGGACCTCTATCTGCTGACTTGGTCTCGTGTATTGAGCGGAGCATGCTTTGTACGACGGTAGTGGAACGTGGGCGAGCGGAGGTGCGAGGCCCCAATGACTGAAGCAGGCCGCGCAGCATGGAGCGAAGCTCTTCTCGATCCGGGAGTTTCAGATCGAGTCGTACCGCAAGTTGTTCAAGGTCCGGGGGTAGGGTAATCGGCTGACCGGTCAGCACACACGTTGCGCGTGAACGGCTGTGCACTGCCGCGACCTCACGTAGCTGCCGGCACACGGCTGGTTCTTGGAGATGGGGGCCAAGATCCTTGAGCCAGAACACCGCCTCTACCGTCAAACCGTGGAGGTGTTGGAGCACTGCCAAGGGGGTAGCAGTCATTTTACTAAGAGTTAGGACATCGTCGGCACGCGTGAGCCCTCTGGTAACCGACCACTCGAAAAGTGGCATCCGTTCCTGGGCCGTGACCGATTGCAGCAAGGCCAGCACCCGCTCTTCTTCCACTGTTTCGATCACGACGAGTGGGTGAGAGGAACGGATCAGAGTGCGAAGATCATGCACGCTGGTCGATAAAGCCATCGCGTGAAAATGCTAGCACGAGGCTTCGATCGGACCAAGAAAAGCAGTGATTGTGACCGTCGCTCGTCGAAGACTTATGTCTTGGCTGGGGTTGCGAGGGCCTTGCTGAGCTCACGAATCAAGCGTTGTTCGATTTCCACTGTTTCTTCGGCGCTCACGCTCAAGACACGTCCGCCCTGCGCAACCCGTTCAAACTCGGCTTTGACAGCGAGTTTCGTTTGATTGTCGGGAAGGGATTCCAGGGACACGAGGTATTGGTTCCGCGAGCCTGTTACTTCGAGCGTGACGGGATTGGAGACCTTGCGCTCTGTGACATAGACCGCCCTGTGATCAGTTTTGACGCTGACTTTCAGGCGATACCCGTTTCGTGACAGCGCCTCCTCAACGACTTTTGACACAATCTCCAGAGAGCGGGGGAGCGTCTCAGCCTGTGCACCTTTGTCTTCGACTTTGAGAGATTGCGCGACCTGTGTCCCAATCATCTCTTTGGCTTCATCCAGCTGTTGGTCCAGTTCTTCGTTCAGGTTTTTTGCGTCACGGAGTTCTTGATTGAGCAGATCAATCTGTTGCTGCATAACCTTGCTGCCATCCTGCAGAGAACCGAGCAACGATTCTTGTCTGGCGACCTGTTTCTTGAGGACCTCATTATCGGCGCGAATGGGGCTGTCGTCTGGGTTGCAGCCTGACAGAGCCAAGAACAAGATACCGGAGAGTCCAAGTAGCGATTGACCGTCAAGTGTTGTGTCTCGCACGCGCGTTCCTCCTAATGAACGTTGTGGGATTATCCACGCTTCTGCTCAACTTGTCCATGTGATATCTCATAGTTTGACCGTCCTGATGGATCACCGGCATGCTCTTCACGATGAAAGCTTCAGTGGCGCTCTTTATCGGGGTATTGCCTTTTCTTGTTGTGCAGTCGCCTCTTCCAGTGGAGAGAGGGCAGGCGGCGTGGCTGTGCTGGAGGAGGATTATAGTCTGTACGACCGAGTCATTGGGGACAATTTTCTCACGTCTCAGATCCAATTGGTCCTATTGGAATGTATGACCGTGTCTCGACTTATGCCCGAAGTGGAGAATAGGCGACGCGATGGGACCGGTGCAGGGTTCCTGGTGTGGGTTCGCCGACAGGGACAGGAATGGAGGCTCTTCGATACCGAGAGGCAGAAGGTTCCTAGCTTGCGCTCGCAGATCATTGGGCTGTAGCATGCCTCTGCGATGCCGGCATTGATTCGGAAAACCTTCTCGGTCCCTCCGCTCGGCTGTAATTGCTCCATCATCGGTGATCCGGTTACGAAGCAAGCGGTGGTGATCGACCCGGGTGGCGCACCTGAGCGAATTCTCCATGAGGTGCAGCAGCTGGGGTTGACCGTCAGTCATATCCTTCACACGCATGCCCACCTCGACCACTTTCTGGCCTCCGGCGAAATCAAGAAATCAACCGGTGCGGCGATTTGTCTGCATCAGGACGATCTCCAACTATGGAACAACCTAGAGCTCCAATGTCGTGTGTTTGGGGTCTCGTATGTGCCGGCCCTGCCGCCTGACTATTGGCTGGCGGATGAAGAAAAAGTCATGCTGGGGCAGATTCCGATCGTGGCCATTCATACACCGGGCCACACGCCTGGGTCGATCAGTTTTTACCTGCCCAATGACAAGCTGGTGTTGGCCGGTGACACGCTCTTTCGGGGAAGCATCGGCCGGACCGACTTGTGGGGTGGGAACTTTGAGGCTATCGAACAGTCGATTCGCGAGCGACTCTATACGCTCGATGAGGCTACGACAGTTGTAACCGGGCATGGACCGGACACGGAAATCGGGTTCGAAAAAGAATCGAATCAGTTTATCCGCGTGTGACGGTTTTGAAGGACGTGTGCCCTCGACTGGCAGCTATTCAAAAAGGTCGTCCTGCTAGGCCGCAGCGAGCGAAGAGGCGAGTCGTACTTTTGGCTGTACGGTGAGCCTCTAAGCGATGCGAGAACAACGCAAGCGGTGTTTTTCAATAGCTGCGCTACTCGCTGGCCATACGTTCCTTGAGACGCGCAATCCTTTTTTCGGTCGATTGTTTGATGAAGATCATGTTCTCGGCAAGATGTTGCTGGGCGTTGATCTTCCCGTCATCGCGCCGCTTTTGCTGATCGAGGCCAAATTGCGCAATGATCGGGCCATCTTCCTTGTTCAGCTCTTTCCAGATTTCGGCACAGTGAGATTGCTTGGCTGAGGGATACGTGTCGCAGGGCGGATCGGCGGCCGCCGAAACTGAAGCGGTGAGGAACGAACTGAGGAGCAGAGCGGAAATACTCCACCAATAGTGATTCATGCGCGTCTTCATCTGAATGACCCCCCGTAAGCCCCAGCACCATATCACAAGTCGCGATGTCGCGCAGACCCTTCAGACCTATGAGCGGGATGCCGACGTCTTTCTCAAACATTGGGGCCGGAAGCAATACAAGCGACCGCCGCTGTTAGCTGAGTGGGTGAAGGTGTTGCCGACGCGAGCGGCATTACTCGACCTGGGTTGCGGGGCCGGCCAAGATGCGCGATACCTTACCAGGGTCGGCCACCGAGTCATCGGATTGGATCGGGCCATGTCGCTGCTGCTGTTCGCGCACGGGCGGATTCCGTCGGTGCCGCTCGTCCTCGCCGATATCAGAGCGCTTCCTATTCGAGCGGACAGCCTAGACGGGGTTTGGGCGGCGGCCTCACTGATTCATGTGCCGAAGCGGAACGTGACCGGTGTGTTGGCGGAACTTCTTCACCTCGTGAAGCCAGCAGGTCTCTTCGCTGCCACATTTACCTATGGGAACAATAGTCGCATCAAGCGAACAGGCTGGATGCCCGGCCGGTACTTTGCTCGATGGAGAAAAGACGAGTTGGCGCGGGCGCTACAGCGCGCAGGCTGGACGGTGCTGTCGTTACGCGTGGTGAGTAATCAAGAACGCAAGGGGAGGTGGATTAATGTGATTGCCAAGAGAGGGGAAGCCTGGGAAGTTGATTCTTAACCTGGTGCTATTGAACGTGTGTTGGGCCAATAGAGGTGAGGATATGGATGGGGCGCTAGTAAAGTGGGTAAATCAAAGCTTAGTTGGGGATTAAGGTTTAATCATTCCAACGGTTTATCTGCCTAATCGTTCTCACCAGAACCCACAAATCAAAGGCGAATAGACTTGCGGAAATGGTCGTGTAACTCCAAAACTGTACTCCTAGCCGGGATAATTCACGACTCTGGGAATAAAAAAACCACCGAGGCTCCCAACTGTGCTATAGGAGCGGCGACCAAGCAGCTTCTACATACAGAGAGGAGGTTCCTCGATGG
>JAOUMR010000015.1 GCA_029881435.1 Nitrospira sp.
GCATCATGGATTACTACCGCATGAAGAACGTGCAAGCGGACACCTCCATGCGTGACGCGATCGCGGGGACGGGCGAGGAACCGCCGGGCGGTCCGAAGAAGGAGGAGCGCCGATGACATGGGAGCAACTGGTGATCCCTGTGCTCCTGGTCCTGGCCCTGCTGGTGCAGCGCATGCGTATGAGGAAAGGGACTGTTGAGGAAGCGCAGGGTGACGAGGCCGAAGCGACGAGCGTTCCCGTGGCAATGAAAAAACGAGTCCCTATCCGGGAATCACGCGGGCCGAGTGAAGCGCCACGCATTGTGCGGCCTGCCACGGACGCAGGTCCCGCCGCGCGGCGCTGGCAGCCTCAGGTCGTCGCCACCGCTCGGGACATGCGGCGCGGCATCGTGCTCATGGCGGTGCTCGGTCCATGCCGAGGCCTTGAGCCATGTTCGGTCCGCCGTGAGTTGGATAGAGGCTGAGGCTCCCGCGGTTGCATTCGTTCCATGTTCACGTACCATCACCGTGCCGCGGTGTGCGGCCAAGTTACCGGCGTCTTTCGGAGGGACGTGTCGCTGCGAGCACGGTCGAGCGGCTCACGCGTTCACGATCATACGATCACAGACCGCGAGAGTCGTATAAATGGCGTATCGTTAGCAGGTTAACTAGATTAGGTTAAGAAGTGTTGTGATGAGTGGTTACTGGAATATGAACTTGACTAATTTTGGTAAAAGTGTCAAGCTAAACTCAGAAGTAAGAGTGTTCGAGGGGGGTGGGTTCGGCTGCTCGTTCTCGAACGTGATGAGATGTACGGAATGCAGCGTTAGTGTGCTGGTTCAAGCTCTGACGTTCGAGTGACGCTGACTGTCCTATCCCTTGCGCGTCTTGTTCCTTCCTAGCGCGACCGATTCCTCAGTCTCCACCGCTTCAATGCCAGAGTGCTGATGAAATCCGACGGTCTGGTGAGGGTGCCCTCATAGACTGATCTTAAGAACTTCTGTCTGTCACCGTGCTGACAGCGGCGACTTCCCGGTCGCGGATTGGGATCGTCTGCTGTCGAGGCGATAGTGGGGTGTTCACTGAAGGAGGTCTTCATCATGAGACTCTTTACGATTGCAATGACGGGACTCGTGTTTATCGGAATGACCATGCTTGCTCTTGCGAATCCAGCGATGCTGCCCAAGCATCCTGGGTACCCGTCAAGGGGAGAGTTTGCGAACGATACGGGCCAAAACAACTTAACCTATAGCCAGTCTATCGAGGAGGCCGCTAGGTCCGGGGATACAACCATGGGGGCGATGCCCATTGATTCCAAGAATACCGGGATACTGGAGCCACAAGTTGTCGACCCATTAAAAGGAGCGGTTGAACAGCCGGTGAAAAAGGGCATGCGGATACCAAAGAAATGAGACAGTACATCCACGTTTGGTTGTCAATGATATCGGACTGCTGCAGACGGAGGAAGGAGTCGAAACAGAGCATGGAATCTGGTCGGTAATAAGGATTGTCGGTATGGATGGCCATAACGTGAATATTTCAGGCGGTTGTTGGCGAGCAGTGTGAGCGCGATTGTGCAAGGGCCTCGCGGTCATGCTCCGACATCTTAGGCCATGCGCGAAGGAGATAGCCATGACAAACAAGACGTATACGATATGGCGAGCAACCTTGATTGCAGGGATGGTGGTCGGCTTGGCGGGGGTTATAGGTGAAATGGTCTGGAGTGCTGATAATGGGAAACTCAGTGAGGGGGAAGTTATTACCATGGCGACTTCCGCCAAGATTACGATTGAGGGAGCGGTGGAGACGGCGTTGGAAAACATCGCAGGGCAGGTCATTGTGGCAGAATTGGAGATGAGGGGGGACAAGATCGTGTGGAATGTCGACATCCTGACCGCTGACGCAGCGATTATGACGGTCTATGTCGATGCCGTTTCAGGATCGGTGATGATGACCAAAGAGAAGGTGGCTGGGGAGAGGCCGGTTCAAGCCAAAACGTCATAACGCGGCTACCTGTAGGACTTCACAGCCGAGGGTGTTGTAGGGGAGAGGGGCAGATTCCCGGCCAAGGGGAGATTTGCAGTAACGAAGGGAACTTCTGTCGGTGATTCATGTTCGGCTCGGAGTCTCAATGTAGGTGACCATCGCTCTGGGCGCGACTCATCACTAGCGTTGGACCATCTCCACGAAGGAGGATCACATGTCTAGATACCTACTGGTTCTTGGGATCGTTCTTGGGTTTCCCTTGTCAGGCTTCGCTCAATTTGTGGATAGAGGTGAGTATGTAGTGGTGTCAAAAGGTGTGAAGCTGTGCTCCAATGCTGCTCTTGAGACCTCAAACGGGATGATGGATCCGGAGAATCGCTTCTGGCGTGTTACGAGCAAGGCGCGGGCCAACGGTACACAAACCGTGGATGCATTTGTCCTCGAGAGTTCATACGATCGCAAAAGCGGCGAGACCACGATCGAGGAGCGCCAATACGATGATAGTTATGCCACACGGTTTAAGAGAGTCCTGGAGCACAAGGGGATGTTATTGATGGTCAGTCCAAGGGACGGCCAGATAGAGGCGACAGTTGGAATTTGCAAAAAGTAGACATGGGGAGCGCCTCCACGTGAGCTTGGCAGGTTGATCACCAGGTATGATCCGTCCGGAAAGGTTAGGAGCGGATCTAAATTGGCGCAACGTATGAGAAGGACTCTCTCGTAAGGTTGGACTGCACTTACGAATGAATGGATGCGTGGGGTGTGACGTAGAGTCGCAAGCAATTGGCTGCAAACGATGCACCTTCTAGGGCACTGACGGCATGGCGCGCTTGCTCATCTGAGCCCATTTCCACAAAACCATAGCCGGCTGATTTTCCGCTGTGTTTGTATCGGACGACATGGACGCGAACGACGGCACCATAGGTTCCGAATAGGTCACGGAGTTGACAATCGGAAGTCGCTTCCGCGAGGCCGCCGACATACAAGATACAGTTACTCATGACCATGGATCACGTTGGATGATGCGAGCATCTCTACAGCAGATAAGGATCTCATGCTGGGCTTGCGGCTCGAAGTGGTTATAGACGAGGGCACCAATTGCTCCTGTGATGTACAGCAATGTGGCTGCACCGAGAGCATTGTGAATGAGCCATTGGACGAAGTTCTGGACGGTGGAGTAATGGGTATGTCTTCTCTCTTCACCGTTTACAGGTACGGGATTGCTTAGTTGCTGTCCTCTGTCTTGCCGGTATCTCCACGGCGCCTGGCACTGAATGATTTCTTCCTCACGTCTGAGGATTTGCTTGCCTTGGTTGTGGAACGCAGGCGGGTATCTTCTCCAAAGCTATGTCTCGCCAGCGACGCGACTTCGCGTCTGATGACGTCGATTGAGGATGTATTGTCGACCGAATTGGGATCAGTCAACCCTAGAAGTTGCCAGCGGATTTTCGGTTTATGGGCGGACTTTTTCTTTCCCGTTTTGCGACTTTTCCAAACCGAAGCGAGGTTCATGGAGCGCCCTTCTGTACAAGCACGAAGCTCAAGTCAGTGGTTGTCTGACAGAGAAACTCAATAGCTCTGTTTCAGCTCCACTAATGGACTGGCCAAGCGATCAGAAAGCCAACCTCTGCCATTCAGGCGGAGGAGCATCAGGTTGGTGATATTACACAGACTATCGCGCCAACACTGGGAGTGAGTACGAGGAGTGCACCGAGAGGACAATAACTTACAATGAAACTCACACTAGCATGCACTTTGCGAAGGAGTCAACTATCGCCACACAGCTCCTTATTGTGTAGGACAGGGGACAAGGCGTATGGCTTGTCAATTAACTGCGCTCTTGTATCTATTCATAGAACTGGTTGACGTTGTGAGGGCCATGTCATAGAACTGGTTGACGTTGTGAGGGCCATGCTGTATGGTGACACTACATTTAACTCGTGGTGGTCCGGCGAGGAGATGTTCAAACTATAACGGACTTCGCGATCGCATCGCGACCAGGTCCAGTTTGGAGCTACACCCAGCCCGGTTGTTTCTCCCCTCGGTTCTCTGATCCCGTCATAATGCGATCAAACTGAAAGGATAGTTTAGTGGATACGTCTGTTCAACTCAATTTTCATGCCCTCGGTTTGTCCGAGGCCATTTTGCACGACCTGGCTGATGCCGGGTTCGCTTCACCAACTCCTATTCAAGAACAAGCCATCCCTCCCGCTCTGGCGGGACGAGATGTGATCGGATGCGCCCAGACCGGCACGGGAAAAACGGCAGCGTTTGTGATTCCGATGGTTGAACGGTTGTCCACCTTACCCAAGGGGCAGCCGAAGGCATTGATCCTTGCGCCGACGCGTGAGCTCGCCTTGCAGACCCTGACCACGATTGAGAAACTTGGGCGGAGTCGGCGCATCTCTGCAACCGTGATCGTGGGAGGCGCAGATATGCAAGCCCAAGTGCGAGGCTTGCGGCAGCGACCGGACATCCTGGTGGCGACGCCGGGTCGACTTCTTGATCATATGTGGAACGGCACGATTTTGTTGTCGTCCATCAAGATGTTGGTGTTGGATGAGGCAGACCGGATGTTAGATATGGGCTTTGCGCCTCAAATCAATCAGATCCTTGATGCCTTGCCAGAGGAGCGGCAGACCTTGCTTTTTTCGGCCACGCTGCCGACGGATCTCGCCCGGTTGGTTCAAGCCAGTGTCAACAACCCTGTTCGCATCATGGTTGCACCATCAGCGACGACAGCTGACGGAGTGACTCAAGCGGTGCATCATACATCGCATGCGGACAAGTCCGATCTTCTCTTGTCTCTCTTAAGAGCCGATAAGGATACCGCGCTGGTGTTTACCAGGACAAAGCACAGGGCTGATCGGTTGGGACGCATGCTGGGTCAGGCCGGCCATCGAGTGGCGGTCCTGCATGGAGACCGGAGTCTATCGCAGAGGCGTGCCGCATTAGAGGGCTTTAAGCGCGGGTCATTCCGCGTGCTGGTTGCGACGGATATTGCTGCCCGAGGCATCGATGTGGCAAACATCGGCCACGTGATCAATTTCGATCTGCCCAATTGTCCGGAAGATTACGTGCACCGCATCGGGCGCACGGCTCGGATGAAGACGACCGGCCGCGCCACGAGTTTTGTGACAGGCGAAGATCAGCGGCAGCTTCGGGATATCGAGCGACTGCTGGGACATGCAGTTCCGCTTGCTCCTGGGAGTAGTGCTCTGTCATCGGCTGCGCATGCTGAAGTCAGACACGTGCATCGGAATGATCGTTCCTCGTCCAGTCACGTGAAGAGCTCCGGACGTTTCCGTGGTCCGAGCACAAGAGGCGCGCATGTGGAATCATCCACACGCAATGCTTCGGCGACCCTACGTCCGTAAAGTGCGAAAATAGTTCGCAGAATCTACTTCGTGAGATACAGTATGTCTCACGAGGTAGATTGGCATGCAGACGATTCAGCAGCCGGAGTTGGTCTGTCCCAAAGTTCGGCGAAACTCCCGAGTGCGCATTCCCATACCGTTCAGCTGTTCACTTTCTTCTCTCACACCTCGATGGTGGTTTCAAAAGCCGGTTCATGACGTTGGCCTGGTATATGACCTGTCGCTACACGGTGTATGCGTGAGCACCGACGCGGCATTCAAGCCGGGTGACCAAATTTCTCTCAAACTCCGATTAACCAAGGGCACTCCTCCGGCTGAGGTGGAGGTGGCTACCGTGTGCTGGACGAACTATCCATTCCATGGGCTTGCGTTCAGCGTACTTTCACAATCGTCCTTGAGGCAGTTGGCTAAGTACCTACATGTCTCAGATATGGAGAAAGAGTAAACCACATGGATGATCTAGACCTCCGGACCGGCAGTGGACCAAGTACCCCTCAATTGCGCAAGCATCCGCGCGTACGTGTCTCGGCTCCCTTCCCCTGTTCGCTGGCACGCGTAGGCCGGATGAAGAAGGGAACGGTTGAACCGGGGTTGGGGATCGTCTATGACGTATCCACAAAAGGCGCCCGCGTCATGACGGAAGCGGTGATCACGTCTGGAGATCGAATCGCGATGAGGTTGCGATTGCCCGATCAGGTGGCATCCATGGTCATCGAAGCGGCCACCGTCAGATGGGGCAAAGAACACACGTATGGGGTGGAGTTTGAGGCTTTATCTCCGAGCGACAATAAACACATACAGATCTTTATGACCCGCCAGTCCAAGTCCGACCCAATGGTCGTCGCCTAACTGTCTTGGGCTACATGCTGCTCCCTTGATATTCTTGACCGCACTGAAGGTGTTGAGCGATCACACGCCTGCGTGCTCGCTCTATCTTAGTCCACTGGGGTTTGTCGTTCTGGCCCCCCCCATCGGAAGTGGGACGGTGTTGGACACGGTGGTGGACGAGATCTAGGCAGGTCTGCTTCAGGAACTTAGAGTGCTATCGAGTGAGTCAAACGCTATTTGATTGCGACTGCTTTGACTTCTTTGAAGGTGGTATGACCTTCCAAGACTTTATGAATGCCGTCTTGAACAAGTGTTGTCATGCCCTCTTCGAGTGCAGTCTTGAGCATGTCTTCGGTGCGTGCTTTCTGTTGCACCATCCGCTTCATTTGGTCTGTGCCTAACAGGAGTTCGTGTAACGCCACTCGTCCCTTGAAGCCGGATCGATTGCATGTCTCGCAGCCCTTCCCACGAGAAAGTCGAAACGTATTGTCTTGCTTGATGCCGAGCTTGTCCCAATACTCAGGGTTGTAGCCTAATCGGAGTTCTTCATACTCCTCTTTGCTTCCGATGTATTGCTCTTTGCATTCCTTACAGATCCTACGAGCCAACCGCTGTGCAAGGACCCCCAGCATGGCATCGGCAAAACTGAATGGATCGCAACCCATGTCGAGGAGACGGGTGACCGTTTCAACCGCGCTGTTCGTGTGCAACGTACTCAACACCAGGTGGCCGGTCAGCGACGCTTCGATACCTGTGTCCGCCGTTTCCTTATCCCGCATTTCTCCCACCATGATGACATCGGGATCGGCCCGGAGGAATGCGCGCATGGCTGTGGAAAATGTGAGGCCAATCTTCGGCTGGACCTGCACTTGGCGAAGACCATATTGAGTAATTTCGACGGGATCTTCGGCAGTCCATATCTTGATGTCCGGAGTATTGATGTTGCCGAGCACCGAGTGAAGGGTCGTTGTTTTTCCTGAACCGGTCGGACCGACACATAGAATAATACCGTATGGCCGCTCAGAGATCTCTTTCAGCACTTTGAGGTTTCGATCAGAGAACCCCATCTTATCGAGCGGTAGCGGCTCACTTGCGGCGAGGATACGCATCACCACGTCTTCGTTGTATCCGGCGGTTGGAAGCGTTGCGACGCGGAGCTCAATTTCCTTCGACTCTGTTAGCTTGAACTTGATCTTACCGTCCTGGGGTTTGCGGCGCTCGGCGATGTCCAAGCTGGCCATGATCTTGAGTCGAGAAACGATCGCACGGCGGTAACTCTGGGGAATTTTCATATATTCAAAGCATTCCCCGTCGACGCGGAAGCGCACCAGCGTTTCACGTTTTTCTCCATAGGGCTCGATGTGGATGTCCGACGCATTTTGCCGGTAGGCATCAGCAATGATTTGATTGGCCAGACGGACGATCGCACTGTCGTTTTCATCCAGTCCTCCGCCCCCGGAAGAGTCCTCCATGGCTTCTGCCTGGGATTCGGTGACGAGTTCGCCGAGAATATCGGACACGTTTTCGTCAAGCTTGCGTCCCCCAACGTCGCTCTGTCCGGTTGCCGAGCCGAGAAACTGTGAGATGTCTCGGCGGAGGCTGACGGCGAAGCGGATGTTGAGGCCGGGGAATGTTCGTTTGATATCTTGAACACGATCAAGGTCGCCCGGGTCGTCGGTTAAAATTTCGATAGCCGTGCGATCGCGCTTGAGCGGCATCCAATGGTTTTTTTTCAGATAGTCGACATTAAGATTCTTCAACAACTCTACATCGACGATCGTACGTTCGCTGTACTCGATATAGGGGCATTTATGGAACTGGGCGAGCGATTTACCGATATCGATCTTTGGAACCTTATATTTTTCGATCAGAATGCTTTCGAGATCACTCATCCCTTTTCGGGAGTCGACGATGGCCTGGTCCAGCTCATTTTGAGTGATGCGGCTATTGCTGACCAGAAGGTCAAATTTGGTGGGAGTTTTTTTGGAGATCTTTCGAAGGTTGAAGAACGCAATCCCAAGCGCCTTTGCAATTTCATCGACCGCCTCTTCATCTTTTCGAGTGAAGCGACTCCCGCTTTTCTTGTTGAGAAGTTGGAGCACTCCCATCAAGTACTTATTATCGGCGACGATGGGGTATGTGAGAACTTGTTTGGTCTTAAACCCGGTCCGTTTATCGTAGGACGTATCATGAATCAGAGACGGGTGAGTGGCTTGGAGCTCCGCGATATTGTAAACGTCGGCGATGTTCACGGGGCGCAGATACTTAGCGCAGAAGCCGGCCAGGCTTTGTTCGGTAATGGAGATACGAACTTCTTCTACGCCGTCAATGTGCGGAACCTTGGAGAAGATCTCTTTCTTCTCTGCGTCGAACGCGAAAAGAGTTAAATCTTCCGCGTCGAACAAACTGAGGATGTCTTTGTGCAGATCGAGCAGGATCTGATCGAGATTGCTGGCGGCATGTATCTGAGTGGTAATGCGTTTGATATGCTCCGCGTGCTCAACTTTTTGCTGTAATTCCTGAACGTTTGGAGTCGCGGGCTTGGCTTGCATCCGATTCTGCTTTCTCTGCCGTCGTGATGTGAACCGATCCGGGTTGTACGTTGGATCCGTAAGGTGCCGAGTCGCGAATAAGTTTAGGTAATAGAGCTGCGAACCGAGTTTCAGTCTAGCTGAAAGAGAAGGGAAGGCAAGAAAAAGAGACTTTCCATCGATGGAGATCAGCGAGTGGTGAGATACGAGAGGCGCGAGAGTGCTGATGGCTGAGTCACGCGACGGGCGGATCCGTTTCGGAGCAAAGTGTCCTGATGTGGGCGACCAGATCACCTGGAGCTACGCGCAACTTGGTTCCACCTCTTCGAATTTTCATCTCCACGATACCGTCGGCAAGACCCTTGTCGCCTACGACGATCTGGAAGGGGATCCCGATCAGATCGGCGTCATTAAATTTCACGCCTGCGCGGTCAGGTCGATCATCCCATAACACATCAAAACCCGCAGCCGCCAATTCCGAATAGAGACGTGTGGCGGTTGAAGTGGTCTTTTCTGATTGGCTGACAGTCAGCAGGTGGAGATGAAACGGTGCGATAGGAAACGGCCAGATGATGCCTTTGTCGTCATGATGTTGTTCGATTGCCGCCGCCGCCGTACGACCTACGCCGATTCCGTAACAGCCCATAATGGCAAGACGCTCTTTGCCATGCTCATCAAGGATCGTGGCATTCATTTTCTGACTGTATTTGGTGCCGAGCAAGAACACTTGTCCGACTTCGATTCCCCTAGCAAGAGTCAACACGCCAGGACCTCGAGGGGAAGGATCCCCGGCCTGCGCATTTCGAAGATCGGCAAACTCTTCGACAGTAAAATCTCGATCTAGGTTGGCATTCTGATAATGAGTGTCGGCCTTGTTGGCTCCGATCACGACATTGGTCACCCCCCGGACGGCCCAATCAGCAAGGATGCGTACCTGTTGGAGTCCGATCGGCCCAGCAAATCCTGGAGGACACCCTGTGAGTCGCTGTACCGTCTCAGGATCAGCCAGTGCGACATCGGTCACTTTGAGTAGCCGGGCCAGTTTGACTTCATTGACCTCATGATCGCCTCGGATCAATACAGCAACCGATTCGGTTCCTGCTCGATAGAGCAGCGTCTTCACCAGTTGCCGAGGCGTGATCTGTAAAAAGGCCGTGACTTCTTCCACGGTTCGGCGTTGCGGTGTCGCGATGGGCGTCAATGGAAGGAGGGCAGTGGTATCGGCTTCAGTGGGAGGAAGCACTTCAGCCCGCTCGAGATTAGCGGCATAGGATCCCTGGTCGCTGTAGGCGACCAGCGCTTCACCTGTATCTGCAAGCACCATGAACTCATGCGAGACATCCCCGCCGATCAACCCCGTATCGGCTTCAACGGCTCGAAAGGTCAGCCCGCAACGTGTGAAAATCCTGGTATAGGCGTCATACATGTTCTGATAGCTGACCTTGGCGCCTGCCTCATCGAGGTCAAAACTGTAGGCGTCTTTCATGATGAATTCTCGCCCTCGCATGAGCCCAAAGCGAGGGCGGATCTCATCTCGGAATTTGGTTTGAATTTGGTAAAAATTCAACGGGAGTTGGCGATAGGAACGGACTTCTCGCCGGAATAGATCGGTGATGACTTCTTCATGAGTCGGACCCAAGCAGAAATCACGTTCGTGGCGGTCCTTGAAACGTAGGAGTTCCTTCCCGTAGTAGTCCCAGCGACCGGTCTCTTTCCACAACTCGGCAGGGGATGCGATCGGCATCAACAGCTCCTGCGCGCCGGCTCGAGTCATCTCCTCACGGATGATCTGCTCGATTTTACGGATGATGCGTAGACCGAGTGGAAGATAGGTGTAGATACCTGCTGCTACCTTACGGATCAGCCCAGCGCGCAGCATCAATCGATGGCTGACGGTTTCCGCTTCTCCGGGATCGTCCCGTAGCGTCGGGATGAGTAACTGCGACGTCTTCATGAAAGGTTTAGCGGGAGAAGATGCGTTCTAAGTCGTTCCAGAAAGCGAAGATCATCACACCAACCAGTAAGACCAGCCCTACCTGTTGAGCAACCTCTCGTTGTCGTTCGCCGAGCGGTTTGCGCAGGATGCCTTCAATCAAGAAAAAGAGCAAGTGGCCGCCGTCGAGTATCGGGATGGGCAGCAAATTAAGGACGCCCAGATTGATGCTCAGAATGGCGATTAGAAAGATAACGCTGGAGGCACCCTGCGAGGCGGCTTCCCCCGAGATATTGGCGATCGTCAACGGACCGCCGATATTTTTACTCGAAATATCACCTACGATCATCTTATAGAGACCGACCGCCGTCAGTTCTGTCCATCCCCACGTGGCCTCCAGTCCTTGATACACGGCTTCCGCGACGTTGTCGGACCGCATCAAGGCGCGACCAGGACCGGAGATGCCGATCTTTCCCACTTCCGAAGTCTGTCCATTGATCGTGAGCTTTTCACTGGCCGGCGTGACGGTCAGCGTGGTGCGCCTTCCCTCGCGGAGCACCTCGAATGTTAACGGCTTCTCCGGGTGCTCTCTCACCTGCGTCGTCATCTGCGCCCATGTATAGATGGTGTGTCCCTCGATCGAGACCACTCGATCGCCGGGCTGGAGTCCACCCATTGATGCTGGTGATCCCTGCATGACCGAGGTCACCAATGGGGGTGTTTCTTCGACTCCGATCGTATACAGCGGTTCGTCTGGGGATGCTCCGTCTACGGTAATCGGCACGGGAGTCGCCGTGAGCATTTTTAGTTGCCCCTCTCGCCGGACTTCGAGTGAGAGAGGTTGCCCTTTGCTCCTGGACACGATATCCAACAGCTCGGTCTTGGTGGAGATATCTTGCCCATTGACTCTGACGATGCGGTCGCCAACTTCAATCCCTGCGACCGATGCAGGAGATTCCGGAACCAGAGCCTCGACATCAGCGCTCAGATCGCGAAAGGTCGGAACAAAGAGAGGAGAACCGGTCGATAGCCATCCTGCAAAGATCAAGTAGGCTAAGATAAAGTTAAAACCGGGGCCGGCTGCGACGATGAGGACTTTCCCCCACAGCCCCTGGTGTGAAAATGAACGACGACGGTCGTCGGGAGTCGTGGCCTCCGTCTCGTCTTCACCGAATAACTTGACATAACCACCAAGTGGAACGGCCGAGACAAGATACTCCGTTTCGCCGACCTGACGGCCGAATATTTTGGGACCAAACCCGATCGAAAACTTCAAGACTTTCACTCCGACCCAGCGAGCGGCGAGGAAATGGCCGAGCTCATGAAAGGCGACCAATACGCCAAGGACGACGAGAAACCACCAGGCTTTCTGGAGGAGGAGCCAGAGCGTATCGGGGGACCAGGCGAATGCGGATGTCATGGGAACTCCCTATTGCGTACTCCGTCTACCGCTCTAATCTAACAGACGTCGCACGAAATGCAAAACAATCGTTAGTGCGACAACGCATGCACCAATGATTCTGCCTTCTCCCTGGCCCAACGATCGGCTTCCAAGGCGTCTTCGAGACAGGTGATATCTTGCTGAGTATGCGCGTCCATGGTGCTGCGAATGACCTGCGCGATTTCGACAAAGCGGAGGCCATGGTTGAGAAACGCTTCGACGGCAATCTCATTCGCCGCATTCATCGTGGCAGGCATGGTGCCTCCGAGGCGAAGTGACTCGTATCCGAGATTGAGACAGGGAAAACGGTCATGGTCGGGTTTACAGAAAGACAACTGTCCGATCTCCGTCAGCTCCAACGACGGAAGATCAAGGGCCATCCGTGCGGGGTAGCGCATGGCGTACGAGATAGGGGTCCGCATATCCGGAAGCCCTAATTGGGCGATGATCGAGCGATCTTTATACTCCACTAGAGAATGAATAATACTTTCTCGATGAACCATGACCTCAATGTTGGACTCGGGGATATCGAAGAGCCAGCGGGCTTCTACCACTTCCAACCCTTTATTCATCAAGGTGGCGGAGTCAATGGTAATCTTGGACCCCATCTTCCAGTTGGGATGCTGCAAGGCTCGTTCAGGTGTCACGTCCTGGAGCTGTTCGTGAGTCAGCGTCCAGAGCGCTCCGCCGGACGCGGTAAGAAGCAAACGTCGGACGTCCTCGACTCGATGGCCTTCCAAGGATTGAAAGATCGCGCTGTGCTCGCTATCAACCGGAAAAATTCTGACGCCATGTTTCCGAGCTTCATCTTGCATCAACTTGCCGGCCATGACCATCGGTTCTTTATTGGCCAATGCGATGTGCTTGCCACTCCGAATGGCGGACAAGGTCGGAACGAGCCCGGCCGCTCCCACGATGGCAGAAATCACCAAGTCGGCATCTAGGAACGATGCCACATGGCTGATGCCCTCTTCGCCGGACATGATGTCGACCCGAATGTCGGCACATCGGCTTCGAAGCAGAGCGGCTGAAGATTCGGTAGAGACGGCCACAGCCTTGGGCCTGAATCGGTGAATTTGTTCTTCTAACTTGTCGATGTTGCTGCCGGCCGTCAATCCCACCACGCGAAATTCATCGGGAAACCGTTGAACGATATCGAGCGTGTTGGTCCCGATCGATCCGGTCGATCCCAAGATGATAATCGACTTCATATTCTCTCCTCTCCATTCACCTACGAAGGCAGCGATAGGTCTCGAACGTAGGCGACATAGTAGTAGAACGTGGGGGCGGTGAACAAGAGACTATCGAGCCGGTCCAGCATTCCGCCATGACCTGGCAAGATCCCGCCCGAGTCTTTGACCCCAGTCCGACGTTTGATCATCGATTCAAAAAGGTCTCCGAAGAGGCCCACTATCGTCAGGAGTACGCCGAGGATTGCTGCATCCGTTAGGGAGAGCTGTGACGCAAACCACTGCTGAGCCAGGAGGGCCACACCCACCGTCAGGACAAGCCCACCGAGGACACCTTCGATGGTTTTCTTTGGACTGATCGACGGAAGCAACGGGTGTTTCCCCCACAAGGTCCCCGCATAGTAGGCGCCGGTATCGGAGGCCCACGTCACGACGGCTAGAAAGAGCACGAGCCACTCGCCGCCCGGCAGTGTGCGGGTCGACACGACGGTGCCCAGGGGGAAGCCTACATATAACACACCGAGGAGAATCACGACGGCATCGTTCCATCGATGCTCCGGTGAAGCGGCGGAGATGGACAGGGTCACTGCCGCCACGAGTACACTGCCGACGAGAAGTTCCGGCACGGAAAAAGAAAAATGAGGGTGAATGAGTGTAAGAGCGAAGCCTGCGAGTCCTCCTCCCATAAGGAGACGGCTCAAGCGCGAAGGAAAGCTGAGTGTGTAGAGTTCCACCAGCGCAAGAGACCCGACTACCAGCAAGAGGAGGGTCAGGGCCCAGGGAGCAAGATGCGCGATGATGATATAGACCGCGGGAATCAGCGCGAGTGCGGTGTAGAGACGGCGGAGGTCGAATCGTCGGGTGCGTGCCGGTGAGGTCGTCACAAATATCGAGCTATGGGCAAGAACGTCTGTTGCGAGAGGATATCCCACCAGTGTTATGACGATACGCTGCTCAGGACTCGACCAAATCGACGTTCCCGCTTTTGATACTCGATCAGCGCCAGCAGGAACTCTCGCCGGCGAAAATCAGGCCACAGTGTTGGGCTAAAGCACAGTTCTGTGTAGGCGAGTTGCCAGAGGAGAAAATTACTGATCCTTGCTTCTCCACTCGTCCGAATTAGAAGATCGGGATCAGGGAGCGGATGAGTAGAGAGGTACCGCTGGATCGTGGTTTCATTGAGAAGGGACGCTTCGACCGACCCGGCCTGGATATCGTTGATCAACGCTTTCACCGCATCGACGATCTCCGCCCGCCCGCCGTAGCTCAGTGCGACGGTCAAGATCAGTTTGTCGAGATGTGCGGTATCTTTTTCGGTCGTACGAACCCAGTGCTGGGCTGATTGCGGAAGGAGATCGTGGCGCCCGATGGCGCGGAAGCGAACCCCTTGCTCGATCAAACTCGCCCGTTCTGTCAAAAGATAATGTTCCAGGAGTCCCATAAGTGCGCTGATTTCGTGGGTCGGGCGATTCCAGTTTTCCTGTGAAAACGCGTAGATCGTGAGCGCTCGAATGCCGAGTTCCAGGCAGAGGGTGATCATCTCTCTGACGGAGTTGATGCCTTCACGGTGGCCGGCAATACGTGGAAGACCACGAAGTTCAGCCCAACGGCCGTTGCCGTCCATAATGACCGCAACATGTTTTGGGAGCAGTTCGGACTCCAGCTTGGCGGTCAATTCACTTTCTGAAAGGTGGTCGAGGGTTGAGGCAGGCTGGTGTGGCATAAAATCTTGAGCAAGCTCCTAACATGTCCTGCATGCAGGCGAGCGAGGTGGTCAGAGTCTACTGGTGGGGGTAGGGAATGTCAAACGATAACTCGGTAGCTCTCGATCGACAATTGTGCGGTAAGAGAACTTGCTGCATTGCGACTACGGAAATGATTGGGTTATACTGCGTATTCTTCAACCCACTACAGAGAGCAGAAAGACTGACGTATGTCTGAGCTGGTCCAATTGACTACATTTGGCGTTACGGAACTCGAAGCGCAGCATGCCCTCGATCGGTTAAAAGTACGGGATGTTGATTATGCGGATCTCTATTTCGAATCCCGTACGTCCGAGTCGGTGTCCATGGAGGAAGGTATCGTCAAGCGCGCGGCCAAGAGCATTTCTCAAGGGGTCGGGGTTCGCGCGACGTCCGGCGAAAAAACCGGATTTGCGTACTCGGATGAACTCACGAAGAAGGATCTGGAGATTGCGGCGGACACGGCACGATACATCGCCAATTCCCCTAAAGGAGATGTTCCCGTACCAGTGCCCACGCAGCGGCGCCCCACGAGAGATCTCTATCCGATGGAGCGAGCGAAGGCCGAAGTAGCGACGGCTGATCGTGTGGCGCTGCTGAACGAAATCGATGCTGAAGCCAGACGGTATGACCCTCGCATCAAGAACGTCATGGCGTCGTTTAATACCGAGTACAAGCTTGTGGCGGTAGCCACCTCCGATGGAACCTTAGTGAGCGATGTTCAACCCTTGTCTCGCCTCCAGATCACCTGCATCGCCGAAGACCACGACAATCGCCAAGTGGGAAGTTTCGGCGGCGGCGGCCGGGTTGCGTTCGAGTTCTATCGCGAGGGCGATCGTCATTTAGGTTATGCCCGAGAAGCGGCGCGAGAAGCGATCCTCAACCTGTCGGCGGTTGACGCTCCAGCTGGGGTGATGCCGGTCGTGTTGGCTGGCGGGTGGCCCGGTATTTTGTTGCACGAAGCGATCGGACATGGCTTAGAAGCTGACTTCAATCGCAAAAAAACGTCTGCCTTTTCCAGTTTGATTGGGAAACGGGTAGCATCGGAAGTTTGTACTATTGTTGATGATGGAACGCTTCCGTTTCGTCGCGGCTCGTTGAACATGGATGATGAGGGGACACCGACCAGCTGTACCACGCTTATCGAGAAAGGCATTCTTCGTCGTTATATCACCGATAAACTCAATGCGCGCCTCATGGGGATTCCCCTGACTGGTAACGGTCGGCGGGAGAATTACCAGAGTGTGGTCCTTCCCCGGATGACAAATACCTTTATGTTGGCCGGCGAGTCGGACCCTCAGGACATTATCCGATCGGTCAAGACGGGGCTTTACGCGGTGTCGTTCGGTGGTGGGCAGGTCGATATCACCAACGGGAAGTTCGTGTTTTCCGCCAGCGAAGCCTATCTCATCGAAGACGGCCAGATCACGAAGCCGGTGAAGGGTGCCACATTGATCGGAAATGGGCCGGAGATTCTCACCAAGGTGTCGATGGTAGGACACGATCTGAAGCTCGACAACGGCATCGGTACCTGCGGAAAGGATGGCCAATCGGTGCCGGTCGGGGTCGGCTTGCCGACCATCAAGATCGAAGAAATTACGGTCGGTGGCACGAGGGGCTAGGCGTATCATGCACTGGAGTTCTGCCGATCGATCGGGCAACAGTTGACGATTGACAAGTCGTACGGATGTCTAAAAAATCTTCCCCTCCAGCAGAAATAGCCAACGGGTACGCCCAGCTCGCGGCGGATGTCCTGGCTCGCGCCAAGACCTGCGGTGCGACAGAAGCCGATATCGTGGTGGCCGATGGAGAGACCTTCTCGGTGCAAGTGCGGGTTGGTGCCGTCGATCGATTGACCAAAGCTCGAGAGAAGCGGTTTGGGCTGCGTGTCTTTATTGGCAAACGATCGGCGACGACGTCCACATCCGACTTTTCACAAGACTCCCTTGAACGGCTCGTAGCAGACACCTGTACCTTGGCCAAGGCGGTGGTTGAGGATGATGTATCGGGACTGCCTGATGCCGCGCAGATGGCCACAGACCTGCCGAGCCTTGATCTTTATGACGGCACCGTGCTCGATACGGAGACGCAGATCGACTGGGCGAAACGAGGCGAGTCGGCCGCATTTGCGGCCGACTCGCGCGTAACCAACTCGGAAGGTGCAGAGTTCGATTCGTCCTCTGGACGCGTCGTACTGGCCAATAGCCATGGATTTGTTGGGTCTTACAAGAGTTCAAACTTTTCATTGTCCGTTTCTCCGATTGCAACCGACACCGGAACGGGTGCCATGCAGCGGGACGCGTGGTACGAGGTGCAACGCAAGTTTGCGCGACTGGCTGCCGCGGAATCGATCGGACAAGAGGCTGCGAGACGGGCCGTTCGCCGTTTAGGCGCACGCAAAGTGGCGACGAAACGAGTGCCGGTGGTGTTCGATCAGGAGACGGCCGGCAGCCTGCTCGCTAACCTGTGCAGCGCTGTGTCGGGCTATGGCCTCTACAAGCGGGCTTCCTTCCTGCTGGATAAACTAGGTCAGACAATGGCCTCTGATCTGATCACGGTACATGACGATGGCCGGATAGTCGGTGGTCTTGGGTCTCGCCCGTTTGATGGTGAAGGATTGGCCACTCGTAAGAACACGATCGTGGAGCGTGGAGTGTTGAAGAGTTACCTGCTTGATACCTATTCCGGAAGGAAGTTGGGATTGCCGTCGACGGGGAACGCGTCACGAAGTGTGGGAGAAAGTCCTTCGGTTGGCCCGACGAACTTCTATCTTGTTCCCGGAATCAAGAGCCCGCAGGAGATCATCGCTTCGGTGAAGGATGGGCTCTATGTCACCGAGCTGATCGGGTTCGGGATTAATATGGTCACTGGCGATTATTCACGGGGAGCCAGCGGGTTCTGGATTGAAAACGGGGAGTTGGCCTACCCGGTCGAAGAAATCACGATCGCAGGAAATCTAAAACAGATGTTCAAGGATATCGAAGTCGTTGGAAGCGATCTTGTGTTCCGGGGACGCATTGCAAGCCCGACACTAAAAATTTCAGAGATGATGGTGGCCGGCAATTAGCCACTCTGCGGTAAATTGCGGTGTTGAGTTTTTAGTTCGTGCAATCATCAACATCAGCACTCAAAACTCACCATTCGCAATTCGCACCCACTGGTGTGAGGAGGTGATTCATGGCTGATGCAGTCCGAGAGACGACCGTTCAGTACCAGAGCGGAAAAGTAGCGATGAAGGCGTTCGTGGCGGCTCCGCAGACCACGGAAAAACGTCCGACCATTATCATCGTCCAGGAATGGTGGGGGCTCACGGACCATATGAAGGACATCGCGAGGCGATATGCGGCAGAAGGCTACGTCGCCATCGCTCCGGACCTGTATTCCCGCCTGGGACATGCACTGACGACCGATGCCGGAGAAGCCGGCAAACTGATGAACACGTTGAAACAAGAGGACGGGCTGGCCGACCTGAATGCGACGGTGGCCTATCTCAAGTCCGTCCCTGAGGTCGATGCCACAAAGATCGGGGTGACGGGCTTTTGTATGGGCGGGTCCTATGCTCTCATGTTGCCCTGTGTCAATCCGGAGATCAAAGCGGCGGTGCCGTTCTATGGCCAAGTGCCCAATCCTGACACCCCGATTCAGAAACTGGCCTGTCCGGTGTTGTACTTCTATGGGGAGGACGACGGCTGGATCACAAAGGCCGATGTGCAGCGACTGGCAGGGGCGTTGAAGAAGTATGGGAAGGTTGGCGAGATCAAGACCTATCCCGGCGCTCCACATGCATTCTTCCGAGAGACAGATCCATCTGTGTATCGGCCCGATGCGGCAAAGGATGCGTGGGCAAGGACGAAGGCCTTCTTTAAGCAACACCTCGGCTGATGAAAATGACCTACAGCTTCGTTCTCAGTCGTTCGTCTCCCTGCGAGGTACCTCCGAAGGTACGCCTCAGTCACCGATCTCCTTGCGGCCTTGCTGGAAGGCCATTTTGATCAGCCCCGCGAATCGCGTATAGGAACAGTAGAGGAACAGTTTACGATGCCTCTGGATGCTGAACTCGGAAAGAAAATGCTGCAGTTGATCACGTCCCGGTACGATGATCGGCACTGGCGGAATAAGATTGAGAAAACACTCAGCCTCCCACAGACCGGCGTTGTCGATCAGATTCAGCAGCAGATCTTCATGTACCTCAAGCTCGGGTTGAAGGCGTACAAGTCTCGTCGGGCCGACCCGGACTCCTGGATCATTGGCGGCTATGCCACGAAGGAAGTCATCAATCGCGCGAAATTCCAGCCGCAACTCGTCGGGGCCTCTCTCAAGCAAGAGGATGTGGCCTTTCTTGGAACAGATCCAGGGAGCGACGTGACCGAAGCCTGGTGGGAAGAGATGCTGGTCCAGTGGTTCGATGTGCCGGAAGAAGAAAAGCCTGCTGAGGGAAAAGACAGCGAAACCGTGGAGTCTGACTCTTCTTCGCCGATCCGGTCGAACGGCTAAGATCTCTCTCCTGTGGTTCTCCTCTACGAATTTCTGGCGATCTGGGGAGGGATTCCAGACATAGAACTACCGGTAGGCAAAAACATCCATCTGAATGGACTTGATTGGCTTCGCTTCTCCATGGACCATACGCCGAACTCGTTCTGTCGTGTCGCGGCTGAATACCGGCTCACCGCAGTGGAGGCAAACCGTTGCAGGGATTTGCTCAACCCGCACGGGCTTGCCGTCGATATCAAAGATTTCGCTGACGAGTTCTTGGCGGCTTTCAGTTTTTCCGCACACGTGACAGCGAAACATGTCTACCTCCGTCTGGTGTAATCATACCACTCTGCCGGATCAGGCTCATAGATCGTAACGATCTTCAGCAGGTTGGAATCGGCATGCGAGACCTGAAGATGCAACGGGCGGCCGGTTCCTGTAAATCCCAGCAGCAGGCTGCTGGGAGCATACTTGTCGTCAGGGTAATCCTCAATGGTTCGGGCGTCCGCTCCGGCCTGCCGAATCTCGGTATCGCTGATATTGCGTTCAATGGCGCGCTTAAACGCATGGCGGCTGAACTCAAATTCACCAGCGTATAGTTGTCGGCGAATGTCATCCAGCGTCTTCATAGAAGGGGACTGCCCGAGTATAGCGGAAGCCCTCCTTTGGCACAATAATAAAGGTTTACCCCTAATCTCCGGCTAAGCAGGGCTGAGCGCCACGATTTTGCTCCGTGCGAGGGCCAAGAGAGCCTGCTGCGCCGCCGTCGTGAGGCGTAACAGCGTTTGCCGGGCATGATGGACGACTTTGCCCACGGTGTTGAACACCAGAAACCGCAACCGCTTCGGCCGAGCATCGGACACATCTCCGGGTAAGGCTAGCCGCTTCAACGCGCTCAGCAGGTTGTCGGTCAGGATGTTGAGCCGGAACCAGGCGGCGTTGGCGCCAAACTTCCCACTCGGCAGGGCAGCGGCCGCCAACTCATTCTTGAACACGTGATGCGTGTGTTCCACCGTCCCTGCCTTCTCCCGATGCCAACGGATCAGTGTGAGCCCATCGCCCGCCCGGTTGCGTGGTGACGATCGAGGTGACGATCTGACGAAGGCGCTAAGAAGGGATGAGCACCTGGGATCATTTCTCACGATCCCAGGCAAGGATAATGGATTCGACATTGAAGGTCTGGCTGTGGTGGGCAAGCGTGTTTTTCTTGGGTTGCGCGGACCGGTCCTCCGTGGATGGGCTGTGATTCTGGAAATAGCGCTCAAGGTGGACAGCAAACAGTCATCGATTCTGAAGTTGAAATCCATCGGACCACACGGCCGCCTGTACCGGAAGCATTTTCTTCGTCTAGGCGGTCTCGGTATCCGAGATCTCTGTGTACAGGGGTCTGATTTGCTGATCCTTGCGGGACCGACGATGAGTCTTGAAGGCCCCGTGAGTGTGTTCCGGTGGAGGGGTGGGGCTGATCCGAAAGGAGAGTGTATGGTTCCGCACGAGAAATTGGATCACCTGCTTGATGTCCCGGATGGTCGAGACGTTGGCCATGCCGAAGGCATGACGTTGTTCTCGCCGGATGGTGGACCAGCCGATTCATTGATGGTGGTCTACGATTCCGTCGCCAAGAATCGTCAGCGGGGAAAGAATGCAGTGACGGCGGATGTGTTTCCCTTGTCCAGAACGATCGGCACGAATAGGAGATAGCGTTCTTCTTAATGCTTCGGTGCCGATTCACCCGTCGTTGGGCATCATGCCCAATTAGCCGAACAAATCCATCTGTACTGGCCTGGGCGATTCGATAATGAGGACCGGTGTGGCAAGAGTCGCTATATGTAAAGCTTGCTTGCCGGGGCTCCTACAAGCCACTATAAATAGCCATTACTCAGAAGTCAGTAACTTAGACAACATAAACAGCCCTGTAACCCGCATGAATGTTGGATGTGCTGTCGTTCAAATTGCTGACTTCTGAGTAATAAAGCTATGTGGAGGTGGCCATGACGCAGGTCGATGAGTTCGTGTCAGTCAGTGAGGCCAAGAACAAGTTGTTGGATCTGATCCGACGGATGAAGCACAAGCAAGAGGTTGTGGCTATTACACGCGACGGCGTTCCATCTGCGGTGCTCTTGAGTATGGATCAGTTTGAGGGGCTCATGGAGACAATCGAGGTTCTGAGCGATCAGAAGTCAATGCGTGCGCTCCGTCGATCCTTGAAACAGGCTGAGAAAGGGCAGTGGGTTAGTCATCGAGCAGTATTTGGCTGAAAGGCCTGAAACAGCAAGGCTACCCGAACAGATCCATCTGTGCCGGCTGTGGGGATTCAATATTCAAGACTGGTGCGGTTGGGGTAGGGGCTGCGCTGGTCGGCTCGGTTGGTTTGGTGTTCCGATCGAGAAACTCTTTCAACTTCTTGAAGTCCTCTTTCAGCGTTGGGAGTAGGTTACCTTGGTGTAACGCCGCGGCCGGGTGCAGGAGTGGGAAGAGGACAAAATCCTTCATGTAAAACGCTTGTGCTTTGACTTTGGTAATGCCGACTTTGCGTTCTAACAGGGTCTGTGTGGCCCAGTTCCCTAACGTACAGACTAGCGTTGGCTTGATCAGTTGGATCTGCTCCAGTAGAAACGGCTTGCACGTTTCGACCTCATCCTGTTCGGGATCCCGGTTGTTCGGCGGCCGACACTTAATGACATTCGCAATGTAGATGTGATCGCGCGAGAGGCCTGCTGAGGCAAGCAGATCGTTCAGAAGTTTTCCCGCTGCCCCTACGAATGGTTCGCCCTTCTGATCTTCATTGAAACCTGGCGCTTCCCCGACAAACATGATACTTGCGTGAGGATTGCCGACGCCGAAGACGACCTGGCTGCGCCCCAGCTTCGCCAGTTTGCAGCGCTGGCAATCATGGAGTGAGTCGGCAAGTTGTTGGAGAGGCGTGGGTGTCATGAGTGATGAACGTGAATGAAGTACTGACGGTATCTTAGGAACGGCGAGTCGGGATGTCAATCGAGATGATCAGACAAGAACCGGAGGAGTGGCTATGAAATGGATGAAGATCGGAACTATGTTGGCGGCGATGTTCCCTGCACTAGCCGCTGCAGGGTCTGTAGAAGTGACGGCCTTCGCGAATAAACCATTCTGCGAAACTGTGGCCGGATTGACGGGTGACCAGTTCGATTTCAAGAGTGGTCTGTCGCGGACGGTAGGGTGGGAGCCGGTTGAATTGAACGGAGAGGGGCCAACGGCGAGGCGCTGCTCGAGTCTCGACAAGACGATCATCGATTTGGACAACGATGGGCGAGCAGATTTGCTGGTGAAGACCACGTTCTGCATGAAAGGGGATCCGAGTGACAGCCTCTATGTATTCCCTGCCGACAGCCAGGTGCTTGAAGAGACGAGTTGGCAGGACCTAAGTCCCCTCTTGGCAACTCACGACAAGTTTGAACGAACCGGTGGAACCTATGCACTGACATCGCTCCGGGGTAACAAGGGCGGGACCCCTCCCGCGTTAACGACGACCTTTTCTCTCCAACCCTTTCTTCTGGATGGAAGAGTCTACATTGGTCTGACCGATGCCAGGCGGGAGTGGCTGGTGATTACGAAGTATCGGGGAGGCGAACGGTTTGAGGATCTGTGCTATCTGCACACCCGGTAGCTTATAACTACTTAGCCTGTATTCTTGTGTATCGTCCTGTATCTTTTTGCATCGAGTCATGTTTTCCCGCATCGCTCATAGCCACTGGCACTCGCAGAACACTGTATCAAAGTAAGACAGCCGTTCGGCTGGACGAAACTCACCTCTGATTTGCTGAAAAGCAGCAACTCAAAAAAACTCAAAGGGTTAGCAAGCACAGCTCAATTTTTAATGATAAGCAGACGGAAAAGGAATGAACAATGCATGTTGAGTTGCGCTTGCATCGAACCGGTATCAGGAATATATAGCGGAACAGTTGAGGGAGAACCATCTCATATTTTTTTGATCTGTATCCAATCCACCGGCAGGAGCCTTCGACATGCGGGCATGGTTTCGCATTTTCAGCGCCGGACAAGTCGTACATAATCTTCATGATGTATTTCATCGAGCAGGGATTGATCTCTATACCCCTGATGAGCCTCTGTCCGGACCAGGACTCGCGATTGTCAATGAATTTGACCCTCGCTTGAGGAACTTTCTGCAGGAGGCGCGGCAAGCCGGCGTCGTCAGAATCATCGCGATCAATCTTCCGGCTGACCATGCATCCGGTCCAGCCACGTGGAGCCTGTTACGGGCCGGAGTGTGCGATGTCCTGAATTGGGATAGACCTGATCAGACTGCGTGTGCGGTTGCGGCACGATTGGCGCGCTGGCAAATCGTTGACACACTAGTCACCTCATCGGAAGTTCAAAACACCTTGGTCGGACAGAGCCCGGTGGCATTGTCGGTGCTGCGGCAACTCGTGGAAGCGGCTTATTTCACTGATTCGACCATCCTGCTTATGGGAGAGAGCGGCACTGGAAAGGAATTGGCAGCTCGCCTTATTCATTCTCTGGACCAGCGCGCGAACAAAGGCGACTTAGTCGTGCTCGATTGCACCACGGTCGTACCCGAGCTGTCAGGCAGCGAATTTTTCGGCCACGAGCGAGGAGCGTTCACCGGTGCGGTCACTGCGCGGGACGGGGCCTTCGCATTGGCCAATGGCGGCACCCTGTTTCTGGATGAGGTGGGCGACCTTCCTCTGGGCTTACAAGGGCAGCTGCTCCGTGTGATACAAGAACGATGCTATAAACGGGTCGGAGGGAATACCTGGCATCGCACGGACTTTCGCCTGATTTGCGCGACGAACCGAGATTTGAGGCAAGACATAGGGCAAGGTCGCTTTCGCAGCGATCTCTATTATCGAATCGCCGGGGATCTGTTCACTATTCCTCCGCTGCGCCGGCGAGCCGAAGACATACTCCCGCTGGCTCGGCATTTCACGAGGTCCTTTAGTGCTGACAGTGAACCACCCGAATTTGACGAGGCCGTCAGAGAATGTTTCATGCTTCGGGACTATCCGGGAAATATACGCGACTTGAAGCAATTGGTCGCGAGGATCATGAGACGCTATGTGGGATCCGGCCCTATTACGGCCGGGTGCCTTCCGGAAGAGGAGCGGCCGGAGCGCGGCGAAGATCCGCTGGAATGGTGTAACGAGGATTTCGAACGGTGCATCCGTTGCGCCATTGCCAGGGGAATTGGGCTCAAGGACATCGGACGTACCGCTGAGAATGTCGCCGTGCGGATTGCGGTAGCGGACGAACAGGGTAATCTGCAACGGGCCGCGGCACGTTTACGGGTGACGGACCGCGCGCTTCAACTGCGTCAGGCCGCCGTCCGTCCACCCGATCGGCAAACATTATTATGAGAGCCGGTCCGGCCATATGCATCGGCAATACTGAGACGGATCTCCACGGCTATCACATGGATCAGCGTTAAATGTGACAAGAGCTAAGGAGGGGCGATTGAAAGCCCGTGCGATCAGCAGCAGGCGAATTGGTTGCCGGCCCATGGGTCACGGATCTCCGTGGAGAGGGCGGGGATGGCAGCCGATCGGCTTGTCATTCCCGAGGATTGCCCAGTCGGCTTCACGGCCTGTCGCCGGACAGAAGAGATGAGCTTGAGAAAATTCTCGCCTAAAATGAGACGTTCCTCAGCCTTGGACAATTCCAATGCGTGAATCTTGACCAACTCCACGGCGGGATGGAGCCACGGACCGTCGGACCCGAACAGGATCTTTCGAGCTCCCGCTCGTTTCACGGCTTGATCGAGCACATCGAACCGCCGCACGCCGGCCGTATCGGCATAGATGTTGGGATGCCGGACCAAGTGGTCGATCAAGGCAAGCTGGGCACGCCAGTCGTCGGCGAAGCTGCCGAGATGCGGAATGATGAAATTCACATCCGGATATTCCTGCCCTAGCAATTCGCACACGGAGATCTCACCCATGACATCGTAGAGCACAGGTAGCTGGAACGCGCGTGCCACCTCGCAAATTTCGCGTGTGATCCGGACATCATGCCGGTGGACTTTGATTCCGACAAACCCGAACCGGCTCACGGCCTCATGCACCATGGATGAGATACGGCCGCGATCACGCTCAGGATGGACGAATGCAAAAGCATAGAAGCGGTCTGGTCGGCTCACGACCATGCGAGCAACCTCGCGATTCGCTTGCCGGTAGTCGGAGTGAAAGGCCGCAAGTAGCACGGTTCGGTCGATGCCCGCTCGTGCGGCTCTCCGCATATACTGTTCCAGCGGCGCGCGGGTGTCCCACGGCCCGGTGAGCCCGTCGCCGGTCCCGGCATGGCAGTGACAGTCGATGATCATCGGATGCTCCTTTTCCGGAATTCCGGCGGTGCCGGTCCGTGGCTCGCCGCTATCGACCGATCCGCCAACTCCTCCAGGAAATGAATGCTGGCGGCGATGCCATTGCGGAAATTGGGCAGATGGAATTTCTCGTTTGGCGCATGCACTCGATCGTCGGGCAAGGCGAATCCCATCAATACCGTCTGTATCCGCAGCATTTCCTGTAGCAACGCAATCACCGGTATGGTGCCGCCCGAGCGGAGGAACACCGACATAGCGCCGAACCCTAGTCGATAGGCGGAGAAGGCGGCGCGCATAGCGGGGTGGTGCCGATCGATCATGGCCGCCTTGGCAGACGCCTGCTTGCGGACGAAGGATCGTACCGCCGCCGGCGTGAAATCCGCGACATGGCGTCGGAACAAACGCTCGATCTCCTCCGGTTTCTGATCCGGCACCAGACGGAAATCGAGTTTGGCCATGGCGCGCTCGGGAAGCACCGCCTTGGGGCCCGCGCCCTGATAGCCTTCCCAGATGCCGGTGATGGTGAGCGCCGGGCGAATCGTGGTCCTCTCATAAAGCGTGTAGCCGGACTCCCCCCAGGCCTGTTCTGCTCCGGCGGAGCGCAGAATCTCTGCATTGCTCGGCCCGTAAGCCCTCATATAGGTTCGTTCACGCGCGCTCCGCTCTCGCACTCGATCGTAGAAACCGGCTATCCGTACCCTCCCTTCATGATCGTGCAGCGAGGCGATGATCTCACAAAGGGGCTGTAGCGGATTATGAATCGCTCCGCCGTAGAGACCGGCATGAAGATCCCGGTTGGCACCGCGAATTTCCAGCTCAAGACTGAGCATCCCCCGCATCGATTCGGTAATGGCTGGACGGTTCGGGGCCAGTATGGGCATGTCCGAGAGCACCGCAACATCGGCGGCCAGGGTGTCTTGGTAGCGGACGAGGAAAGCCGGGAGGTTGGGACTGCCGATTTCCTCATCGCCTTCGAACAGGCACTTGACGTTGACCGGTAGCTCTCTCCTCGTCTGAAGAAGGGCTTCCAGCGCCTTCACATGGGCAAACAGTTGAGCCTTGTCGTCCGATGCACCCCTGCCAATAGAGGTCGTTGCCACGCAGGATCGGCTCGAACGGCGGCGAGCGCCATTCGTTCAGTGGATCGACCGGTTGGACGTCGTAATGTCCATAGATGAGCACGGTGGGTCGCCCCGTCGCATGACACCATTCGGCATAGACGATGGGATGGCGCCAGGTGGGTATGACCGTCACTTGCGCGAGGCCGATCCGACGCAGATGGTCGGCCAACCAGCTCGCGCACCGCTTCAGATCCTCCGCATGTTCGGGCTGCGCGCTGATGCTGGCAAAGCGGTTGAACGCCTTCAGTTCTTCCAGGAAACGGGCTTTGTGTCTTTGGCAGTACGCGATAGCCGGAGCGCTCGGGTGAACCGGTAGGTCTGAAAACTGCGTTGAGATATTTGCAATAGTAAACATGGAGGTCAGCACAAGGCCGACAACTGTCGCATGGTGATTTCTCTCGGAAGCTCGACTGGAAGCATTACGCCTCCAGCACAACGATTTGTCGGCCATGCCGGATCCAGCGGCCTTGTTGTGTTGTGCCGGGCATGCCGGATTGCTCGGATTTCCTGAGACGGAAATGAGGCAGATGTTTCCGAGCCGCGCTCACGATCGCTTCGTTCACGACAATCTCCGCGTCCATGTCGGGCGATGACATGGCAGCCTGTTGGGCCGCCGTGGCCGCCATCCGGACAAAGCGGCGCGCCATTTCAAGTTCCGTATCCTCCGCGCTCACGCCGCTGAATTCGAGCTCGAGCGCCTTGCTCACGGCCGTTCCGATAGCGCCGCCGATTGCAGTGCCGACCCCGGGAATCGGAATAAAAGAGCCCGCCACTTTGCCTGCAATCGGAAGTGCAACCTTTGCGACAGCTCTTAATCCCTTGCCCAGTACAGGCAGGACTTTTTTACCGATGAAGCGACCCGCCTTCTTGAGGCCTCTGCCTATTCCCTTGAACAACTTTCCAAGAAATTGGTCTAGTTCTTCTTCGCCGGACACGGACAAGAGTTCTGCGGCCAATTCGATTTCTTCAGTTTCACTGAGGAGACTTTCGAAGCCAACTTCGCCGTAAACTTCTCCGACGCTTGGCAATTCCGCTTCACCCCATTCCAATTCATCCGTCATTCGACACTTCGCGCAATTGCAATTCAAAGCATGCATGATCGTTTCCTCCATTCGCGCTAGGTAACCTGTGCATGTCGAAACATGCCTGGGTATACCGGTTGAAATGTCTCCCTCAACTATTGTTCCGTTTCAAGCTCCTGTTGGTTGGTAACTAATCCGGCAGACCTCAAGGCGGTACGATGAGCAAGTTCTATACTTCCACGGTTCCGGCCATCGGATATTGGGGAAAAGCAGATGGCATAATTGCGTGGATCGACACCCAATGCTCGCGCATACCAGAAGTAGTTACGGATTCGTTGCCAGAGGTTTTTGGATTTTCCAACATAGCCGATCGGCCCACGACGCCGGCTCGGGCCGGAACCTGGTCCCCACACTAGCATGTAGAGGCCACCAACCCGCGGAGCGGACGCAAGCGCCTCGGGAAGCCGATAACATTGCCGCGTGTTCCAGTTCGCTCGGTATTGTGCCGGTACGCTTGTCAGGAGGCGGTCAAAATAGGGTCGAAATTCCACAGGCAATTCCAGCTCTGGCCACCCGCGCAGTCTTCCCCTGAGACTCCCGGTCTCGTAGTTTGGAGCGAACTCCGTTTCGTTCGATGGCGGCTGGCCGCCCCGGTTTCCACAAGCGGCCTTTAGGGCCTCCTCGGTATCCGGCCCTACGATGCCGCTCGTGCGCAATCCTTGCTGCCGCTGAAAGCTTCGCACCGCGCTCCGGGTTTCCCTGCCCATGAGACCCGTCACTGGGAGTTGTAACCCCAACGCCTGGTTCAGGCAGTCCTGCACCCAGCGAATGTGCTCCGAGCCGGTAGGAGGCTCTGGCTCGGTGCCATAGGGCTCGCGATAGATACCCGCATCTTCAACGACTGGCCAAAGCACCGACCCTCCACTGTAAGGGGGGCACGGCGGACGCAAGCACGGTCGCTTGGGAAGGGCGAGAGGCGGCCGCAATGGCCTTTTCGGTGGACTCAGCAGGCGTCTCACAGGTCGCGCGCGCGGACCGACGCTGCGCGTGGGAAAGCGCCGTCCACCTCTGAATTCCTCTTCTGACTCGAACTCCTCCATGTCCATATCGAGCTCCTGGGGGTGACATCCGCAGTTGGCATGGCCTTTCAAAGGCGCTGGGTCAAAGTTGAATGGGTTTCTCATAGGTCCCCTCCGGTGGTACCAAGGTCGCTCCTTGTAGCTGCGCCACTTGCTTCACGGCCTCTGTCGTTTTGTCAATGTCCTGAAAACGGTGCAGCGCCGTTATGAGAAAACTGATCTGCGCTCTGAATCCATCGCGAGCGTGGTGCAAGACTGTTCTCACGCCTCGTCGCAGTAAATCCTCGTGCAACTCCGCATGGTCCAGGCCAGGAGACAGCGCCAAAGTCTGTACGGGAAATCGTCCGCCATGCAAGGACAGCCCGGCTTCGGTCAACCCTCTTCTCAGCTGGCCTACGAGATTCCACAGTCGAAACCTTATGTCATCCCCGTGTTCCCCGTTCATCGCCAAGGCATGCTCTGCTGCGTGGATCACCGCATTCGACGAGGGGCTGCAATGCGTCCTTGTCTCACTCGCTTGCTCGAAACGTTTGACCATCATCTCGCTACCCGCCAACACCGCCACCGGCACGCCGAAGCCCTTCGCTAATGAACTGCCAACGATGACGTCAGGGCTGCTTACACGGTTCCAACGCAGCGAGCCTCCGCCGCCCATTCCGTAAGGTGCATCCGGTTCTTGCCTGCGCCCAAGGATGCCTAGGGCCTGGGTATCGTCCAGCACCAAGTACCCGTCATAGGTACGTACATTTTCGAGATACGCTGTGATCGGAGCGGAGGCGCCACAGGCTGGGCAGAGGCCATCTGCCACCACCACCGGCTGCATCCCCCGCCGAGCGTCTCGCTTCAAGTGGTCATGCAATGCATCAGGGTCGTGATGCTGAAAGATTCGCACCGGCGTGCCGCGTGCCGCTGCTCGCTCGACACCCCACCTGACGATCGCGTAGGTTCCGGCGTCCATGTAAATCGCTATCCTCTCGCTCGCGAGTATCGCGAATAAATCCCAGAACAAATGCAGCGTCGATGGGACGAGCGTCGCGCGCTCAGACCCTAGTAACGCGGCGAGCTGCTCGGCTACGGCATCCGCATTCGGCGGCGAGGCTAACGCCGCCGGCCGACCCATCGAGAGCTGGCCCCAGGGTCGTAACGCCTCACTAGCGTGACGCATGCCTAAATACAGCGCGGAAGTAAAGTCGAGCACTGCCGATCGATCCATCCATCCATCCATCTCACGCCCGTGGCTGCATCGCCAACCGCTTCTTGAGCAAGACCGACGGCAGGGTGGCATTCACCTGTGTGTCCACCGTTTCGGCTGCGAGGTCCACGCCAGTGACGGCCCGGTATGCATGGATGTAGCCCTGGATCTGGGGACGGAAGAACCGCGTCCAATTGAAGGCCTGAATCGGCTCTTGCACATCGCTCCAGGCTCCCCAGCGGATCGACAGCAGAAGTTGCTCGCCGAAGATGCCAAGGTTCCGGAAGTGCATCACGCTCGTATCGCTCCAACCTTGCAACTTTTTCATGGCATCAACGCGATCCATCCAGGGCTCGGGATACGCCACCATAATCCGGGTCGGCAGGTATTCCCGGAACTCGGGCCGGGCGAGCAGCCATTCCTGCATCAACATTTCGACGCGCGCGGTCGAGGGCAGATCCCCGAACTGGTTGTGCGCGCCCTGAGACAAGATCAAGTGGGTTTCTTTGAGGGCGTTGAGCACCGGAAATGCGTCCGCCTTCACCGTCGTATCGTCGTCCTGCTTGTAGAAGACTGTGCAGAGGCGCAATAGATGATGGAAGGACTCCAGGAACTTGGATCGTGTGTCAGCAGGCCTGAATTGTTGTACTGCCTGACCTTCCAAGCGTAGTCCGTAGTGATGATCGTACTCGTAATTCCGTCGCGGCACCGTCAGCCGGTGCTGTTCATCTTGAATATAGCCCCAAAACAGATTGTTGAGCGGACGCAGCGGATCCATCTCTAGATTGGAAAGAGGGTCAAGGGGAGAGGCCGCCCGTATGTTCTGGAATCGCCGGGTGATGGCGTTCACCGTCTGCACCAGCATGCCTTCCTCATGCCAGTAGGACCAAATGAGTTCCAGCAGGCAAGGATTGGCAAGCTTCTCTTGCAGGATTCCGAAGCAGTTGTCTGCCTTAGCTCCAGTCCCATCGATTTCCTCGAACAGCGTAGTCTTGATCGAAATGTCGGGGAGTTTCCTGCGGATGATGGCTAAATATGGCAGTGTCAACGTGCCATCCACGGCTTCAAGGTAGTCACTCCCCGCCTGTTTGAGGCCCCTCCCGGGCGCCGGGAGGTCTCTACGGTCCAGGTAATCTTCATCGCGATCCCGATCGCTTCCCACGGTAAAAGGCTGCGGGGTGCTGAAGATCCCGCAGTTGACCATGACGAAAGCTTCGGTAGCGGCCTTGATGACGCGGTAGGCATCGGCATCGGTAAAAGGCAGGAAGCGCTTGCCGAGCAAATTATTGTACGCCGTCTGCTTATTATTGAAGCGGCCCCGCTCGAACTCCTTCAAGCTCGTCAGATTGTCTTTGCCGCAGAACATCCAGTCCATGAAGCGCAGATAGTTGTTAAACGACAGCGCCTCCGTGCTGTTGCGAATTGCGACCCACAGTGGCAAATCATCGGTCGGCTCGGTCTCCGTGCGTGTCATTGTAGTCGTGGTGTCCCCAGCGATTCGGTTGACCCGTTGGCGCATCGAGTTGAAAATACTGGTTTGCGAAATAGAAGCGCTTCCTTGCTCGCTTAATGTAGCGGTAACCATAATGTTGCCTACGACACCAGTGGTGTCCAGATGGATTAACTTAGTGTTGCGTTTATCTGGAGACTCCAGGAAATGACCACCGCTTGTCACCCAATCCAACCGAATCGGTTTCTTTTCCAGTTGTATCGGCGTCAGAAGATTTGTAGCCGCATAGATCACTGTTGTTCCCTCGAAGGCGGATGTGCAGCCTTTCGGGTCTTCGCAGTCCCCTGTCTGGACACGGGACTCAACCTGAAATCCCACCGGAATTTCGCATAGCACTTGCTTCGAACAACCCGGCTCCACTTCGATTTCGTGGCAATCTTCCAAGCCGAAAGCTTCACAGGTGATGGTGTAGCAGGCGGCGGGGACCGAAAATGTGATGCAACCATCCGACCCTGTTTCACCTTTGTAACTTGTGTTACAAGGCTCGTTTTCATGAGAAAGTGAGGACTCTTCGCTTTTTTTCTTTTTCGCCCCTTTTTCTTGCTCGGCTGGACTGATTGGACCAGCTCCCTGCTTGGAGTAGACTCTTACACGCCCACCAACGATTGGTGCCGGTGGAATAGCAGTCCGGAGAACTCCGTTTTCGGTCGCATGCACAACGTCGGTCATACACACAATTATCTTTGTTCCATCGTACGTTCCCATGTCGTCATCCTCCTTATGGGTCAAACTACGTAAGCCTGAAATTGCACACTGGATCGGCGCACCTGCGCCGGTCTGGTTGCGCAGGCAGCTGAAATATCCAGCGTAGTGCGCAACGCCCAGTGGGTCAGCAGCTTCGCCAACAAGGCGCTCTCTGATTCTGGACTAATCTTTCCGTCCGCTCGTGCCTGGCCGATGACGGCAAACACGAGCGAAGGCGTGGCCCGATACATCGCTGCCGGCGCTTTGTGCCAGATCTGAAAGAGTGAGGCGAGGCGAGCCGGCTGCCGTTGGAGCACATCCAGCGCCTCGATCAGCGAGCGACCCCGTAACACCTTCGGACGATGGTGCACCAGCAGCCCCACGAAGCCGGGCATGCTTGCCTGGAGTTTTGTGAGCAGCGTTTTGCGATCTGGGTGAAGCCCCTCGAGCGGATAGAAGGATTCCCACAGCGTTGCGAGTCGCTCCCATTGAGGATGCGGGTACAGCGCGTTCCCCATCGCACAGCTCAGCTTGACACGGAGCCAGGGCACAGGGTGCGGGTCGTCCACGTTCAACCTGAACACGAAGGCGCGCGGGAGGCTGACGACGCCCATAAGGCCCATCGTCGAGGCCACTCCCACTCGTGCCACCGACCAAAAGTCGGCGACGATCTCCGAGATCCAACGGTCCCAGATCCGCCACACGATGCGATCTTCACCGCTCCCACGCTGTAGTCCACCTAAGACCGGTCGCAGCGAGTTGACCAGACCGAGCAGCTCTGCAGCCTGATGCCCCACTTCATGAATCAGGGAGGAGGCGATCCCGCTGCCCACCATGCGCTCGCGCGGCACGCGAATGATGGCGACAGGGTTTTCCCCTCCACCGGGCATTCGCGTCCGCGCCCGCCGGATGGCTGCGCCTACTCCGCGATCGAGGTAACAGATCACGGGCGGCACCTTGTAATAGTCGCCGGGCAGCGCCAAGGCATCGGCTGAGACGATATCGAGACCCGATAACCAGACTCCGGTTTCGTTTTCGCTGCGTTGCGTGAGCACATCGCTGAACAGGTCGAACTGCGTGAGCACGATGTTGAACTTGAGACGAAGAAACGCAAACCGGCGTTGGGCTTCGGATGGCGCGGCTCGGCGGCCCTGAGGTCCCCGTAACCATCTCAAAAAGCCGTGAACGAGGTCATACAGTTCACGGCGCCCTTGTGCCAGATACGTCTCGATGGCGGTATGCGCAGCGGGTAAGATGTCCGCTGCCGGCAACATCGCTTCGTGCAGCGCGAAGGACTTGACCCTCGCCAGCCTGGTAAGCAATGCACGCGCCTCTTGCGCCAACATCCATGTAGCGAACGAACCGATGGTCATGATGGCTCACGCTCCAAACAGGATGATGCGATTGCCTCGACGGATCCACCGTCCGCTACGGCCACGTCCCAAACCGGACGGAGGGATTGCCGCGCCTGCTGCCCCGGTCAAGAACCCAGGGGCGAATTTCCGCGCTGCTGCTGCCGCGGCGGCATTGGCCGCAGCCTTTGGATTGGCGGTGGGCGGGGCGGCGGCGGCCTTCTTCACCGCTTCGCCGGCGAAACGCACAAATTGTTTCGCACCTTCGAACTCACGGTCCTCCGCGCTCAAGGCCTCAAGCTCGAGGCCTAACGCCTTGCCGGCCATTCCGGCGAGGCCGCTTCCGATTTTGGCGCCGAGGGGACCTCCTACCCAACCACCGAGGGCTCCGCCGGCAATGGGCAATGCCTTCTTGGCGGCGCCTTTAAGAATCCCTCCGATGGCCTGGCCCACAGGTGACTTTACGACCTTGCGAAGGGCGCCTCCGGCCTTCTTGATCAGGCTACCGAGAAATTGGTCAAGCTCGGCTTCGTCCCGGACTTCAAGCAATTCTGCCGCAATCTCCATTAGTTCAGCCTCATTAAATACTTCGCCCCATTCATCTGTTTCACCATACTCGAACTGCTCCGATTCGAACTGCTCCGATTCAAACTGTTCTAATTCAAACCCTGTCTCGGGGTTGTATTCCGTTTGTGTACGATCGATATCGTGCATGGCATTCCTCCTCAAAGGTCGTTGATGACTGGACAATTCACGATGATGCATCACGGCGGATCCGTAACCCGCTTTCACATTGCCCTCTTACTCACGGTCCCCGATTTTCCATCTGCGTGCGATCGAGATCATGCATGGTGTCCTCCCTCGGTGAATGGACTGGCGGGTGTTGCGTATGAGAACGTCGCATAGCACGCGTTATCGCAAATGCGATGCCATCGCGATGCCATGTATTTCTTACGTATTCGCGGCAGTTCGCCGAAGGGCGCTTCGGTTGAAGGGATCAAGAGTCGAATCCGGCGAAAAGAAATTCGGACTGCTGTAAGACTGTCCGCCAAGCAAGCGGGCTGATGTGGAATGCCGAGCCCTCGTCAATAGAGGGGGGAACGATGAGCACCGCCGCAAGAGCTTTCGCCGAACGCAGGTGGCTTTGTTCCGGGAAAGGGTCGATGTGATCGAGGGGAAAATATCTATGTGGTGAGCGGTTTGAGGATCTGTGCTATCTGCACTCAGCTAATTAAGCCGGTATCCTTTTGCCGAAAGGCAGGTATCCCGCATGGCGTTGATAGTCGAAAGGCCATGGAGGGCTCGGGTATGGTCGGCGGGGCTCTGAGCGTTCTGGCTGAAGGGGAAGGGTGAGGTCTGGCTATAGAAGTGATGCTCGTTAGCTAATCTCGCCTTGTACTCGCACTCCATATAGTCGCGCTCCACATCATAGCGGCTGAGTCCACTCGGGTGGCCCCCACGCTCATAGGGGCTTTGGGCACACCCACTGCCAAGCAACAGAAAACCCATCATCACGGATATGGACCACGACAACATGTAGGTGTTAGTACCATGCGGTACAACCACGGTCAAGCTGGGCGTCCGGTGACGATCTCAGTACAGCGCCGGGCGCTGATGAGCGCACTTTCGAGATTGGCAGGCCAGCCTGTGTCAGTCCAGGCTCCGGCGACGAGCATGTTTCGGATGGGACTGTGCTGGAGGGGCCGGAGCCGTGCAGTGCCTGGCGCGAGCGAAAGCGCGGCGTGGGGTTCTCGAAATATTGCATGGGTGAGTATGTCTTTGGGAACCATGTTTGGGAATATCTGGCTCAGCTCGGCGATTGCAGCGTCTACCAATTGATCATCAGTCAAGTTTGCCAGCGAGTCGCCTAGGGAAGAGAGACGACAGCTGATTTCGCCAGACCCTAGCGGAGTGAGGGCCAGTTGGTGAAACGGGCGTCCTGGTAGTAAGACAAGGCGAGGGGTGTGAGTGGCCTCTCGGCATGTCAATTGGACGACGACTTCGTCGAGATAGGTGAGGTCGGTAACGTGGGCGAAGTAGGCATAGCGCGTTAATAGCCGTTCTGGCAAAAGCGCAAGCAACTGGTGGGGCGACAGCGCGAAGACGTACCACTGTGCTTGTATTGTCGTGCCGTCCTGGAGCCGAATGTCGTGCACGCCGCGTTCTCCAAACCGGAGGTGTGGACGAGCTGTCAGGGTCTGAAACTCGATAGGGCCATGACCCAACGCTCGTGTGATTGGTGCCATGATTCTCTGTTCAATCGACCCAGGCATATGGGTGAGCCTGGCATCCGACGCGTCGTTGAGAAATATAGTTGAGAGCAATTGCACAAAGGTTGCGGCGGAGAGGCGCGCGAGATCGTTCCCAGTCAGCCAGTGAGCAAGCGGCCCCCAAATCCGTTCTCGGGCTTGGACGCTTTGGCCGGTCGCCGCCAGCCATTCCTGCGCAGTGCGATTCTCTAAATCTGTCGGGAGGGTCTGCGCTTGCTCCCAAATCTGCTCAACGTGAGAGAACAGCTTCCAACGGTCCTGCCAGGCTAGGCCTTGGAAGCTGAAGAGACTCATCATCCATTGAAAGGCTCCGGGAAGGCGAGCGGACTGATATGAAACATCTCGTCCCTCAGGCAGTCGAAACTCGAGTGGAATGGGTTGGTCGTGGTGCGCAGATGGTTGCTGATGCAGCGCCTGCAGGAGCCGGTGGCTCTCGTGATGGCATCCCAAGAGAATCGGTGCAGGGTTGCATGCCTTGAGCCGGAATCCATCGAGCCAATCAGGGTGATCGAGCAACGTGGTGTGGTAACCCTGTCGATGGAGATGATAGGCGGTTGTGAGACCGACCAAGCCGGCGCCGAGGATGAGGACGGTTGGTGAGGTTGAAGCCGTCACGTGAATCGGGAACGGAGCCAAATGCGTAACGCGATGATCAGCCGTTGTCTGGTGGTCAGACTGATTCGTTGTCCGAACACCTGATAGTTCGATCGTTCGATGTGATCTAAGATTCGGCTGTAAATGCCGCGCATGATTTCTGCCACCGTCAATGCACGGCGCTCGAGTGGCGATAATTCCTTTAGAGCCGCGTCGGCGCGCTTGTAATAATGATGGGCGCGAGAGGCCTCGTATTCCATCAACGCGCAGAACTCCGGCGAATAGCTCTGATTGAGCATGGATTTTTCAGGATAGTTCCACTTCCGTAGATCTTCGAGGGGGAGATAAATACGGCGTTCAGCGGCATCGGCGCCGACGTCGCGAAGAATATTGGTCAGTTGGAAAGCCATGCCGAGCGCGACCGCGTAATCCTGAGCGCGAGCGGAGGTGACGCCGAAAATATGTAAACAGATAAGGCCTACGACGGAGGCTACGCGGTAACAATAGAGAGACAGCTCATCGAATGTAACATAGCGGTTAATGAACAGATCCATCTCAACGCCTTTGATCAATTCTTCAAAGTAGGCTTTGGGTATTCCCATGGTTTTTACATGGTGGGCAAGGCTTACCATGATCGGGGTGGTAGGCGTTCCTGAATAGACCGCGTCGAGCTCGTTCAGCCAACGTTTGAGTTCCTCCTTCGGGTCGCTCCCGGCAGCCGGTTCATCCACGGCACTGTCGACGGCCTTGCAGAAGGCATAGACGGTATACATGGCTTCACGCTTGGCTTTAGGCAGGAACAGGAATGAGTAGTAAAAGTTGCTGCCGCTATGCTTTGTATACGCTGTGCAATAGGCCTGCGCTTCAACGGCCTTCATGACGCGCACCCTCCAGCCAGGACTGAAGCCTCAAGTTTGATGGCTTTGATGGGGTCGATTGGGTGCTGGGGACTTGGATGCAGAATTGAGTCCAGCAACTCGACGCCATCCACCAGCCGTGGGCCAGGGCGGCTGAAATATGAGGCGGCATCCACGATGTAGAGATTCGGCCACTGCTCACAGGCCCGTCGCCATGTATCCTGGACAGGTCCGACCCGTCGGAGTTCGCTCAGAGTGCGATCGACGGAATATCCACATGGCATGACGATGACCACATCGGGTTGCGCGGTTTCCACTTGACGCCAAGTCGTTTCATACGATGGAGTATGCTTGGATCCTAGTACATCATGCCCACCGGCCAAGTCTATCATTTCCGGAACCCAATGCCCCGCGACATACAGAGGGTCCAGCCATTCAAGACAGACGACGCGAGGACGGGAATGTCTGCTCATGTTCATCTGGTTGATGTGGTTCAATCGACGACGAAGCTCCGTGGCAAGCGCTTGTCCCCTCTCGGGCTGATCGACCGATCGAGCGATCCGTTCGATATCCTGGATCATGTCTTCAAGGGTCGTCGGGCTGAGCGCGAGGATCTCAGGTGGAGATTGAAGTAATTGGATGGCGCGCGTGAGCTGGTCCGGCGTCACGGCGCAGACATGACACAGGTCTTGTGTCAGAATGACATCGGGTCGAGCCTGATGAAAGGCCCGCTCGTTGAGCTGATACAGCGGACTTCCCGATGCGACCAATGCTTTGACCCGTTGATCGATAGCTAAGCTCGTTGTCAGGTGGGCCTCGACGAGTGGTTCAATCATGACTGGAACCTGTCGAATCGAGGGAGGAAAGTCGCACTCGTGGCTGATGCCGACGAGGTGGTCGGCCACATCGAGGGATGCGACCACTTCTGTTGCACCAGGGACGAAAGAGCAGATTCTCATAGTAGTTGTGAGCCTATGTGGGCCACAAGCGAGTGCGCACATCCGCGAGGCATGTGTCACGCAAGCTATGGCTGATGGCATCGGCTTCGTGTAAGTCTTGCACCGCGTGTGTATTGGCCACGGCCAACACCTTCATGCCAGCGGATTTAGCGGCCCGGATGCCGGGACGAGAATCTTCAATGACCAAACACGAAGTCGGTGACAGCGACGCAGCGGAATGATGTCGGTTCAATCCTGCCAGCGCATGAAGGAACGGTTCAGGATTCGGTTTGCCATGGATCACGTCCTCGGCGCTGGTGATGTGACAAAACGCTTTTCGGAGACCGATTTTCTCCAACACGAGCTCGATCTCCGTTCGTAATGCGCCAGAGGCGATGGCAATGGGATATGTTGCAGCGGCTTCCTCGACAAATTCCCTGACGCCTGGGAAAATGGCCAGATGGTCTTTGATCGACGCCAGATACGCAGTCGCCTTTTGGGCCATGAGGTCTTCTAGGAGCGAGGGGGAGGCTGGGATCTGGTTGACACGAAGGGCTTCCAGAATGCAGCCGCGATCGTCGAAGCCGAGATAGTGGGCGTAGTAGTCGTCTTCCGTCAAATTGATCTGGAGCGTTCCAAGCGTTCGGCGCAACCCTTCAAAGTGCAGCGGCTCAGTGTCGGCGATGACGCCGTCGAAATCGAAGATTATGGCCTGCATGGGGTCCTGAGGCGTACGATGTTTCACCTATGCGATGGAGGCGTGACCGGGCGGCATTATAGCACAGAGGGTGGGGATCGAATCACCACCCTCTGTGCGTGTCTGTGTTGCGGAAACGGATGGATCAGGGTTTCAGTTTAAGCTGATGCTCGGGTAGCCAACCCGTGGTGCCGTAGTCGCTGCGCACGGAGTAGACCCAGCCAGTCCCCTGAAGATCACCGTCAAGCACGGTCAGGACGGTTCCCGGCGGAATGGCCGGTCCTGGTCGTGATCCCTCTGCATCCTGCGTGAGGACTACTTTCTCTCGAGGGGCAGCGGGGTTGGGCAAGACGCTCACGTGTTGCCCTTCGCCGAACAGCGGAGGTGGCGAATTGATCACGGGTGCTTCGGACGCTGGAACTGGGGTTGGAATCGTCTCGACCGTGGCCGAGGTGGTCGGCATCGTTGGGGCAGCGGGCGGCATGGGGACAGGAGCTGGATCTGGTGTTGCGGCTTGTGGTTCCTCGACTGGTGCGACAGCTGGTGGTGGAGTCGGAGCCGCTTCCATAGGTTGAGGAGGTGGAGCAACAGGCACAGGTTTCGGAGGTATTGGTCGCTGTACGATAGGTGTCGGAGGCTCCGGTGACTCACCAAAGAGTGGTTCGATATACTCCATGACTATCTCCGGTTCCATGGCGAGAAAGGCTCCACCGCCGATCAGCACCAGCAACAGCACCCATAGCAGGGGGCGTCCGTTTGATTGCTTGGGCGGTTTCTTGGGAGATGATGAACGGACTGTGGTGGTTTGCTCCAATTCTTCTTCGGTGAACTCAAGGTCAGGCTCAGGTTGGCGAGCAAAAAATAGGTTCCAAGTCAGGGGACTGCCGCCCAGCGATGGGCTTCCGGCGAAAGCAAACATCGAGCACCTCCCTCCAGCGGACTGCATCGTACAATCTGAAAAAGTACTTATCATCAAGGCCATAGGCTGTCAATTTTCTACGAATATTCAGCATAAACCGTTCTGAGACCGTTCCAGGCTCAACAGGATTGCGCATGAGAACAGGACAGCTCCTGAGTATGTGACCCCCTCGAAGATGGATTCCAATGAATCGCCGGTGCCTCTTGCATGTCCGTCAAACCGGCAGGCACAATAGACCGATCGACGAACATGAAATCCTATCGTGAAGAACTCTGGTTTGAGACGAAGACCAGACGGGCCTACCTGAATATCACGCCACAAATCGAGGCATTGGTCAAGAAAAGTGGGATCCGGGATGGCCTGGTATTGGTCAACGCGATGCATATTACCGCGAGTGTGTATATCAACGACGATGAGCCTGGTCTGCTGCAAGACTATGACGAGTTTCTGGAACGACTTGCTCCTCATGAGGCTCGTTACCGGCACAACAATACGGGTGAAGATAATGGAGATGCACATCTGAAGCGACAAATCATGGGACGAGAAGTCGTGGTCGCGATCACGGAGGGCATGCTAGATTTCGGCCCATGGGAACAGATTTTCTACGGAGAGTTTGATGGGCGTCGCCGTAAGCGAGTGCTGGTGAAGATCATCGGAGACTAGAGCCGGTATCGGGCAGGGGTGTGCCTGAGTCACGCGTACGAGGAATTGGTGGGACGCTTGCATGGGTATGAAAAGTTTGGCAACATGGATTCTGACGTTCCGAGCAATCTTCTTCAGCTCGTGTTGTAGGGAGCCGCAATGTTAGCCTGGTCTCGCCCTGATCCACTCACACGCGATCTCATCCATCTTATCAATGCTCGTCGGCACGATCATGGCGATACGGATGATGCAATCGATACCCTGCAAGCATTTCTTGAACAGGGACGTGAGCACGATCTTCTGACAGTGCTTGCTGCGCTCGATGAAGAAATGGCGGAATGGCTGTTCGATCTCGTGGCAGAGGCGAGTTGCACGCTGCTGCTGGATGGGGAGAACGATGACAAGCCTACGTACGCGACGATCGCGGCCTTGGAGTTGCCTCTGCAGGCGAACCTGACCTCTCCGCTCAAGCTCAAGATCGATCCTATTGCGACTGCTGATCTCCTGCATCGGAATCTGCAACTTCCTGCCGGAACGGTCGTTCGTGTCGAGTCACGACTCTTGACTGATGCCACATTGGAGATGTTAAACCTCCAGATGTTCCATGACCACCTGGTGACGGTCACCGATTCACGGCGTGCGCAGTCAGTGGCGGCCCGGCTTCTTCCTCCTGTTGAGAATACCGCGTTTCTCTTGTTTGAACTGATGGGGGCGCCCGATCCGGGGTTGCCCGACTCATGGGAAGACCATCAGCGCCGAGAAATTCTCGACGGCCTGGTCAAGCAATGTCCGGAGTTGGCGTGTGCGCCGGATACGATCGAGGCACCGGTGTATGCCGCCTATGCCATGTTTGACGCACAGAATGCGGTACGGCTGCATCACTTGGCCGATGAAACCGCTGCCGTGTGGAGAGAGCTGGATCCGCTGGTGAGGTCCCGCACCATCGTGCATCTCCATACGCAATGTGGAAATGGGGTGTATATGCCTGTATGGACCGACCTGTTCGATCCGGAGCTCCCGGAAGAGCACGGTCCGGTCTGGACTTCTCCGGACGTCTGGGTCTTTACGGCTGATCTGCCGATTGAATGGCCTGGCGAAATGTTAACCAATCGGTTACTGGCAGAAGGGTGCACCCGGTTCGAGAATCATATCGTCGAAACCCCGGACAACTAACTCCACCTCCTCTTGCCCTTGCCTTGAGGCCCGCTCTTACACATACGTGCGTTGGTCAACAAGAACGCTCTGCGAAAAACTCCCGTTTCGGTGATTTTCCTGTAGCTTTATTTTATCCTCATTTGGATGAAAACGCTCAATGCCAAAGAACGATCAGGAAAGGCCGCCGCGAGTCTCGTGACGGTAGCCGGATTGATCTTAGTCTGGGCCATCGTATGGGCCAACTTTCCCTCTAAAGAAGAGCTGTTGTCGGCTCAATCAGGGACATCCTCTGTAGAAGCCTCGCAGGTGCCTGCGCTCGACTTGAGAATCCCCGGCGTCTCCAGTCAGCCAGCCACTAACTTTGCTGGAGCTGGAGAAGCGGGGTCTGTGACGACTCTTGGTGGGTTATCCGTTCCACGCGACAGCCGTGCCAGACAAATTGCGGAGGTCAAGTGTGACGCCGAGGTTCAACAACACTGTCCTGCCTCTCTTTCTGGAGAAGATCGCCGCCGTTGTGTGATGAAGCGACTCAAGCGACTAGCTCCGCCTTGTCAACAGATCATGCAGCAGAGATTGGTGCGTTGGAAAGAAGCCGATGGGTACAAGTTGTCTTGCGCTGGAGACGTGAAACGGTTTTGCCGGACGGTGCCGCCTGGCGATGGCCGCATTGTGCAGTGTTTGCAGGAGCATGAACAAGACCTTTCCGACGGGTGTTATCAGAGTTTGCCAAAAGGGCGGCTCCAGATGCGGAACTAGAATGCTTCATGGAGAATGAGAAGAGCCGTCAGCCGTCCCTTACGCAGCCAATCCTTCGACGCAGGAACGGAGCTCCAGCGCGAACTCGTTGGCGCGACGATACCGGTGGACGGGGTCCTTATGGAGTGCGCGATCTAGGACATCCTTGAAGATGGGTGGCAGGTCTGGTCTGATCGCTTTCAGACTGGGGTGGGGGGTGTGGGCGATGGCGAAGAGCAAAGCGGAGACGTTGTCAGCCATAAACGGTGGACGACCGGTCAGCAGTTCGAACATGACGACAGCGAGGGAGAAAATATCCGATCGCCCGTCCACCTTCTTGCCTGCGATCTGCTCCGGGGACATGTACGTGGGCGTTCCCATGACGATATTTGTCTGAGTCTTCGACGACGTTGCCATCTTGGCGATGCCGAAGTCCATGATTTTCACGACCTCGTCGTTGGTCAACATGATGTTGGCCGGTTTGATGTCGCGATGCACGACGCCTTGCTGGTGGGCATAGTCCATCGCCTCGGCAACGGTCGCCAGGATCGGAATCACCTTCTGGAACGGCATCAGATTCGGTTTTCTCGACCAGTCTTTTAGCGTCGTCCCTTGGAGCAGCTCCATCGCGATGTACCCGAGATCATGTTCCTCCCCAGCATCGAAAATCGTCACGATGTTCGGATGGGACAAGCGTCCGGTTGATTCGGCTTCTCGGAAGAACCGCGTTTTCACGTCTTGGAGTTTGACGGCATCATCGATTTCGTTAAGCTGCATCGTTTTGATTGCCACGAACCGTTGGATCGTCGGATCTTTTCCAAGATACACCACTCCCATTGACCCTCGTCCCAACTCCTTCAGGACTTTGTATCGACCGAGCATGGCAGGAGGTCCGTTCGGTGCAGCTTGGATGTCTATCCTGGTCTCTTGCTCGCCGCGCTCTTCTTCGGAATGAAGTGCGTCGGTTTCCTCGAGCGGCGTTGCCGGTTCCTTGCGGTGAGGCGATCGTGATGGCTTCGAGAAAAAGCGGTGGAGCGCGTCAAGATTCAACAGCCATGCAGCAGTGACCCAGAGGCCGATGAATGCCAGGAGAGCGGCGTATGTCAGCGTATAATGTGCGGAGCCAAGCTGGCTGATCAGTGACTGTCCGACAGCTCGAACGGTCTTATCTGCTGCAATCACAATGAGCAAAGTCGTCATAGGTAAAACCAGCGTCCGCAGAAACGAGAATCCTCGTCCGTTATCCGGCATGTGCCGAAACGCGCGGATTGATAGCAAACCAAGCAAAGCCAGTCCGGCTGCTGCAACAATGAGGCGGATTGTATGAGCGCTGTTGAGTCCGAACAGGGTGAGAGGGAACGACTGTGCACCGGGCCATTTGCTCAAAATGGGACCGGCAAAAAGCGCAAGGAGCGCGGCCAAAAAATATTGAAAGGCCCAGCTAGGCGTGTTGGTCATGGGCGACGAGATCCGAAGACCTCCAAAGTCTAGCGGATAGTAAAGAGGAGTCAATGGATCGGAGAAAATAGGCAGAAGGATGAGGTCTTATCCTCGAGCCACAAGGTCTTTCATTTTCGGAAGCAGCGAAGTCGGAATATGAAGGGAACCCTTGCCGATGCCGACTTCAATGTCGGGTTTGGTGAGACCATGAAAATCGCTGCCACCGGTCACGAGCAGGCCGAGTTGTTGAGCGAGACTCAGATATTCTCGAGTCTGCCGTGCAGCATGAGTGCTGTAGTAGACTTCCACGCCATCGAGTCCGTCCGCTTTCAGCTGGCGAACCAGCTCGGCAAGCGATCGATCTGCACACCTCACCCAAGTCGGATGGGCTAGTACGGCGAGGCCTCCCGCTGCCTTGATCCAATGAATCGCTTCAACTGGGGCGGGGAGATCGCGAGGCACGTAAGCTGGTTTTCCATCGGCCAGAAATCGATCGAACGCCTCTTTAGCTGACGAGACGATTCCCTTGTCCATAAGGGCACGAGCAATATGTGGTCGGCCGACTGAGTCGCTGCCGGCTAGGGCGCGGACTTCTTCGTAGGTGAGATCGATGCCGAGATTCTGCAGCTGTTCGACGATTTTGGGATTGCGACGGTGGCGACTGTCCCGCAAGGTCTTGAGTCGCTTATTCAAGTCAATGTCCTCCCAATCGAGAAAGTATCCAAGAATATGTACCTCGGAATTGCCGAAGCTCGAGCTGATCTCGACTCCGGGAATCACCTCAATCCCACACGCCTCTCCTGCGGTCATGGCTTCCACGAGTCCGGTCGTGATGTCGTGATCGGTAATCGCCATGGCTGTGACCCCGACACGGTGCGCGAGTCCAACCACCTCCGTCGGTGTACAGCTTCCATCAGAGTGAGTGGTGTGGAGGTGTAAGTCCAAGCGGCTCATGACGAAATCTCGCTCGCGAGAGGCTTCTGTGCAACAAGTTGTGCGGTATAGACCGACTCTCCACCGCGTTGGCCTTCGTGAGGCCCTTCATCGTAATGCACGATACGAAGGCCAGAGCTGAGGTCGATGAGTTCGTTGTGCGCAAGGCAAAACTCCTTGCGTTTGGGGTGTTGATGCTGGAAGTGGTTATCGATGAGGAAGGTTTCATACAGCAACATACCGCCGGGCTTCAACGCATCGATCAGGCAGGGAAAGAGTGGACGAGTCAGATAAAAGAACACGAGTATGACATTGTAGGCCTCTTGTCCGATATTCGCCTTCGTTGGTGGAGGCGGTTCCAGATTCATCGTCTGTGTTGTGATCCCTGTGAGGTTCCGCGCATGAGCCGTTGACGATAGCTGCGCCAGTGCCTGGACATCGTGATCGATCGCGTCAACCTGGTAGCCCTGCGAGGCAAGGAACAGTGCGTGACGTCCGGTGCCGGACGCGACATCGAGGACCTTGCCTTTGGGAAGACGAGGAAGCTGCTGGATAAGAAAGTGGGAAGGGGATGGATCTGCGCGAAGCAATCGGTGCGCCTGCCTGGTACGCTCTAGGGTAACACCGACCGATTTGGTCACATGGATGAGAGGGGGGTGAAGCTTTCGGAGCCAGAGCTTCGCACGATCGACCGGAAACTCATCGAAGAGCGCGGCCAGAAACCGTTCAGCCATGGTCTCCAATAGATGAGCATCGTGACAAGTTCCAAGTTCTATTATGCGCTGCGCCACTGACGCATAGTCGACCGTTCGTTGAAGGTCATCGGAGAGTCCAGCTGGCTCAAGGTGACAATCTAATTCCAGATCGACGGCTAATGGCTGTGGCCGTGCACGTTCATCGGGCGTCACGCCACAGCGACCGCGAAACTCAAGTTGCTCGATGATGATCTGTCCACTCATGTGGGTATTGTCGAAGATCGTCTTTCAGCCTGTCAAGCGAGGGTCGCGGAGGGAAGAGAGGATGCAGGGCGGAACAGTGTCGGGCGGGCGTGCTACACGAAGTATCGGCTCGTGTCGAATTTATGCTCGATATTGTCGATCAACCGCATGATGCTGTGTCGGTAGTCACCGACGTCGTCTTTTTCCGTCAGATCAAGCTCCGGTCCGTTGTCGATAGGATTGCCTTGCTCATCGGTGATGAGTTTGACGACCGGACGTTCGCTCTGGGTCTTATCGGTGGCGGGTTTGAGGACAACGGCAAATTCTTCAGAATCAAGGACCACGAGACTCCCGATAGGAATAATGCCGACGCAATTGACAAAGAGCTTGAGGAGTGTCGCGTCAAAGCTCTTTCCGGATTTGCCGGACATGATGCTCAAGACTTTCGAGGGAGACATCGGTTCACGACGATAGACGCGAGAGGACGTCATGGCATCGTAGCAATCCGCAATCGTCAGAATGCGACCAGTCAACGAGAGTTTCCACGGCGTCTTGAGTTTGGGATAACCTGAATAGTCCAGATTCATATGGTGTTCGAACGACGCGGCGGCCATGCGGGCGGGGAGATTCGTAATCCCGCGTAACTGAGTCAAGCTGAGGACGCCTTCCACTGGATGATTGCGCATTGCTGCCCATTCATCTTCTGTAAACTCTCCCGGTTTATTGAGGACCTCGAGCGGGATATTGGATTTCCCCATATCATGGAAAAGAGCCGCCAATCCCAGATTGGCTAGCTCAACCTTTTCATATCCAGCTCTGTTTGCAAGGGCGATGGAGAGGAGTGCGACATTGACGGAATGATTATGGGTATATTGGTCGTGACAGCGGAGTGTGGTGAGACCCAACAGGACCGGCTCGTCCTGCATCATCAGGTCGATGATATTTTGGATGGCGCGTTTGGCATGTTTGAAACTGAGGCCCTTGCCTTCACGCGCAGATTGAGTCAGGGTACCAACCGCGTCGGCGGCTTTTCCATAGGCCGCTTTTGACCGTGCCTTGTGCCGCAACTTGGAGTTTCCATCCCCCGCCAGGTCTTCGCGCAGGTTTAGTTGCCGGGGATCGTTGATGTCGATGGTCGCGACGCCGAGTTTCTTGAGTTCTGTCCTGAAGTCGTCGAGCGACATTGTGGTCGGGTCGAGGCTGACGAACAAATGGGCAAACTCTCGAATATCGTTGGACGAAACAGACGGCGAGAACGTGAGACCCCCGATTCTCCACTTCCGAAATGAATCGATGATGCTTGAGACAACCAGCATTTGTTGCGAGGTCACCTTCAGATGCTGTTTGCCGAGAAAAAGAAAATCATCCTGGAGCCACAAGGTGACCGGTTGATCGTGTGCCAGTGTCTCAATGAGAGTCAGCATTGCCTCGACGGGCTTGTCGAGAGCCGCATTGGCACGACCGTGAATTTTCGACGTCTTGATTAAGGTGTTGAGCTGCGTGATGAGCTGAAAGCCCAGCATCACCAACTGCTGGCCGAGAATATCGTCGGCTTCCGATCCTTGGCCAATCTTTTGTGAGAGGGACTTTTCGTGTGTGAGAATCGGTTGGATCGTATCTGTTTTAGTCGGATGCTGTTGCTGTGATCTTGTCTTAGGTCCGCTCACGAGTCGATGCTCCTACTGGGTTAGGTCGGGCGAGGGATTACCGCGTTGTTGCCGCTGGGCTTGCGACAAAGCCGTGGCGCAGGCCTGGCGAACTGCCGCGTTTCCTTTTTTTGCTCCAATGGTAAGGGCGGCGACGGCTGCGGGCGTGCCCAGTTTCCCGAGCGTTTCGGCACCCAAGATGGCCAATTCCTCTTTCTTTTTCCGTTTCGTCCATGCCCATTCAGTCATGAGGCCTTCCCAATAGGGGACTGCCTCATCCCCACACGTCGCCCTGATGGCGTGGAACACAGCCCGACGCTCGCTTAACGGCAGATCCATGAACCCATCGCCTGATAAAATGGGCGTCCAGTTGTCGAATGGAACCGTATATTGTCCCGACATGAGCAGCTTTATGGCTGCAATCCTGACACCTTCATCTGTATCTTCCAAACAGGTGACGAGTTTTGCACCGTTCCCACTAGGGCGGAAGAGCCCTATGGCTCGCAGAACCTCCTTGCGGATTCGGGCGTCGGGATGCCGAGCCAGCTTTTCAATCGGCTCGATCAGCTTGGGATCATTCCACTTGATGAGGATGCCCAATAGATTGCGAACATATATTGGTCGGCGGTCCAGTAAACCTCTCAATAGCGGTTCGGGCTGTTCTTTCGCCAAGACTCCAATTGCCTCCGCGACGAGCGTTTGATGATTCGGCGATTCGAGGTTTGCCAAGAGGGTGCAAAGTGCTGGGACTGCATCGTGTTTCATCAAGAGCAAGATCGTAGAGAGCCCTTCGGTATTCGCATTAGGGGTGCCGTTGAGGTACATCTCGATGTTCTTGATGCGTTCTGTCCGGCTAAGTCCATTGAAAACCGACATAAGTTGTTGCTTATGTTCATCGCTGAGGTCTGGACGGACGGCGTCGGATTCGTGGAGCAGGCCCAACACGTTCTCCAAGACGGTCCACTTGCCTTCGCGCAAGAGTGAGTCGACGATGTTGCTCCAAAGATTGAAGAGCTTCGTGAGTAAGGCCGATGACCTTTCAGAAGCGAGAATGGCCGTCAGCATATCGAACATATACATCAAATTATCTTGCTTGCTCTCTGCTTCGATCTCCTTGGCCAGTGCCTCAAGCTCTTCGTCCGTGACCTCGTAGCCGGCGAGCCCGGATTGGAATCTACTATTGGCGTTGGCGCTTCCCCCGCTCTTGGAATCGGCTTGCTCACCGGATCGCTTCTTGCGTGCAATCTCGCGGTCCAACAACTCGCGGAGCGTCGAATCCGACGAGCTCATACTTCCATCGAGGCGAAGGAAGCCATCGTTATTTGCCGACGAATTGGAAACATCTTCAGCAGTCACGATCGTAATGGTCGAAAGATTACGAGCCCAGATTTGTGTGACAATATCGTCGTCATCTTCGGAGGTCGGATCGCTCCATAATGTGCTCAAAAAGAAAAGTAGATCCTCGCGGGAAAGATCGTGGTAGAGGGCCAATTCTCGAACGCCGTCGGCATAGAGTTTGAAAGCGACATTCTCGCTTCCCCCTTCCTTCTCCGGTTCATAGACGACACAGTCCTTGCAGAGCAATTCGTTCCGCTGAACCAGGACGGAAAGCCTCGAATAGGTGGAAAGGTGGGCGCTGACTTCTTCAAACAGCTGTTGTGAGAACTTTTGAGCGACAGGGTTCGTCGACCCGTATGTCCGATTCGACTTTGCGGTTTTGTCCAAGAGCTTGAGGACGCGTCTGACCGAGACGATTTCCGGGTCTTCCGCGGCCCGTGCATTTATCGCAGCTGCGACCATCTCCTGAGTGGTCTTCATCTCCGTTGACATACGTAAGACCTACCGGCAGTTTGAGAATTCGTCAAGAAAATCACCATTCTCCGCTGTCAGCCCTCATGGGGGTGGGGATCGCTCTAGCTTGTATGGAGTCGAGGGTATCGGTAGAATCGACCAGGATTCTGGCTGGGCCAATGGGTCTTGAGCCTTCACGTGGTGGGTATGAACCGATCGACTCTGGTGATGTGTTTCGGTGATAGCCTGACAGCGGGGTTTCAGTCACCGACTCGGGACAACCCGACCGGACGGGAGACCCCATACGGCCAGTTCCTCCAGTCCTATTTGGGTGATGTGGTGGAGGTTCGAACAAGTGGCATCTGCGGTGAGGTGACGGGCGAAATGGTCGTGCGATTCCGGTGCGATGTACTTGAGCACGGGCCTGGTTATGTGCCGATTTTGGGCGGAACGAACGATCTTGGGTGGAACACCTCCCCACCAGAAATCATGCGAAATCTCATCACGATGTACGAACAGACGCTGGCGAGAGGGAGCCTGCCGATTCCCGTGACCGTTCCATCGATCCGAGTAGAGGACTCTTCAGAAAGTCGCGAAGGAAAGGAGTGGATTACTGGGCATCTTGTCCGTCGAACGCAGCTGAACCAGCTTATTCGTGACTATGCCGACTCCAAGGGCCTCGCGTCTGTTGATCTGTTTGCCGTCACCGCTGAGACGGAAACCGGGCAACTGGCGGCACGCTATTCAAACGACGGGATTCACCTCACCACTGCCGGCTATCAGCTCCTTGCCCAACAGGTTGCTAGCATTCTCAAACCATTATTGACTCGATTCGCGTCATCGTGATGACCCATCTTCAAGTCGTGACTGATCGAGAGTTCGACCGTGTGGTTGAGACAAGCTCCGTCCCGGTCTTGGTGGAATTCTGGAAGCCCGGTTGCGGCCATTGCCGTGCTTTGATGGTTGAGCTGGAACGACTGCAAGGGGAGGTGGGAGCAAGGCTACTCATCCTCACCATGGACGTCGACGAAAATTTTCAGATCCCCGCTGAGTTAGAGATTTTGTCGCTACCCACGCTGGCCTTGTATCGAAACGGGGATTTGGTGGGCTTCATCGGGGGGCTGGGTAAGAAGGATGCGATAGCGAAACAAGTCGAGCGCATGTTGGATCTGTGAGACGAGAAAGAGTGTAACAAGCCAAAGTCAATCGGCAACACCGGCCGACGGTGGTCTTTCTTCAATTGCCTTACGTCTCTTTCAGCGCCCACATCCGTATCGTTACAGGCTTTTTAGAAACTCGATCAGATCCAGTCGTTCCTGATGGCTGAGTGCTCGTCCAATGACACCATTTCCGATTGGCCCGTTCCTGAATTCGTGTCCGGTATTCAAGTTGCCGGGGATTGTTGTATCGAGTTGAAATGTGCCTGCCGCGCATTCGGTGCGATATCCAAACTTTTCCGGGTCATATTCCCGATTGCCCAGGCAAAATGTCTTCGGGCGTTCTTCGACCGGAGAGAGTAAGGCATAGATATTTGGCACTGAACCGTTATGGAGAAAGGGAGCGGTAGCCCAAATCCCGTTGAGTGGACGGGCTTTGTAAATGCCCTTCGTCTGGAGGAGATTCGGTCGATGGCCGTTCAGTCGGTCGCGATCTTCTTCCGTGAGATGGTGCTCGTCGTACCACAGGTTGGTCGTCTTATCGACAACGGCGGCGAGCGCCGCCCCGAAGGTCGTGGTGACGATGGTTCTGCTTTCGTTTGGGGTTCCCGCCACACCGAGATACGAAGGTAGCGAAATCTGACGTGTACCCAAAATCGAAGCCTGCCCGGGGTCGGTCCCGATAGCGGCAACGGGGATTTCCACCAGTTTGAGATATCGTTCATCCGCCGCATTCGGTGGTTGCCAACGTTTGTCTGTCCAAAAGCCGGGCTCGTTCACCGGCGCAAGATGACAGCCTTGGCACATGTCTTGGTAGAGGGCGCGGCCACGTTCCTTGCGTGCTTGGTCGATGGTCCCCAAAATATCTTCCGGCCACATCGGTGAGCGGAGCCCTGTGAAGCCAGGTATGCCGGAGTGTGGATTCTTGCCGGCCAGCAATTTCTCCACGTCGTACAAGCCTTGAACAGGAATGGAGGACTTGTACAAGGTCGTTGCCGGATTGACGAGATTGATTTTTGCCGAAACTCCGAGTGCTTCGCCTGCGTTGCGGAACATCGGTTGCAAGATGGACGCATCGTACTGGACCCAGGTAAACCAGTGGGTGTTCCAGATATGCGGGTAGTTCACTGGTGCTGTGGTGGCTGCCAGATTAGCAGTAGCATCGAAACCCTGAGATTTCGCCCCGAGTAGATCGATGAAGAACACCTGCGTTCCAATTCGATTCAAAGCATCGAGACGGGCAAAGCCTTCTTCGACATTCCGATCAGCCACGGTATCGGTGATCGTCTTTACCTGTTGGATTTTGGCCAGCAGTGCCTGCAACCTTCCCTGTAGCTGAGCGGCTTGCTCCGCCGAATGGGCCTCAGCCAAGACTCGTTTGGCAAATCGAGTAAACCGTCCTGGGACCGCGTCGGTCTGGGCTAACGCCAGCTCGAGCGCATTACGAAATTTGCCGAGATCGGTGATGGCGGGTGCCCCATCAATGCGGAGGCTGGTTCCGCGATATTCGATTTGTCCCGTGTGGCAAGCCGCGCAGGTAAACCCAATTTGATCGGGCAGCATCTCACCAGTGACAGGATCAGGGAAGCCTGGCGTTTTGCTGAAACCGACCGGCAAGCCATCAGGGTTGCCGTGAAAATTTGGGTGATTGTCTTGGCCTGCGGCATCGTTCCCTGCATCTCTAGCAGGCTGCGGAAAAACTCTTGTGTTCTCTGTTCCCTCGGGGTAGATAGGCCAAACTCTTTCACCAGCACCCCACGGGAGGTTCACGATGCGTGGTCAGGATACTCAGCAAGCCGGGCTGTTTC
>JAOUMR010000086.1 GCA_029881435.1 Nitrospira sp.
GAAATTCCTACGGGAACGCAGGCCGTGAATACCAAGACTCGTAGAGGGATGCATACCCAGCATCAGGTCGTCGGGCATACGCTCGTGATTCGTCTCGGGGGGCGAAAGCGCGTGCTTTCATCAGCGCCGCTAGGCGGAGGGTTTGGTCTCGCATCATCTATCCTGAATCATCAGGTCGAAGCGAATGGTCCCATCAAGGGGCACTACCCCACGCCGGCGCGTTACTTGCGGAAACTGGCTTCACAACTCCGACTCAGTGGTAAAACCATCGGACTCATGACCGCGGTGCCGATGACACAGCTGGTCACGGCGCAAATCGTTGCGGAAGGACTCTGGGTGGAGTGTTTTGCGACAGTCGGTGTGACCAATGCCGTCCGAGCAGGGGAGTGGCATCTTCGATGGGCACAATCCAAGAGAGTCAACAAGCCGGGCACGATCAATCTCATCGTGATTACCAATGCGAGTCTCTCAAACGCCGCAATGGTCGGTGCCGTTCAGGTCGTCACAGAAGCCAAGACGAGTGTCTTGATGGATCATGCGGTGAAAAGTACAGAAGACCAGTCTTTGGCAACCGGGACTGGGACAGATGCGGTCGTCATGGTCGGAGCCTTGCGTGGACAAGGACCGCCGCAACAATATAGCGGGACTCACACGGTCATCGGCACACTTATCGGAAAAGTGGTTGCCAGATGTGTCGCTCGAGGCTTAGCAAAGGCCGAGCAATGGCAGAAGGCCTTCCAATGAAGGCTGAAGCCCTTGCGATTCTTGGGACAGGCTCTGATGTAGGGAAAAGTGTGGTGACAGCCGGGATCTGTCGGTTGCTGTCGCGTTCAGGTATATGTGTGGCGCCATTCAAAGCTCAGAACATGTCGTTGAATTCGTTCGTGACCCCTGAAGGTCTGGAAATTGGGCGGGCCCAAGCTCTGCAAGCAACAGCGTGTGGAATTGCACCCCATGTCGATATGAATCCGATCCTGCTCAAGCCAGAATCCGATAGCTGTTCCCAAGTCGTCGTTCTTGGCAGGGCGTTCGCGAAGCAGGAAGCATCAGCTTATTTCGATGGTCGACGAACGCTTTGGTCAATTGTGGAAGATAGTTACGCTCGATTGGCAAATCAGTATGAGATGATAGTTATTGAAGGAGCAGGTAGCGCGGCGGAAGTGAATCTCAGGAAACACGATCTCGTCAACTGGCCTGTCGTCACGATAGCTGATGCTCGAGTTCTATTGGTAGCCGATATCGACAGAGGCGGTGTCTTTGCGCAGATTCTTGGAACGTTGGATTTGCTGGAGCCGGGCGAGCGCGACCGGGTGTGTGGGATCGTGGTGAATAAGTTTCGTGGTGATGCCGAGCTGTTTGCCGATGGGGTGCGATTCCTGGAATCACGAGGCGGAGTTCCCGTATTGGGAGTAATCCCGTATCTCCGTGATCTCATGCTCGATCAAGAAGACAGCCTTGGTCAGGTCGTTGAGAAACAAGCGCGTTTTGCCTCCGATCATGTCAATATTGCCGTCGTCTTACTGCCTCATATGAGCAACTTCACTGATTTCAATACCCTATCGGCAGAAGAAGATGTGGCGTTGAAGTACGTCAGCACCCCAGCGATGATCTCCGATGCCGACATTGTCATCATTCCAGGAAGCAAGAGCACGGTGGCCGATCTATCGTACTTGAGAGAGAAGGGGTTTGTCCCTCTACTAGAGAAACATCTCCAGAATAAACGAGAAATGGTCGGTATCTGCGGTGGCTATCAAATGCTTGGGCGGACGATTATGGACCCTGACTATGTGGAACAGGGTGGGACAAGCACAGGATTGGGGTATTTGAATATCGAGACGACCCTTATGAGTACCAAACACACGATGCAGGTGGAGGCTTGTCCGACCGATGAATTTATGCGTGAAGGCACCGTAGTTCGTGGATATGAAGTTCATATGGGTAACACGCGACGAATGAAAGAATTACCGTGCTTTACCGTTCGCCGTCCAACGACACAGGGTCAGGACGTTCAATCTCCGACGACCATATGTGAAGAAGGTTTCGATGGCGCCGTTCGGAATGACGGTCTCGTGTGGGGAACGTACATACACGGTGTATTCGATGAGCCCGAGTTTCGCCGTAGCTGGTTGAATCGCGTTCGCCGAAGGAAAAGGCTTCCCGCACTGGAAGTCTTCGTATCCAGGGTGATCAGCGCACGGCTACGGAACGAGCTTGACCGCTGGGCTGATCACGTGTCCCATTATGTAGACATCTCGCATCTTCGCAAGAATTTCCGCTCTCTGAATGCCTCAAGGAGATGAACGGGCATTTTCCCCTATTCCCCGACCACTTGTCTTTTCCTATTTAGCATCTCGTCTCACCAGCCCACGATGTTGAACACACACTGTCGATAATCATCGATTTCTTGCCAACTGTATACAAGTCGATACACTGCATGTGAACGGCCCGAATCGGTCATATGAGGAGGTGCTGGATGCGGGTGTGGCTGGTATCAGTCATGGTTGGAATTGTGTGTTGTGTCGGGATGGTGGACAGTTCGGTTCATGGTAAGGGAGCAGATGATGCGGAGGTCGCAGAGTTGCTCATTGAATTGCTACGGGCTGGTCGAGCGGTTGTGTCGGAGCATCAGCCGCTCATTAATGATGCATCTAAAGGAGAGAAAGGTTTCACCGATAAGTTCCTAGTAAGCCAAGTCCTCGATACATTCAAAGCAAAGACGAAGATGGACTTGTCTCGTCCAGACGGGGTTCCGCATGGTGAGATCCTCTTGGCGATGTTGGAGTCACAACATGACGTTGTGCGGGAGGCACAACCGATCATTAACAAGCAAGGAATTGGTTTTAAAGGGTTCATTCCGTCGGTATTCGCTAGAAAGGTGGGACAGAAATTTTCTGCGAAAACAGGGATCAGAGTCAAGTTGACGGGTATCGACTATCGACTTTCTGGGAATAAACCGGATGACTTTGAGGCGGAGGTGCTTCGCATGTTTGCCAATCCTCGGCATCCAAAAGGACAACGGTATGCGAAGATTACGATGGTGAATGGCAACCCGGTTATGCGTGTCATGGATCCAGAATACGCCAGCGCTACATGTCTCATCTGTCATGGTGGTCCTAAGGGTGAACGGGATGTGAGCGGGATGAAAAAGGAAGGATGGAAAGAAGGAGAACTGGCCGGCGCGATCAGCGTCGTATTGCCGTTGCGCTAGATGCTTCTGCGATCCGTCAAAAGAGGAGAACGGGCTCATGAGCAAGATTGTGGTCATCGATGATTCGCAGGCTGAGCTTCAGCTGATTGAGTCATACTTAAGGGCAGGCCACCATACGGTTGTGACATGTTCGACCACGGACAAACTTGAAGAGAAGATTGTCAAGGAGCAGCCTGATTTGATCGTCATGGATGTCGTGATGCCTGGACGAAATGGGTTTCAAGCCTGTCGGGATTTGAAGAGCGATGCCCGGTTCAACCGCATTCCGATCGTACTCTGCACATCGAAGGGCCAGGAAAGCGACAAGTTTTGGGGACAACAGCAGGGGGCGAACGGGCATGTGGTCAAGCCGTTCAAATCTGAAGAACTACTGCAAGCCGTGAAGCTGGCACTCAGTTGAGTATTTGATGGCGCATGGACCGAACAACGATGGAATTACCATGTGATCTACCGCAACTCATCTCCGACGTTGAAACAGAAGAAAGCAAAGCTTCAGGTGTTTTGAGGGTGTGCCTCATTATGATAGGAGGGGAATTATTCGCCATCGATCTTCGCCAAGTCCGCGAAGTCTTCGAACTTGAGTCGGTGACACCGGTACCTGGAATGCCGGCATCGCTGGTTGGCGTGGCCAATCTCCGCGGGACCATCGTCCCGTTGGCAGATTTGAGACAGTCTTTAGGCGCAGCGTTATCCACGACTCCTCGATATGTCATCGTGGTACGACACAAAGTTCATCAAATCGGTTTGCTGATCGATGAGGTCCCTGAGATTCGCGCGATCTATCCTGAAGATATGTTGGACTCCCCAGGGTCGAGTGTAAACGGTGGGCGTCCCTTCCTATCACAACTGGTCAGGGTGGAAGATCGTGTGAGTGGGATGCTTGAGATCCCCTCACTGTTGGCGTCTGTTGAGGAGGCCGCCACGGATATGAATATGTCAGAGAGGCGGTGAATGAAAATAGAAACTCCCAGGAAGCTCGGTGTGGCCCAGAGTGTTGAGGAGGAAGGACGTTATGCCAAAGTATAGCAAGCCGACCGTGAGGCCGACGAACTCATGGTTTCAAAACCTCAAGACTTTGCCCAAGTTGATTCTCGGCTTCTCTGCCGTGAGTGTCATCATGGTCTCTGTCGGTCTGGTCGGTTTAATAGGGCTTCTTAAACTCAAAGACGAGTTGCAGTTGATTTACAACGGATCGACCCTGGCGCTGTCGAACGTCGGTATTAGTAGCACCAACCTGGGGCTGTACCATAGTGTGCTGCTGAACGTGGGGAGGCAAACTCGCAAAAGCGATTTTGAAGAGGCACTCATCCCGCTTACCGAGCTCAAGCACCAGACCCTCACGCCGCTGGAGACACTTCAGGCATCTCACCTCCATGAGGCATCGACGGGACGCAATGAAAGTAAACATCTCGCAGAGCTTCATCAAGCATTGCGCGAGTATTTTACTGCGACAGAAGGTGCGGTCGGGGCGTTCGCAGATAGTTTTGGCTCTTCACTGACCGATGAGCAGAAGCAAGACATGCGTGATCTTGGGCAGGCCACGTTGTCCGTCGAAGTCGCGAACAAGTATGGGACTGCAACGTTACGGGTGCGCGAGCTCATGACAACGATTCGAGAAGTCGCGAAAGAGCTTAACGACAGTGGGCAAGCCGAGGCCTCGTATCGAGCCAACATTGTATTCATGGGAGCCGTGTTGGCGTTGGTACTGGCCGGTGCGATCGGATATTTTCTTGCGCGCAATATCGCTCGGAACATCGTTCATGTGGCCGATGTGGCTCAGCAAGCCGCAGCGGGAAATCTTCAAGCTCGAGCTCGGCTGGAGAGCGATGATGAGGTCGGTCATATGGCGAAGGCGTTCAACTCCATGCTTGACAGAATCACAAGTCTTGTGTCGACGGAGGAAGAGCGGGACGCGATGCAAAAACGCCTGGTTCAATTTCTCGTGCTCGTGTCCGATGTTGGTAAAGGCGATTTGACCAAACGTGGTGAAGTGACGGCTGACATGTTCGGGAATCTTGCAGACGGGTTCAACCTCATGATTCAACGATTCGCCCAACTGATGAAGCAGGTGAGGGAATCGGCAGAACGTGTGAACCGTTCTGCCGGTGCGTTGCGAGAGAATGCCGGGCAGATGGCGGGAACTGCGAAGCACCAAGCGGATGAGTCGATGAGGACGCTTGGTGCGATCGAACAACTGGCTGCCTCGATGCGACAGGTCGCTGAAACGGCAGAAGCCTCATCGGATTCCGCACGACAGGTCTTGAAAGCGACAGAAGACGGTCGAGTTGCAGTACAGGAAACCGTGCAGGACATGCAGCGCATTCGATCCGCGGTTCAACGAATGTCGAAGCAGGTCAAAGCACTTGGGGACCGCTCATTGGAGATCTCGCAGATCGTCTCAACTATTCGTGACATCGCCAACCAGACCAATCTTCTCGCGTTAAATGCGGCGATTGAAGCCGCCGGTGCGGGCGAAGCTGGCGCTCGATTTGCCGTCGTTGCCGATCAGGTCCGCAAGCTTGCCGAGAGTTCGACGCAAGCGACGCGAGAGATCGCCGATTTGGTGAAGGTTATTCAGAGTGAGACGCAACATGCGGTTGTCGCAATGGAGCATGAAACCCAAGCGGTGGAAGCGGGGTCGGCCTCAGCGCTTCGTACCGGTGATGTGTTTAAGGAGATTTCGACGATCGCGGAACGGTCTGCGGAGCTTGCTCAAAGTATTGCGTCAGCTGCGGTCAACCAGACGGCATCCACCGATCAAGTTGGCCGCTCAATCAAAGATTTTACCGGCGGTGCCGTGGCGACACAGAAGGCGACAGACTCGGCTCGCGCAACGGTAGAGGACATGGTGAAGCTGGCCGAAAGTCTGACGGCGTCAGTCTCTCAATTCAAGTTGGTCTAATCGATCAGGATCTGCAGAACGTATCCTTCCCGGTCTTAAGGCAAGCCGATGGGATTGGAATCCAACCATACTGATTTAGTCCGCGTCTTCGTCTCGGAAGCGTCAGACGGACTCAGGACGTTGGCAGAATCGCTACAGGCTGAGAGCGACTCGATTCCTGCGCCTCAAGCACTCCACGAACAGTACATTATTGCCCATCGTATTCGAGGCGCAGCGGCTCTATATGGATACGAGGGGGTATCTCGAGTGTCTGAACAGCTTGAAGCGATTCTTGAGCGGGCTGTTGAAACTGTCCCGTCTGACTGGCCAAGGGTGGCTAGGGCTATGGGAGAAGCCGTCAAGGGTCTGAGAACTCTTGTGACATTAATTGGCCAGGGTGACAGCGAAGATGAAGACCTGGTCCGGCAGTCTTTGGCGTCCTTGGAGAGCTTAAAGGACGCATCGAACCCCTTGTCTTTGGCCACCCCAGACTATGTAAATCCTGCCCTTGATCCAGAAATGCTGTCCTACTTCATTCCCGAAGCGGAGGAGTATCTCGGCACCATCGATGAGTTGATCCGTATCCTTCGCGGGAACCTAGAAGACGAAGATGCAATTTATCGGCTTTTTCGTGCCGCACATACGCTCAAGGGCTCGGCCTACACGGTCGGGTTCCAAGTCATTGGAGACATTTCGCGACCCCTGGAAGACGGCCTGATTGCGGTCAGGGAAAAACGTCTTCGTATAGACTCAGCGCTGCTCGACATGATGGCTGCGGCTGTTGGGATGATCCGTCTCATTATTCAACCGGATCACGCGAAGGTGCCGCAACTGCTGCACGATGTACCAGGTCTTATCCAACGACTCACCCAGGCATGTGAGAGTGCCGTTGTGGTTGCTTCAGAGGAAACTGTGCCACCGAGCACTGAAATGACTAATTCGAGCTCGGTCCAGGGCGAGTCCGTTGTTAGTCTAGAAATACCCGTCACGGACTTGTCCGACGAATACCTGATCCCTGATCTAGATCCGGAAGTGCTGTCCTACTTCGTTCCTGAAGCTCAGGAATATGTTGAACTATTGGAGGCCAATCTCCTGCGGTTGGACAAGGACTCTCAGAACAAGGAACTGATCAACCAGCTGTTTCGCACTGCGCACACCTTGAAAGGATCGGCGTACACTGTCGGGTTTCGACCAATCGGTGATCTTGTCCATCATGTTGAAGACTTTATGGGTGCGGTGCGGGACGGTCGCCTCAGCGTGTTGCCTGGGCATACGGATTTGATGCTACGTGCAATCGATGTCGTACGCGTGCTGATGCGGAGAGATCTCAGTGTGGTCGATGGTACGAGGCAACGATTCGATGCAGCTCGGTCAGAGTTGAAACAATTAGACCAAGGCGTGCCCGTTGAAGCGACTTCGGCACCGCGCTCACCTGAGATGTCCGACGCTAGTGCCCCACCGCAAGTCCGACGGGAGGAGCGTCATGCTCAGGATAAACCCCATGATGGCAAGACGGCAGACGATCGTGAAGTCATCCGTGTCAGTTATGCACGACTAGAACGACTGATGAATCTCGTCGGAGAGTTAGTTATCGGGCGCGGTCGATTAGAACAACGCCTACGGGTGTTGGAACAACTGTCGCAGCAGGTATTGGCATTTAAGGCTCGTTTAGTTGAGTCCGTCCAATCCTTTGCCGATAAACACACCTTTACCTATCAGGAGGCACCGAGCAGTTCGACATCATCCCCGGGGCAACCTGTTCCAGCATTCGGTGATTTTGGTAGTCTGGAGCTCGATAAGTATGATGACTTTAACATCCTTGCTCGACGGATCGGAGAAGTCACGGCTGACATCAGTGAGTCGATGTCGCAGCTTGATGGGTCCATTCGCCGATCGCATGAGGATATGAGCCAGCTGCAACAGTTGACCCTCTTAATGAGAGATGAAATCGCACGTGCCCGTATGGTTCCGATCGGTACTCCGTTTACTCGGTTCCGGCGAGCGATTCGGGAAATTGCTCGTGCATCGAACAAAGAAGTGTCCCTGGTTACCTCGGGAGAGCAGACAGAGGTGGATACGGGCGTAGTGGAGCGGTTGGTGGACCCCTTGGTGCATCTCGTTCGAAATTCGGTTTATCACGGTATTGAGCCAGCGGTTGAACGAGTGGCTAGGGGAAAACCGGCTGTCGGCACGGTCTACTTGCATGCGGCGCATCGTGGTAATTCCGTCATCATCGAGGTTGAAGATGATGGTGTAGGGTTGGATTTGACAAAGATACGAGCAAAGGCCATCAAAATGGGATTGGCCGACCCAGACAATCTACAAACGATGTCGGATGAGGAAGCACTGCAATTAATTTTCTTGCCGGGATTTTCGACAGCTGAGAAGGTGGGAGACCAGGCGGGACGAGGTGTTGGGCTGGACGTTGTCAAGCGGGTGATTGAGGGGATGAATGGACAAATCGAGGTAGAATCCATGCCTGGAGTTGGGACTAAGTTCACCTTAAACCTTCCACTCACGTTACTCATTGCGACCGCCTTGTTGGTCCGTGCAGGGACCGAACGGTATGCGATTCCTCTGCTCAATATACATGAAGTGACCATGCCAGTAGCTTCCTCGATGCGAGCAGAAGACGGGCGCACGTTGTTGCAGGTTGCTGAACAAGCCATTGAAGTTCAATCGTTGTACCACGTGCTCCGGAGGGAAGTTGGAAGCGTCGATTGGACCATGCCGGTCGTGATTGTTCGGACGGCAACGGGCCCGATGGGGTTGGCCGTCGATGAACTGTTGGGTCGGCAAGAAATCGTCATCAAGTCACTGGGAATGCTTAAACCGCTGGAGCATTCTTTTTTCGGAGGAGCGACGATCGATCCTGAGGGGCGAGTCCTGTTAGTCCTCGATCCAGCTCGCCTGGTCTCACGAGAGACGAAGGAATCAGTGGCACAGACGGTTTTGGCAGAGACCACCGTTTGGCATGAAGAATTGTTGCCTGATGAGCTGGTTTCCAATGAACGTCAGGACGCGCGCCTGTTGCTAGTCGATGATTCGTTGAGTATTCGGAAGTTTGTCGGGAAAATGTTGGAGTCAGCCGGCTATCAGATCGACACGGCGGTGGATGGGGAAGATGGATTACGGAAAGCCTCAGTGGCCGAATATCGAATGATTCTCACCGACCTTGAGATGCCGAAGCTGAATGGGTTCGAGGTCATTCAAGCTCTCAGGAGCCGCCCTGAAACGAAACAAACACCCATCGTGGTAATGACAACGCGTGCTGGGGACAAGCACCGACAGATGGCGCTCTCCATCGGCGCAAACGCGTACATTGCGAAACCGGTAGAAGAACGCGTGTTGCTGCAAGAAGTTGAACGATGGATTGGTCGGGCACCCGTGCCTAGAAGGTAACCTTGCGGAAATATTCGTATTAATTGACTGAATGTGCGTTGTTGCAGAGAATGGCTATGAGAGTGCTGACATGAGCATCCAGGAACAGGGCGTATCGGCTTCATCAGCATCCTCTTCACGGCGTTTCCTCATTGTCACGATCAGTGAAAGGTATGTGGCATTAGACGCCGGATCCGTCGAAGGGGTACTGACCAGCGCAGAATTGGGAAACAGTGAAGATCCAACAACGCAAGGTCTAGTCGATAGGACGGTCTCTCTTGTGATGCAATTAGGCAGTGCTGACGTTCCGACACATCCGACTACTCGAGTGGTGCTGCTCACTGATCGAGGAATGCGAGGCAGCATTCGAGTCAGCGATGTCCATGGGGTTTTAGAAATTCAGCAGGCTCAGATCCTACCACTGCCTCCACAATTCAGCGGTGTTGAGCGACACTGGTATCGAGGCATGATCCTGTTTGAGAAAAGCATTGCCATGATCCTCAATCTGACGTGGGTGCTTGAGGTACATGGGGGGCTCGATCAGGGTCAGGATCGAGAAACTCCTCGTACATCAGTGGATGCTTGGGCGATTGGTGTGAGCGATGGCCGAACATGCTGAGGACGGGAGAAAAGGGGCAGCGAAAAGCAACGCATTTACCATGGAATTGTGTGGTGTTTTCAATAGGTGGTCGGTGGTTGGCCGTGAAAACGTTGGAAGTAGCAGGTATTTCGCCATGGAAACCATCCATTCCGGTTGGCGGTTGCACGCCTTTTATCGCATCGGTTGTTCGGCAGAACCAGGCCGTTCTCCCGGTATTCGACTTGGCTTTATTGCTGCGCCTTCACGTTCAGGGAAGCCATCCCCTGTGTCTCAGGATAAAGCATCCTTTGGGAAATATGGCGATCTGCATCGATGAGGAGATGCCGGTCCTTCACACGTTAGAACACGATGCTGTTCAGGCCTACCGGGGGAACGATATCCCGGCTGAAGGAAGTTATACCAGCGGGCTAGATGAGATACCGATTCTCGCTCTATCACAACTCGGATCGTGCATGAAATGATTCTTCAAGAGCCCCAGAAAGACGAAAGGTGTAGGTATGCCGAAGATCCTCATAGCTGATGACAGCATCGCGGTTCGAAAAGTCGCCGAACGACTGTTAACTGAGGCGGGGCTTGGTGTCACGCTTGCGGCAAATGGTGAGGAAGCCTTGGCCTATTTGGCAAAGGAGCGACCGGATCTCGTCGTCTCTGACGTTATCATGCCGGACAAGAGTGGGTACGAGGTGTGCGCATTTGTCAGAGGAAATCCCACACTTGCAATGACTCCGGTGCTCTTGATCTCTGGTATCGTCAATGATGAGGTGACCAAGCAAGCTGAGTCCTGTCGAGCAAATGGTGTCTTGAAGAAGCCGTTCCAAGGCACATCGTTGAAAGATCGTGTGCTCGAACTGATGGCAAAACGACAAGAAGCAATACCAGAATCGCCCGTTGCCACTCAACCTGCCTCTGAACACACCCCGGCATCCGATAAAAGAGCTCCCGCGATATCGATCCACCAGCAAGACAACATGGATCAGAGTGGTATCAAGCTCAGGGAATTTGAAGGCCAACTTCAGACGGAACGGGCTCGATCAGAAGAGTTGACGAAACAGCTGTCCGAAGCAATGGAGCAGCTGGGGCGAGCCAAAGAAAGCGAAGCGCAGTTGGCAACAGCGCGTCAGCGTGTCAGTGATCTTGAAGCGCAAGTCACGAAGCTTGAACCGCAGGCCTTGCGAATTTCCGAGCTGGAAGCTGCGCTCAAGGCAGAAGAAGATCAAGTAAGGACGCTCAAGCAGGACGCTCTAAGCCTGCAAAAGACTGCCGGACGCATTGCAGAATTAGAATCTACTCTCAATGCCGAACGGGCTGCTGCAGAGCAACTGGTCCAACAGCTTGCTGACTCGGAAAAGATCTCGGCGCAGGCTCAAGATGCCGAAGAGCGACTCCTCAATGAGCAGAAACAGGTGGCTGAACTCCAGCAGAGAATCAAGATGCTCGAAACCGAGCTCGCGTCTCAACAGCGCGAGCACACCGAAACGGTCGGACTATTGCAGGAAGCGGAGAAAACTTCGACAAAAGTTCAAGAGATGGAAGGACTCCTCGTGGCTGAACGTGAGCGTAACGGAGTGCTTTCTCGACAGGTAGTGGAAACAGAGCAGGCAGCTGAGAATGCGACAAGGCGATTTGAAGAAATGGCCCGCAAATTGGGCGAGATCGCAGGGTTGGCCTCGCAACTTGGAAATGGGAAAGGGCAGTCCTGATGTAACCAGTCGAAATCGTGAATTGACTGTGTTGCTGGTGATTGGCCGATACCGATGTCTGTCGAAACCGAAGATGCGTTCCAGAAGGAACTGATTGAACTGTTCGTTCAAGAAGCACAGGAATGGCTTCAGCAGATTCATGTGGCCCTCGACGAACTTCAGCAAGCTCCCCCTGCGGAGCGCCATCGGTCCTTGGCCCAGACGATCAAGGTCGGCATCGCGAACCTTGGTGGATCTGCGGCGACCATTAATCTGAGTGATGTTGAGCGAGCAAGTTTTTCAGCCCTACCCTTTATCGAAGCTGTTCAGGAGCCGAGTGCACGAATTTCGGCTGATGATTTCCTCGCACTCTGTAAACAGTTGGGGCACATTCATGGAACGCTGACACGAGCCACCGGTGTTGCCTTTGACACCGAGACTACCCAATCCTCTGCTGACAGTACCCCGGCGACGATTGGCACGAAAGAACTGTTGGCTCTCCTCCGCGGTCTGGACGATCAAGTCCCAGCGACAGGGACCTTCGCTCGCAATATGGTTCAGGCTATGGTGGCTCAGACAGAGGGGCTTCTGCAGCGTGGAGTGGAACACTGTAACCTCGTTTCTATACAGGAATTTCTCGACCGATTGGCGGAAGGGGAGCAGGGATTTCTGGAGCTTGCTCGTCAGGAAGTCCCTCATCTATCCACCATCCTTCAGGCGCTGATGAACGGCAGCGCCTCCACAGATGTATCGCCATCCCATCTACAGAACGCGGTAGAACGCGTTGCACAGTTGTGGTCTGCCGCTCAACAGGTCAATGCCTCCCATACCATGACGTTTTTTATGGGCCTCCATAGTTTTCTCGCGATTGTGATGGACCGCCGCGTGACGGTTGACGCCAAGCGATACGAGGCGGTTCAATCTCGCCTCGCTCAAAACATCAACAGCCTCGAGGAATGGGCGCAATGCGGACAGGCGGAACGCGCAGCCATACAACGTGTATTGCCGAATTGAATCCGCTCGTGGCAACACTCGATGGGGCCGTGTGACCGACAAGAGTGAGGTAGGATGGTGTCTCTCGTTGAAGCTGTTCAAGAGCAACATGTGATTCAGCGTTTGACATATGAGCCACACTGGGGGTTACAGCTGCGCCCGTTTGAAAACGTGCCGGACCCAACATTTTACGTTCCGTCGGTAAAGCACGAAGTTGCTATGGCGCGCATGCTGTATGGAATTTATACCCGAAAAGGAATTGTCATGTTGACTGGCGAGATCGGGAGTGGCAAGACGCTCCTGAGTCGCGCGATCATTCGGAAGCTTCCTCGAGCTCGGTATGAGATTGGGCTGCTGTCCAACCCGGCCATCCCAGGAAACGAATTCCTCGGCGAGATTTTGTTCCAGCTCGGCTTGGACTCAGGTGGAACCAGGGGCGAGCAGCTACGGCGATTAAATGACCAGCTACTGGCCAATTACCAGCAAGACATCGATACCGTCGTAGTGGTGGATGAAGCACAGGCTATTGAGCATGAGCGTTCGTTCGAGGAACTTCGACTTCTGAGCAACTTCCAGTTGAACGACCGGTTTCTGATGACACTGGTGTTAGTCGGTCAACCGGAACTCCGCGATCGTATCGTGCATATTCCACAACTCGCGCAGCGTGTGGCCATTCATCACCATATCGACCGGCTCGATCGCAGTGAGACGAAAGCGTACATCGTAGCTCGCCTGACTGCTGCCGGTTGTGTTCGGCCGATCTTTTCTTCGGGTGCGATTTCATCAATTTTCCAACGGACTGGCGGAGTCTGCCGTTTAATTAACTCACTGTGCGACTTATGTCTCCATGTCGGGAGCGTCGCGGAGGTCCGTCAGATCAGGCGCGCGTTGGTGGAACGGGTTACGGGAAACATGTTGTGCCGACATGCCAGTAGCAGTTCAGAGGTGTACTCGTGAAAGACTGGTATTCGCGGTCAGAACAGGCCTTGAGCGAGGTTGCAATTGCCCTGCAAGGTCAGCACGCTTTCGCGCTGCACTCGCTTGAGCAGCTGGCGGCAGATCTGGTCTCGTCTTTACAACAGAATGATGAACTCGTCGTTGAAGCCTTATCCGGACGCTCTGGCTCACCCTTGATTACCAACTTGGTCAATGTGGCCATACTCGGAACCAAGGTAGGGATAGGATTGGGGTACTACGGAGACGAACTGCATCGATTGGCACTTACGGGGCTCGTACATGATATTGGGCTATTTGCGGTACCGAACACGTTGCTCACCAAGAGTGGCCGATTGACTCAGGAAGAACGAGCACTGATTGAACAGCATCCGGAGTCCGGCTATCGAGTCATCGAGCAATGTGGGTCAGACTATCACTGGTTGGCACGATTGATACGTCAGGTTCATGAACGATTTAATGGTCAGGGATATCCCAATCGACTCAAGGGTCGAGAGATCAACGAGATGGCTCAGATTTGTGGAGTCGTGGATGTATTCGACGCACTGGTCAGTGAGCGACCCTATCGCCGCCGCCTGCTTCCCCACGAAGCCGTGAAAGAGCTGCTGGTTGCCGAGCGAGCGACTTTCCCACGAGAGATCCTCAAGGCCCTCGTCGAGCAATTGTCGGTGTACCCGCTCGGGACGATGGTTCGGCTGACGACCGGGGACGTCGGCATCGTGGCCAAGGTGAATAGCCGCTATCCTCTTCGTCCAGTGGTGAGGGTTGAGGAGCAGCAAGGGAATGAGGGCGCGGAGGGTCGTCAGATTGATCTGAGCGTCACTCC
>JAOUMR010000016.1 GCA_029881435.1 Nitrospira sp.
GAATGAGACTGAGCTATGATAGGGTAATGGAACATATCAACGCAGTACCTCGTCTCTATTATTTATTGATGGTGGATTATGCCGCATGACTTCATGCCGGGTTTAGCCGGCGTTCCGGCCGCCACGTCAGCGATCAGCGATGTGGACGGCCAGCGTGGGATTCTTGAGTATCGTGGGATTCGAGTCGAGACCCTGTGCGCCGAATCCTCGTACCTGGAAACAGCGTATCTTCTTCTCTTCGGACACCTTCCGTCGACGATTGAATTCCAACAATGGAACAAGGACGTCACCCATCATCGACGCATCAAGTTTCGCATCGTCGACTTGCTGAAATGTTTGCCTGAACAGGGCCATCCGATGGACGCGCTGCAAGCGGCGGTGGCGGCACTCGGCATGTTTTATCCAGGCCGCAACGTCAAGGACGTGGAGAATAACTATTGGAGCGCGGTCCGACTCGTCGCCAAGTTACCAACGATCGTAGCCGCCTGGGCGAGACTGCGGCATGGTGATGATCCCATTCCCCCCCGCGATGATCTTGGCTTCAGCGAAAACTTTTTGTATATGCTCACAGAGTTCGTGGCGCCGTCATTATGGGCCGACATTTTCGACGACTGCCTCATTCTCCATGCCGAACATACGATGAACGCGTCTACCTTTACCGGATTGGTGACAGCGTCGACTCTGGCGGATCCCTATACCGTCGTGGCGTCTTCCATCGGCGCGTTGAAAGGCCCTTTACATGGGGGGGCAAACGAAGAAGTCGTGGTTATGCTCAGAGAGATCGGCACCGCGGAGAAGGCGAGGTCGTATGTGACGCACGCCATGGAGAACAAAAAAAAGCTGATGGGATTCGGTCACCGTGTTTATAAGGTGAAAGATCCTCGCGCGACGGTGCTCCAGCAACTCTGTCGCCGACTGTTTGCCGAGTCGGGAAGCTCGCCGCTGTATGAAGTGGCATTGGCAGTAGAAGCTGCGGCCGGAGAATCCTTGAACAGCAAAGGCATCTATCCCAACGTGGACTTTTATTCGGGCATCATCTACGACAAAATGGGCATCGGCGTAGACCTCTTCACACCGCTCTTTGCGATGTCCAGAGTGTCGGGCTGGCTCGCCCATTGGCTGGAGCAGTTGCGGGAAAATAAGTTGTTCCGTCCTGACCAAATCTACTCCGGCGAGCACAATCGACCCTACGTGCGCATCGATCAACGCTAACACCTGTATTTACCACGAGCTTCGCAGGCCCTTGACTTCCCGTCGGGCCGATTTATCTACCATTTAGGCAGGTGAGTCGGCGCAGCGCCAGCAGCGATAACCGAACAGTCCAAGAGGCAAACCCAGAAGGAGGGTACCATGGCACTCGTACGATGGGATCCGTTTCGAGAGTTGGAAGAAGTCTCAGATCGGTTGAATCGGATGTTTGCGCGTCCGGCGACACGATCGTCCAATGGCAAGGAGACCATGATTGTGGCGGATTGGACGCCCTCCGTCGATATCAGTGAAACGGAGAGCGAATATCAGATCAAGGCCGAAATCCCTGACGTGAAGAAAGAGGATGTGAAAGTCACACTCGAAGATGGTGTCCTCACCATTCAGGGGGAGCGTAAGTACGAGAAGGAAGAAAAGGGGAAGAAGTACCATCGGATTGAACGGTCTTACGGTAGTTTCGTCAGAACCTTTTCCTTGCCCGATGTGATTGACGATGACAAGGTGAAGGCCGAGTTCAAGGATGGAGTGCTGAACCTCCATCTACCGAAGTCGGAGAAGGCAAAACCGAAAGCCATCGAAGTGAAGGTGGCGTAAGTCAGTCCGAGAGTGGAGTTAGATGAACAAAGGCCCGCCTGAGAAGGCGGGCCTTTCTGTTTGGTAGATAGAATGACAGTCGTGTTGTAAGTGGACATGTCGAGGGGAGCAGAAAATGAGAGTTCAGGGTACTGAGCGGACTAAGGAGGTGGGGGATGGCAGTGGCCACAACTGCCGTCCCACCAAGATTGGATTCCGAGCCCAAAATGGGGTCGATCCTCTTAGCGCGCGACAACGGTTTGGGATTCTCGGGCCGCCAGACTCTTTCGGCGATTGCTGGAAATCGTGCGGTCAATAATGGCTCCGCAATTGATGCATTTCCATGCGTAGAAGACGAGAAAGAAGTCTGAAAACCGCTCCAACATCATCATTCCCCTACACTTCGGACATTCCATGGATCCCTCCCAAGATGGTGACGTTCATTGCTGATGACGACCTTACGCAAGAGCTGCGCCAAATTGTCATGGTGCAGTATTCCAATGATTTGAGAGATACGTAATTACATGGAGTCGAATAGTTTCACAAACTTGACGGTGAGCCAGCGTTTAACTTGTCAAGGTTTTGTCAGCTTGAGAGCGCGAGAAGATGATAGTCAGGTGTCTGTGTCAACGAGATTTTCTGAAACGAGAGATCGAGGAGAGGTGGTGATCGCTGCGTGGTTAGCTTGGCAAGTTTGCCGCTGCGATGAGGCTGCTTATGCCGCGTTCTGGGCGAGACCGGCGAGGCCATCACTGCATCGACAGGGCTCAGTACAGGCGGGACGACGATCAGCCTTGTCTATGATGAGTTGAATTCGGCCCAGGAGAAGAACGAGGTTACAATGAGAGACGGTGAGTTCCTATCTCGTTCTGTGTACATCAGACCCGTTGTTCCACAGCCGGCTGCGGACAGCTCAAGGTAACTATAAAAGTATGATCTTAGCGACCGAAGGTCGTGCCGGTAAGTTTCTTTGCGACGTTCGGTAATTGTTTTTGAGCCTCGACCCCTTGGAAGCCGAACGTCAATACAAACCCAGAGCATTTTGTGTATCCCACTCCACCGGGGCCACGCCCGTTCTTGAAATCACCGACCACCATGTCGCCTCCCGTGCAGACGGGGAAGAGGGTTTTCTTGAAGGCCGGATTCTGCAAATTTACTTCCATGACCTGTTTCATCGCCGCTACCGTTTCGTCTTGCTTCTCGATGTGGACATAGACTGACAGCGCCTGAGTATCCGGCCATTGCCAAGCGCAGCCCTCGCCCGTCCCTTTGCTTGACTGGAGAGTCGATAGGGTAGGGATTGCCAGCTGACTACAGACTTGAGCTGACAGAGGGCTTGCCGCATAGGTGGGGGATGCCATGAGCAATCCACAAGCGATGAGAAGAGACCGAATCATGTTATGTCTTGCTGAAGAGAAACGGTTGGTGCAAGGATGAGTCGCTTTCTGCATGATGCTCCGTTTCCCACTGACTAATCGTGATGCGTGTTGGCTGGACCGAGCACTCAAGTCTGTGAATTGTAGTCTTTGCATTCGGTCCTTTCAATGGGTGGTCTCTTCGGCTAGGGAGAATATGGAGAGGACTGACGTCTCCCCAGCGCATGTGCTGCTTCCCGCAGCGTTCCTCGGGTCCATTGGACCATCGAGCATGATGGTCCAATGGATCGTTCGGGGCACCGGTAGTCCGGAAGGCCCGCCTGAAGAGGCGGGCCTTTTTATTTTTCTACACCTCGTTCCGGCATCACCAATTCCCAGACTCCTTCGTCAAGGTCGTATCGCAGCACATGCGGAGAACTCTTGTGAAAATCAGTAGGCTGCGTTTATCATGACGCCCGTCAGGAGTTGGAATCTCTTACCCATGGAGCCCCACGCATGAAAACGAATCAAGGTCAGTCGTCAGGATCGACTCGAATTGAGCGAGATACGATGGGAGAACTAGCGGTCCCCGCCGAGGCCTACTATGGAGTGCAAACAGCTCGCGCCATTGAGAACTTTCCGATCAGTCCGCTGCGCATGCCGCGGTCGGTGATTCGAGCCATGGGCATGGTCAAGCGGGCAGCAGCTGCTGTCAATCACTCCCTGGGTTTGTTGGACAAGAAGCCGGCCGAAGCTATCAAGCAGGCAGCGACGGAGGTGGTGGAGGGGAAACTCGATGCCGAGTTTCCCGTGGACATTTTTCAGACCGGTTCCGGTACGTCGACGAATATGAACACGAACGAAGTCATCTCCAATCGCGCGACGGAGCTGCTTGGCGGCGCACGTGGGAGCAAACTTGTTCATCCAAACGACCATGTAAATCTTGGCCAATCGAGTAACGATGTGATCCCCACGGCCATTCACATCGCCGCGTCGGAATTGATGCAGCAACAGCTTTTGCCGGCGCTGTCCCGGTTACACAAGGCGCTAAAGGGGAAGGCGAAAGAATTCGATACCATCGTGAAAATCGGGCGGACTCACCTTCAAGACGCCACGCCGGTTCGCCTTGGCCAGGAATTCGGTGGCTATGCCCGTCAGATCGAGCTTGGTATCGAGCGGGTCAAACGGGCGCAGGAGGCCCTGAGTGAAGTCGCCTTGGGCGGAACGGCTGTCGGCACAGGGTTGAATTGCCATCCGAAGTTTTCGGCTAAAGTGATGGCCATGATTTCGAAAGAGACCGGCTGTTCATTTAAAGAGGCCAAGAATCATTTTGAGGCACAGTCCGCACAGGACTCGTTAGTTGAAGCGAGCGGTCATCTCCGGACTCTGGCCGTCAGCTTGATGAAGATTGCCAACGACATTCGCTGGCTCGGCTCCGGGCCACGGTGCGGGCTCGGTGAAATCAATTTACCGGAAACGCAGCCTGGTTCTTCTATCATGCCGGGAAAGGTGAATCCTGTGATTGCCGAATCCGTTACCATGGTCTGCGCGCAGGTGATTGGGAACGATGTCACGGTAACCGTCGGTGGCCAGGCGGCCAATTTTGAGCTGATCGTCATGATGCCGGTCATGGCCTATAACCTGCTTCAGTCCATCGAGCTGCTGGCAACCGTCTCCATCAATTTCGCGACGAAATGTATCGAGGGCATCAAGGCGAACGAGGAACGTTGTAAGAGTTTGATCGAGGAAAGCTTGGCGATGTGCACGGCCCTGGCGCCGGAGATTGGGTACGAAGCGGCTGCCAAGTTGGCCAAGGAGGCCTACAAGTCGAGAAAGACCGTCCGGCAGGTAGCAAAAGACCAGAAGGTGTTGCCTGACAAGCGCCTCACCCAACTTCTTGATCCCTGGCGCATGACCGAACCAGGCGGACCAGTTGGGAGCGCGGGGGGATGACCGATCGGCAAGGAGGTCTTGCCTTACAGCAGTTGGCCTGTATACTGAAGCATCATGAGTTTAGATAGCCGCAGATATTCTTTCACAATCGGGTGTGTGGCCTTGTTGGTGTCATGTGTGTTCTACGGCTGTGCCACGACGGGACGTCAGTTGGCATCCAATGAGCCCCTCGTGGTTCCTACCATGGGCACGCGCGGAGTACAGTGCTGCGCCATGGCGAAAGCGGTTCCCAGGCAGAAGGCCTTGGCAACGACTGCTGTGAGATTTGTCGGCAAGTCCCGAGTTGAAGTTGCTGGCCGGCGTTACAATCCAGACTGCTCAGGCTTTGTTCGAGGGGTGTATGCCTCACAGCGTGTGGACCTCTTTGGTGGACTCGGGGAACTGAATGAGGGCAACGGCGTCGGGCGTATCTACACCCATGTCGTCGAGCATGGGCGGATTCATTACGGACCGACTGTCCATCCGGGAGACTTGGTCTTTTTCCATAATACTTGGGATTTCAACCGGGATGGCCTGCCCAATGATCCATTGACGCATGTCGGGGTAGTCGAGAAGGTGGAGCCTGATGGGACCGTGCTGTTCGTCAGCTCGCTTTCAAAAGGGATTGAACGCTATCGAATGAACCTTCAACATCCTGATATTCACAGGACTCCCGATGGGCGGGTGCTGAACCACTTCCTGCGTCGTAAACGCTCGGCCGATGTTCTGGGAACCCGCTATCTGTCGGGGCAATTATTTGCGGCGTTTGGCACCTTGACTCGTTGAGATTTCGACTAAGTTTTTGTTATAGCTTCCTGAACACACGTCACTCCATCCATCAGCGAAAAGTATTCTCATTACATGCTCAGAGCGCGCGCATTGCTCAGGCGTTCAGAAAGGTCGGTTACCAGGACATATGACGACTGCAACAACTCAGACTTCATCGGAAGTAGAGAAACACAAGATTGCGCTCATTATTGCCCATGAGCTGGGCGTCGGAGTTCATCAAGTTTCGGCAGCGGTTTCGCTGCTTGATGAAGGCGCGACGGTTCCCTTTGTTGCGCGCTATCGGAAAGAGGTGACTGGCAATCTGGACGATACGCAGTTGCGGACACTGGAAGACCGACTGCTCTACCTCCGTGAACTTGAGGCGCGGCGTATTGTCATTCTGGCTTCGATTGAAGAACAAGGGAAGCTTACGGATGCATTGCGCACGAGTATCGAGACGGCGACGACGAAGCAAGTTATCGAAGACTTGTACCTTCCGTTTAAGCCCAAACGCCGTACCCGTGCAATGGTTGCGCGCGAGGCAGGGTTGGAGCCGTTGGCCGATAGCCTCTTGGCCGATCCAAGACTAATTCCCGAACAAGAAGCGCTCAAGTACATTCGTGTCGTACCTGCCGCAGAAGGCGTGGAGGCGATCAATGTGCCTGATGCGAAAACCGCATTGGAAGGGGCGCGGGATATTCTCACAGAGCGATTTGCTGAAACCGCCGATTTGTTGGCCGTGCTGCGAACGCGGCTGTGGGACGAGGGGGTGCTCACCTCGACCGTGATGAAAGACAAGGAAACGGCCGAGTCCGAGAAGTTCCGTGATTACTATGCGTATGTAGAGCCGATCAAGACCATCCCATCGCATCGGGCGCTCGCGCTGTTTCGCGGTCGCGCCCTTGGGGTGTTGAAGCTGGAGTTGGGCTTGGGGGAGGTGCTTGATGCGGTCGTCCCTCACCCCTGCGTATCGATGGTCGCGGCTCACGCGCACATTGAGGATCGCGGTCGACCTGCCGACAGATGGCTGGTTGGGGTATGTGACTGGGCCTGGCGCGTGAAGTTGCATCTGCAACTGAGCACTGAATTGTTGGTGCAGTTGCGTCAAGCGGCCGAAGCCGAAGCGATTAAGATCTTTGCCCGTAACCTGCATGAGCTGTTGTTGGCGGCGCCGGCTGGACCGAAGGCCATCCTCGGTTTGGATCCTGGTATTCGGACCGGCTGCAAAGTGGCGGTGGTGGATGCGACAGGAAAATTGTTGGAGACCACAACAATCTACCCCCATCAACCTCACAACGACTGGCAGGGGTCGTTGGCGATGCTCGCGCGTCTCATCATCCAGCATAGCGTGCAGTTGATTTCCATCGGCAACGGGACGGCCAGCCGGGAGACAGACAAGCTGGCGGGCGAGGTGCTCAAATTGGTCGCAGCTCAGAAGCCCGAACGGCCGGTGGCGAAAATTGTGGTGAGTGAAGCAGGGGCATCGGTCTATTCCGCGTCGGCATTTGCTGCCGCAGAGTTCCCCGAGTTGGATGTCAGTGTGCGAGGCGCCGTGTCCATCGCTCGCCGCGTGCAGGATCCGCTGGCCGAGCTGGTCAAGATTGAGCCTAAAGCGATCGGGGTCGGACAATATCAGCATGACGTCGATCAGCGAGCCTTGGCACGGTCGCTCGATGCGACGCTGGAAGATTGCGTGAATGCCGTCGGTGTCAACGTCAATACGGCGTCGGCGCCCCTGTTGGAACGGGTGTCTGGCCTCAATAAGGCGCTGGCCAAGAATATCGTGGACTATCGAGATGCGAACGGTCCGTTCCTAAATCGGACCACGATCCGTAAGGTCCCTCGTCTCGGCGAAAAGACGTTCGAGCTGGCAGCCGGTTTTCTACGAATTCCTGATGGTGACAATCCCTTGGATCGATCTGCGGTTCACCCGGAGGCGTATCCGGTTGTTGAGCGTATTCTGACGCGATTGGGAACAGAGATTGCCGAGGTGATGCGTCAACCGGCTGTTCTAAAAGGATTGTCACCCAGTGACTTTACCGATGAGCAATTCGGACTGCCAACGGTGCAGGATATTTTTGTTGAGTTGGAAAAACCAGGGCGCGACCCGCGTCCTGAATTCAAGACGGCGACCTTCCGCGAGGGGGTGGAGGCTCTCAGTGATTTACAGCCTGGCATGGTGTTGGAGGGAGTGGTGACAAATGTGGCGGCGTTCGGCGCGTTCGTCGATATCGGGGTGCATCAGGACGGACTCGTGCATGTATCAGCATTGGCCAATAGGTTTGTCAAAGATCCACACGAGGTGGTCAAACCGGGTCAGGTCGTCAAGGTGAAGGTGATCGACGTTGATCTGAAGCGCCAGCGGATTGCACTGACGATGAGGCTTGAAGATACGGCGAGCCGTTCACCTGCGTCGACACAGGCTAATAGTCAGGTAGGTCGTGACCCGCGCGGGCGTAGGCCTTCTGCACCTCCCCAGTCGGCGGCACGAACACCACAGCCGATCGGAGCGATGGCGCTGGCATTGGCCAAGGCAAGGCAGAAGCTATAGCGAATATTCTGTCGTTCGAAGTTGACGTCCTTGAAATATCTCTGGATGAGATGAATAGGGCTGTTTCTCTCTCTGTACCCTGACGGGTGGCATTGAGCAAGCGCGCGCTCGCGAGCAATGGAAGGGACCCACTGGGGGATGGGTGGAGTGAGCACGAGCGGGTTGCTCAATGACAGGACTAGTCGACCTACACCGGCCACTGCTCTTCATTCCACGCCATTTCCCAGAACATCCACTCGTACCGAGAGCTGATGATGAATGATTCTTCCATCCGCCGCAATTCCTCTTTTCCGGCGGTCTTGGCCCACTGATCGACTTTCTTCCGCATCCATACTTGCACCTCGGCAAACTCCGGCGAGGCGTAGAGCATTAACCAGTCACGGTAGGGATGATTCTTAGGCGGCGGACCTTTTCGTAACAGATGCCGTCCGACGACGCAGTAGACCCAGGCGCAGGGGAGGGCCACCACAGTGATCTCTGCGGCTGTTCCCGAAGCGGCGACGGCCAGCATGTGCCTCGTATAGGCATAATTGGTTGGCGCCATGGGTACCGAGGTCATCTGCTTCGGTGTCAGATTCCAGCGTTTGCCGTAATTCTCATGGAGACTGCGTTCGACCGTGATGGTTTCTTCGGCGAGTTTGGCGAAGCGAAGCGCACTATCGGAGTCCGGAGCCCTGAACGTGCCGGCGGCAAAGACACGAGAGAGATCGCCCAGGAAGCGTGCATCTTGCAGAATGTAATACTGGAACTTTTTTTCGGGCAACGTTCCGTCGCCGAGCGCGACGACAAAGGGATGGCTTAACTGAGCGTCCCAGATTGAAACAGTGAGTTTTCGCAGATGGTTTGAAAACGACATAGGGCCCTTTCTCGAGACGCTCGGTTCCTCGGGAGCAACGTTCCGGTTATGAACAAGAATAGTTTTGGCCAAGTCACGATATCACCGGTATTGAGGCCAGGGTCTCGGTAAACGATTGATGCCGTCCAGTGCGGCGACTTTGTAACATTCTGCTAGTGTCGGATAGTTAAAGACCGTGTCGATGAAATAATCGACCTTTCCGTGAAAGGCCATGACCGCCTGACCGATGTGGATCAGCTCCGTGGCGCCCTCGCCGATGACATGAACGCCGAGCACTTCATGTGTCCGCCTATGAAACAAGAGTTTGAGCATGCCGGTTTCGTCGCCCATCAGCAGCCCGCGGGCGATTTCTTTATAGCGGGCGATACCCACGGCATAGGGAACATCAGCTTGAGTGAGTTCTTCCTCGCTCGCTCCCACCATGGAAATTTGTGGAATGGAGTAAATGCCATAGGGCAATAGCGAGTTGTCGATGCGATCCGGCTGGCCGAACGCATGGCAGGAGGCGTGGCGTCCTTGCTGCATTGCGGTCGAGGCAAGGGCCGGAAAGCCGATGACGTCGCCGGCTGCATAGATGTGCGGAACCGAGGTCTGGAAGTGTTCGTTCACACTCAGACGACCGCGATGGTCCGACTTCAATCCTGCCGCTTCCAGGTTGAGTGCCTTTGTTGCCCCGACCCGACCGATCGCGTACATGAGGGTGGATGCTTGGAGCGACTTGGCATGTCGCAAACGGACAGTAATCAAATTATCATCCCCCCTCTTGATCTCAAGTGCTTCTTCTTCGTGATACAGGATGACGCCGCTTTCTTTCAATTTGTGCTGGAGCATCTCGATGAGTTCGGCGTCGGCGAACTCTAACAGACGCGGACGTTTGTCGATGAGGGTCGTAGGAATTCCCAGTGCGGCGAGGATGGAGGCGTACTCTGTGCCGATGACTCCACCTCCGACGATGACGATGGAGGTGGGAAGGTGTTTCAGCGTCAGGAGTCCGTCTGAATCAATGATGGAGATGTCGTTGAATGGAATATTGGATGGGCGGCTTGGTTCTGTGCCGACGGCAATGACAATGAAATCTGCCGCATGTTCGATCAGGTCGCTCCGGTGTTGAATGCGGAGGCGGTGTGCATCGAGGAAACTGGCTGTTCCGGAAATCATATCGATCCGGTTCCTGGCCATCTGATCGTGCACGATCTTGATCTCGTTCTTGATGACATAGTTGGCGTGGAGCGAGAGTTCTTCGATTGTGATCGTTTCCTTGAGTCTATGTGGGGCGCCGTAGATGCTGCGTTGTGGAATGCCGGAAAAATAGAGCACGGCTTCCCGAAGGGCCTTACTTGGAATCGTGCCCGTATTGATGCAGACGCCTCCAACGACCTCCTTCTGCTCGATCACGCCCACCTTCTTGCCGAGTTTGGCCGCCTGGACCGCGGCCTTTTGCCCGGCTGGTCCTGAACCGATGACAAGTAGATCGTAATGGGCCATAAGAGCTTCCGGAACGCTAAGGTGACGGTTGAGCCGAAAGAACGACGACCTGCTCTCCGTCACCTCAGTTCCAACGTACCTTTCTCTTAGCTTTGGGTCACCAATCGGCGAGCGAACTGGAAGGCTTCTTCCATGTCCGGCAGTTGGGTGAGCTCAGGGGTGATCTGGAGATAGCGAATGGTGTTCATCGCATCCACGACCATGACGGCTCTGGTCAAAATGTGCGGACCTTCCAAGAAGAGGCCATGGGTTTTCCCAAAGTCACCGCCTCGATAATCCGACAAAAAAGTCACGTTGGAGATCTTGGCTTCCTGGGCAAAACGTTTCTGAGCAAAGGGGGTATCGACACTGACCGTGATGAGTTCCACCATCTTATCGAGGCCTTTGTTTTTCTCACTGAGAAGATGCGTTTGTTGTTCACAGACCGGCGTATCAAGAGAGGGGACGATATTGATGATGCGTACTTTTCCAGCGCCTTTCGTTTCTGCGATATTGACGAGCGATAAGTCGTTCTGTGCAACCTTGACGTCTCGTAGAATATCCCCAACCTTCACCCCATTGCCGCTCAACGGTAGTGGATTGCCTTTGAACAGGACCGTGTTGCCTTCTCCAGCGGTTGCACTCCCGTCCGCTACCGGCATGTTCTTGTACGAGAAGGCCTGTCCGGATGATCCGGTCGTTGTCTGGCATCCCATGAGGCCAAGTACAAGGCACAGCGCTGTGCCGATGAACCCATAATATCGTGTCCGCATCGTATGCTCCTTTCTGCAGATAATGAATGATCGATCATCGTTCATGGTGGTGCCGTTCAAAGTTACGATTGAATATACGCGATCAGCGATCGGTTCACCAGCTCTGGGCGTTCCCATTGGGGCATATGACCGGCATCGGGAATCCTGACGAACTGTGATCCGCGGATTCTGTGGTGAAGTTCTTCACCCACGGGCGTGGGGAACACTCGGTCATATTCACCCCAGATGACCATGGTTGGGTGCGTGATGGTGCTGAGGTGTGGGGCGAAATCGGTTTCCCATGAGGGGAGGGCGTTTTTCACGGCCATGAGAGGCTTGATGATGCCGGGGCGTCGACGATTGCGGTTTGACCGATCCAAGACGGCGGGTGTGAGAAGGGTGTGGTCGTGAACGATTTCCTTGAGCACGGATTCGGTTGCCACTCCACCGAACAATCGGTTGCCGAACGACACCAACCAGGATGGCGCGCGTGTTTCCAAGGCTTGCCTGAATAATCGGCTACTGAGCTTGGCCATGACCTGAGACGGTAAGCCGCTGATGAGCACGAGCTTATCGACGCGCGTGGGATGGACCATTGCCATGCCGATGGCCAATCCGGCGCCCATGGAATTACCGACAAGTGTCGCCTTCTCAATCTGAAGGGCATTCATGAATCCGATACAAAAGTCCAACATCTGGTCCGTGCGATAGTCGATGTCCGGCTTATCGGAGAGTCCTGAACCTGGCAAGTCCAGTGTCAGAACGCGGAAGTGTCTTGAAAGTGCATGTTGCTGATATTCCCATTGCCACATGGATCCACCAAAGCCGTGGATCAGAACGACAGGTGGACCGGTACCGACATCGAGATACGCGATGCGCTGGTCCTTGACCACCACGGTTTTAACCGGGATACGTTCGAACGCCTCAAAGTATGGGGGAGCCTCTGAGGACGATGCGCAAGCGGTCATAAGAAATAATAAGGACCCCAGGATGAACGGCACAAGATACCGGCGTCGGGAAGGGTGGGCGGCATGCGCTTCGTGTGGACTACTCAAGTTGGATGACCGTTTCATCCGTCTTCACATTGTCTCCCTCGCTCGCCAGGATCGTCGCGACTTTCCCATCGATGGGCGCCGGGACCTGGCTTTCCATCTTCATGGCCTCAATGATCAACAGCGGGTCGCCGGCTTGTACCTGGTTGCCGATTGCAGTCAGGATCTTCACGACACGGCCCGGCATGGGCGGGGCGACGTCACCCGGTTTTGAAGGCTTCGGTCGTTTGAGTGTTGCGTTCGTGCCTGCTTGGGGAACTTCAGGAACACCGGCGAGGATTTCCCGAATGGGCTCAAGGGAAACCTCCTGAAGCTTGTCGTTCACTCTGATATAGTAGGGTTTGCGCCCATCAGTCTGGCGGCCTGATCCCGAAACCTTCACGTGGTAGGTTTCACCGTGAACGGTGATGTTGAACTCGACAGGGGCAAGATGGAGCTCGCCGGCTACGGCTGGACCCTTGGCTAATGTGGCTTCGAGGGGTTCAGGGACGAGATCACCTTTTTCTCGCGCCTCAAAAAAATCTCGAGCAATCGCAGGGAATAAGACGAACGAGAGCTGATCCTCCAGGCTATCGGCCGAAGGAGGCAAATTTTTGGCGAGCGTATCGAGCTCTGGTTCAAGCTGGTCGGCCGGCCTGGTTTTGATCGGTTCCTCGTCTCCGATCGCACGCGCCATGATATCTCGAGCGAGCGGCCCCGGGGCTCTGCCATAGAGCCCGAGAAAGTAATTCTTTGTTTCGTTGGTGATGACCTTGTATCGTTCTCCGGTCAAGACGTTGAGGGTGGCTTGGGTTCCAACGATTTGGCTGGTCGGGGTAACCAGGGGTGGATAGCCCATGTCTTTCCTGACGCGCGGGACTTCATCAAGCACTTCCCTCATTCGGTCCAGAGCATTCTGTTCCGTCAACTGCGCGGCGAGGTTCGAGAGCATTCCACCGGGGATCTGCGAGGTGAGGATCTCGGCATCCACACCGGTGAAGTCGCTCTCGAATTGACGATACTTCCGTCGGACTTCCCGGAAATGCTCGGTAATCGGCAAGAACGACGCCAGATCCAATCCTGTATCGTATGGTGTGTTTTGTAGGGAGGCCACCAGCGTTTCGGTGGCGGGATGGGAGGTTCCTCCGGCCAATGGGGACATGGCGGTATCCAGCATGTCGAGCCCTCCGAGAATCGCCATGAGCGACGACATAGAGGCCATCCCAGATGTGTAATGTGAATGAAGATGGATCGGAACGTTCACGGCGGCCTTCAAACGCTTGACGAGATGGTAGGCATCGAGCGGTGCGAGCAATCCAGCCATGTCTTTGATACACAGGGTATCCGTGCCCAGATCCTCGAGCTTCCTCGCCATGTCGACGTACCGGTCGATATTGTGGACGGGGCTGATGGTGTAACTGATGGCGGCCTCAGCGTGTTTGCCGCATGCTTTAACTTCCCGGACGGCTCGGTCGAGGTTGCGGACATCGTTGAGCGCGTCGAAAATTCTGAAGACATCGATGCCGTTTGTGGCGGAACGCTCGATGAATCGCTCAAGGACATCGTCGGCGTAGTGGCGATACCCCACGAGGTTTTGACCTCGTAAGAGCATTTGGAGTTTGGTGTTGGGCATGGCTGCCCGCAGTGCGCGGAGCCGTTCCCAGGGGTCTTCTTTCAGGAAGCGTAAGCAGGTATCGAAGGTGGCGCCGCCCCAGACCTCCAGTGACCAGTAACCCACGGCGTCGAGCTTTTGCGCGATGGGCAGCATGTCCTCGGTGCGCATGCGTGTGGCCAGCAACGATTGGTGGCCATCCCGCAGGGCGACGTCAGTGATCAGGACCGGCTTGCCGGCAGCTGGCTGGATTGCCAATTCACTGGATGGTGGTTTGACGTACTTCGAAGTCTTAATGGCCGTAGCTGAGTGCCGTGTCTTTTTGGTCAGTTTTTTTGTCGTCGATCGTCTTTTTGCCATGAGGGTTCGTCTATCCTTGTGGAGGTCGATACGAGGCCAGCTTGATTACAGCCCCTCATAGGCGGCGATGGCAGCCGATAGGGCGAGGACCAGGTCCTCCGGTTGATCGACTTCGTCGTAGTTCAAGAGTTCAGGATGTGTCTCGATATAAGAGGTATCGAATCGTCCTGCAATAAAGTCCGGTTCCTGCATGATGGCTTCCATGTAGGGGATCGTGGTTTTCACCCCACGGAGCATGTACTCTTCGAGTGAACGTCGCATGCGGCTGACGGTTTCTTCCCAGGTGCTGCCACGAACCGTCAACTTCGCCAACAGAGCGTCGTAATAGGGTGGAATCACATAATCACGATAGACCGCGCCGTCGATTCGAACACCGATACCACCTGGAGACAGGTACGCGGTTACGGTGCCGGTGCATGGGACGAAATTGTTTTTTGGGTCTTCTGCGTTGATTCGGCATTGAATCGCATGACCTTGGAGCCGCACGTCCGTTTGCCGAAAGTCGAGGGGAAGTCCCGCGGCGATCGAGATCTGATGTCGGACGATATCGACCAAGGTAATTTGTTCCGTCACCGTATGCTCGACCTGAAGGCGTGGGTTCATCTCGATGAAGTAGAACTTGCTGTCTTGATCAAGCAGAAACTCCACGGTTCCTGCGTTGTCATAATTCACTGCTCGCGCGATGGCGATGGCGGCGTTGCCCATCTCCTCCCGGAGCTCCTGCGTTAGCACCAATGACGGAGCGATCTCGATCAGCTTCTGGTGCCGGCGCTGGATCGAACAGTCACGTTCTCCAAGATGGACGATCGTGCCGTACCGATCTCCCAGTATCTGGAACTCAATGTGATGCGGTCGCTCGATATATTTCTCGATGAACACGCTGCCATCGCCAAACGCGGACTCGGCTTCCCGGGCTGCGACTTCCATATTTTCACGCAGCTCATCATCAGTGCGACAGACGCGGAGTCCGCGTCCTCCTCCGCCGGCACTGGCCTTGATGATGACAGGGTACCCAGCCTCTTTGGAGAAGGCCAACGCTTGCTTGACTGTGCCCACTCCACCCTTGGTTCCTGGCACGATCGGTACGCCGATGCGTTCGGCCAGTTCTCGCGCATTCACCTTGCTACCCATGAGTGTGATCGCCTTCGGCGAAGGACCAATGAAGGTGATACCGGACGATTGACATAGCTCGGCAAACTCCGCATTTTCAGAGAGGAAACCGTAGCCGGGATGAATGGCATCGGCCCCGATCTGGAGCGCGAGATTGACGATCTGTGGCCCGTCGAGGAAGCCTTTGACCGGTCCGGGACCGACGACATGAGCCTCATCGGCTTTCTTGACATAGATCCCGGTTGAGTCGGCTTCTGAGTGGATCGCGGCGGTCGCGATTTTCAGCTCGCGGCAGGCGCGGATGATCCGCATGGCAATTTCACCGCGATTAGCTACTAAGATTTTCTTGAACATGTGCGGAGTCTGCGCGCTCTCGTGTGGATAGGGAGTGGACTCAGAAAAACGAACCCGTAAGCTAGCATAGGATCAGGAGGTCTGTCGAGGGAGAAGCGCTGCGGATTCAGTAAATTGATCGTGGAATCGGAGGGTTACTCTAGTTTAGGTGTCAAAGATTTGGGTCGCCACCACCGTCTATGGTATGTAAAATGCCTCGGGTGTTTCGGTGTGAGAACGTCTTCCTTTAGCAAGAGGTCTTTTCCGATGACTAGGATAATTTCCTTTTCCGCTCGGCAGCCGTTCAGAGATATGCAGGAAGGGCATGCCCGTGTCGTGGGAGCGAGTCGCCAGACAAGAACATGTCGGTGGGTGACACGGAGCGCAATCCACTTCCTGAGTATGTGCCTGTCGGCAGGACTGGTAGGAGTTTTCCATACTCCCGCTTGGAGTGAAAGCCCCGCTCCCTCCGTTCATTGGGGGAGCATGGCCTTTCCGGATCAGTATTCGACAGTGACGGGAGGGTTGACCCTCAATCGGTTTACCCCGTTCGATGGATTGGGGAACAAGTATGATTCCACAGTTGGGAATACGCTCGGCTTTAACTTGATCACGTTTAGTTGGACGCAGCATTGGCATGGAACCTGGGAGGGCTGGAGCACCAATCTCACAGCGGGCATTAGTCCCACCGCTGACGAGCCCACGCAGTATTTTCAGAACAAGGTCGTCCATCAACTTCGTCAGCTGCCAACGGTTCCGACCGTGGACCCTCGGAAGGAGACCGATGTGATGATCGACGGCTCTCTGACCAGGTGGTTCCCCTTGTTTCGTCCCAAAGTCATCTTTATGGGCGCCGGATTTTCCGTCGGCACGATCTATCAGCAAGGGTTTCTTCGAGGCGGTGTGCGGCGGCTGCCGATCACGCCAACGCTCTATTCAGGAAGCTGGGGAGACGTAAGTGCACGAGCGTCCGTCCTTGGACGCATCAGTTATCAGGATAACGGATCCACCATTCACGACGTGAGACAGACGGCGGGGCTGGTGCAGCCCGCGATCGCCTTTGGCCAGTATGTGACGACCGAGACGGGCGAAACGATTCCGACGTGGGAAATCGAGTTTGCCCTCATGTGGGACTCCGGGATCTTCGTCAATACGACGGGGCAAAGCCAGAAGCAGTTTGCTTGGTCGTTAGCAGCCTCTGCCGGACCGGTTCGATTTGAAACCTGGAACGATAGTATGGGACATATCTCGGAGCGAGACTACGGTCCGTCATATGGCGTGGCGCTGACCGTCGATGTCCTGCGAGCGTGGAACATCATGCAAGGGTTCCGATCGAAACCGACTCCTGAACAGCCGGCATCGTCGTAGAATTCATCACGGCGAATTGTGCTGCGCCGTGAGGTCATATGTGATGAACCCTCTGGCTTTTACGACCGCCACCCGTTCCTCTTAGGTACGCCCTTCCTCGGAGTGAGGAGCGTAGACTGAATTTTGGATCGTATGCACCGTAGTGACGAGATGCTGCCCAGTAGGATTCCTAGTTGTTTGCGGTGCATCATTATGTGTTATGGTCGAACCCATTCAATCAATCATGCGTAGACGTGTACGTGGAGCGCATACGAAGGAGTACCGTATGATCACAGGCAAGAGCCAGCTCGTCCAGTATACGTGGGCGGCGATAGCGCTCGTCCTCGTTTTCAGTGCGCTCTCGATGATCTGGCCTGGCATCATCGCCGTATCTCTTGGTGTCCTCCTCCTACTCCAATCGGTCAACGCCAATCAGGAACTTGCGTTACTGTCGTGCGGCGAGGTCGGTCATTTGCCAATCGTCTTTTCCTCTCTTCGGCGATCCGGTCTTCCGGCTATTTTCTCCTAACGAGTTTCAGGGGCGCGTCCTCAGCCTAACGCATTTCGCTAGGCGCGGATGGACTCCGCGGTGAGCATGAGGGCTGACTCGAGAAACACATACCACCTTTGCCGCGCGCGTCAGTTGAAGCCATCACCAGAAGTGCATGGTTATGCTGGACACGTATCTTCCAAGGTGACTTGCCGTTGTAAACCGTTATGCCTGCAAATCATTGTTGAGAATGTCTCCTGCTGCTGAGGAAGCCATCGAGCACTGATATCCTGTAGGCCAGGCATTGGGAACTATGGGCTTGAGAAATCCCGGCCTGGTCGTATAGGTTCATACACGATGAATTTGAAGCTGTGGCATAGGATGAATGGGAGTCTGCTGACCAGAGCAGTGGTGATATCTGTCGTTGTTCAGGGATGCGCTATTGCTCCCCCTCCCCCGGTGGAACGGGAGCCTAATCCGGTTGTCGATCAGTCAGCGAAGGTGCGAGACTTGCGGAAGCAAATTCGCGAGCGAGATAGACGAATCGAAGAGTTAGAGTCTCAACTTGAGGCGTTGAAGTTGATTGATCAAGATTCCGTGAAACAGAAAACACCGCTTAAACCACCTACAACGCTGAAACCTCTCGAATGACCGGCTTGCCACTCGCAAGAAATGAACGCTGAAACCTATCGCATTGCACCACGATTCCCGGCCCAGTTTTAGCCGCATCAGAGATGTATGATTGCAAGCCTTGACGGCGACCTCTTTCTTCCTCGGTTACATCTGCGCGTCCATTTTAGAATATGTTTTTCAGTATAGTGCGTATCAATCCCCAGCCCTTAACACGGTGTACGGCGACCCAACGGCGATTCGCCGCGTTGGAAGCCTTGTGTCACTGTGGCAGTTACCTGACTATAGGCGGATGCAAGGGAATGTACCGAATGTATCGTTTGGGCAGTTTCTGCAGTTTCTAATGAGGTCCCATCGGTTTTTGTCGACGAAGACACTCAAGGGTGAAGATTGTGACCATGGCCTTGGGAATCGCAGACTGGAATCTATCTCTGCAGAAAAAACCGCTACGACTGTGGGTACGGCTCCCGTGTGCCGACGGCAATGACCCTAATATCGCACCCCCAATTGATCAGGTCAGAACACCTGTAGAATATTTCCCGAACTTTGAGCGACATGACGGGCGTGCGCGTAGGAACCGTCGATCCGTCATCCATAGACCGTAATTGGTCGAGTGGCGAATACGTATCAATTCAGCGGAAGAGCATCTCGCAGGCTGACGCAGTGGCTCGCTCCATGGCTGCAAGTTGCCGACGAACTCTTTGATCTTCCGCTCGTGCGAATCGTGCTAAATTGACTAATTCGTGGTGCTCCAGTGTCCTCGCTTCTCCCGAGTCGATCAGATCGATCGCACTCTCCAGCACGTCCAACATGACTCCGTTGGAGGACTGGACCAAGGCGCGCGCGGCCGCGTCACGATCCGGGTCACGGCGCCGGTTTGGCATATCGAGATGAGTGTCGAATAACATTCCCCGAAGGACGTTCCAGGTCGCATGGCTACCGAAATTGCGTCCTTCGAACGCCATCAAGCAGAAGTCCCACAGTAAGTCGACATGTGGGTCGAGGAAACGATATTCGGCCTCCAATGCTGGTCCGTTGAGCCGACCTTCTTCTCTCAACCGTTTTTCAATTGGTATCCCCACATACGGCAGGGTCCGGCAAAATCCAGCCACGGCCCAGCCGTCCTCGGTGAAGGTTCGGAGGAATGTCATGTTGTTGCGCGCCGTCTGCATGGTGGACCATGGCTCCAGTAGCATGAATCCGAAATCGAAGCTCACATCCAGCTCGCGCAGAATCTTTCCGGCACGAAGATGAACGTCCGGTTGCAGATGCTTGTTGAGCACGGCGAGGCTTGTTTCATCTCCACCTTCAACACCCATATATACATGGCATAATCCCGCCGAGACGAGGGGCGCCAGGAGATCGACGCGGATCTCATCCGATCGGCAGGCGATCTTCCAGCGCATCTCTTGCTCAAGCCCACGGCGAACAATTTCGCCAGCAACCGCTTTCGCCCAGGCCTTGGCCTCCGTCCCGCCGGCTAAGAAGTCGTCGTCCTGAAACAGAATCAGCTTCGCGCCGCGGTCTCGTACCAAATGCTCCACCTCATCCACGACCTTTACGGGACTGCGGCGACGACGCCCGGTCGTCCCATTCGCTTCGTAAAAGGTGATGATGGAACAGAAGGAACATTTCCATGGACAGCCACGTGAGCCAAGAACTGATGCTGTGGGAAGATCTTGCCGTCGATAGTCGATGTCACGGCGATCCGGTTCGGGGAAGTCATCGATATGGGTCCGACCCTGCCGAGGTGGAGTGAGCACGACGTTGCCTTGATCCAGCCAGGCAATGCCGGGGACTTGCCGCCACAGGGACGAATCATCGAGTTTCTCCGCGATTTCTATCAAGGTATCCTCGCCCTCGAAACGGACGACCGAGTCGAGTTCCGGAATGTGTCGGAGCAATTCTGCCGGCTCGAACGACGCATAGTGTCCACCGATGGTGAAATGCGCCTGCACAGCGGCGGCCCGAAGCGCACGGATGACTGTGGCAAATTGCGGCACCATGTATTGGAATATGAGCGAGAACCCAACAATATCAGGCCGCTCAGTCTGAATGAGACGCAGCAAAGGGTCCGGATCGCTGCCGAACGCAACGATCCGGGTGTGATGACCATGTTGCAATAACCGACTGGAGAGGTATCGAATCCCAAGGTTGTCTTGGTCTTCATACCCCACCAGGAGAACACGTCGTCCCATTGCGGTTATTTCCGAGGTGTCGTCTTCTTTGCCATCGCCTCCAAGGTTTTCAACACAGCCTGACCGCGGAGCAAGGTCGCTCTGGTTCCTGCGATCGTGCGCCTAAGCTCGGCAGACTGCATCTTCTTGGCGGCACCGAGCAGACCTTCGAATGCATCGAAGTCCGTGACAGTTCCGCCACGCACCACATCGAGCGATTCGCTGATCAACTTCAGTCTGATGATATCTTCTGGTGACGGGTCGCCTTTGTCGATAAACTTACCCAAATCATGAGCCCGGATCAGTTCGATGAGCTTCACGAAGATATCGATTCCAGGCTTGGCCGGCACGACATATGCTGCCATCAGGAAACTGCTGTTGTTCTGAGGGACCGAGAAGAACGGAGATGTCGAATTCGCAATACCTGTTACCCCTACTCCTGAGACGATGTCGTCATCATTCTCTTCAAAATAGCCAGTGGCATCCCCACCGTAGACGAGCTGTTGCCATGAGGAAAAGTCTAAGAGAGGATCGCCGATGCTTCGTTGCAGATGGTCTTTGGCATGAATAGTTGCCGCACCCCATTGGGTTCGGACGACATGGTCGTTGCCGTCACCAGGCCATGCGACCGGCGTACCTCCTGGCGCATTGACGAAGGTGCTGCCTGGTCCATCGATCGGTGTGGGATTGATTGGCCCTGTGCTGACCCAGTGAGCATCCACGATTACACGAGCCGTCGTACCAGGTCCAGTGGGCGGGATACCGTAATAGGCTGCAGCAGGCCATTCCGACCAATTTGTGGGATGGTTGAAAGTCCACCGAATCTTCCGTTTCCCTGTAATGCGTCGGCCGGTATCCCAATACAGAAACGACCGTGACACGCCGTTGGCATCCGGCAAGGACGGAGGCGCTGTCTGTTCAACCGTTGTCCCAGCAGCGGTGACGGTGACATCGAGCGATCCGAATGAGCTGAGGTCCGTCCCTTCACGAAACAACTTGCCCTTCGTCGTGAAATGCCCCATGCCGCGTCCCTCCTTTTCAGAATGTGAAAGTCGTCTCCTTACAACTTGCCAGTGGATGCAAAGCGATGGTCTGCATTTGGGTTGACCGAAAGTATTCCGGTGACGGGCTACTTCTCCGGTACTCCAGTTGGTCCCTGAACTGAGCTTGATCGGGGCAGCGAGCTGTCCCGAATTCCCCCCACGCATATTTCTAGGAACGATTGTGCCTTCGAAGTATCGAGCGAATAATAGTATCACATGTTTTTGCCATATTAGGAATACGAAACTACTATGCGCTGGAAGAAATACCAGGAGATTGTGTTTCCGGGATGAAGCAGGTCAATAGTCCGAGAGGCGTGATACCCTCGGCGTACTGATATTTCTCACGCTGGATGACCGCGATGATATGGAAACTAGGCCAGGTGTCGTTGAAAGCAGTGTCAACCTAGTGCCGCGCCGTCCTGGCTAGGATGAGGAGCAAGTGATCGAATGGTGAGGAACGCTCTATCACCAACCGCTACTCATGATGGTGCGGGGCCGCGGAGGCTGATGGCATGGGGGCCGAAATACATCCCTCTATGAACTCGACTTTGCATTGCCATGAAGAGGCAGCCTCGTTGACGCGGGTGATCACATCAGCCGGCTTCACGGTATTCGGAATAATGTCCACGAGCACATGATTGGGGACACGATTGAAATACACACCGACCACACCAGGAATTGCCTGCAGAACAGTATTCATCTCGGTTTCCTTGCTGTCGCAACCAGAGCCGCTGAGCGTCAGAGGAAGCCGTTCCTTAACAGGTGGAGATGCCCAAACAGGCAGGGAGAGAGCAAGGTTTGCGAGAAGGTACAAAGCAACGACGGTTCCTTGGTGCCAGGCACTTTGCATCAAGTAGACCCTTTGTATGTGAATAAAACATTATTCTAACACCCAAGGGCGAACGATTAAAGTACACGATGCCCATTGTTATCAGCTCAGTGGCTGCTCCGTCTCATGGTGAAAGCCGGTGGACTCAGTGTTGGAATCCAGCGATAATGAGCGCCCATGATCGATCAACCTCGTCGAGTCTGGCCGGAAGTCGTGGGACTCATCCCCGCGGCTGGCCAAGCGAAGCGTTTGCAGCCGTTTCCCTGCAGCAAGGAACTGTTTCCTGTGGGGTTCGCCAAAGATCCGCAGACGGGGATGCCACGACCAAAAGTAGCAGCACAATATCTCTTGGAAAAATTCAAAGCAGCCGGCATCTCTAAAACCTTCATCGTCATCCGCGAGGGGAAATGGGACATTCCAAACTATTTTCAGGAGGGGCAAGGCGTGGGGCTCTCGCTTGCGTACCTTGTTATTCCTGGATCAGCCGGTCCCCCTGACACCCTTGATCGCGCGTATCCATTTATCGCTCAGAACCGGATCGCGTTCGGATTTCCTGACATCTTGTTCGGTCCGGCAGATGCCTATCGACAGTTGGTCGAACAACAGGAGCGTACCGAGGCAGATGTGGTGCTCGGGCTGCATCGTATTGAAGAGACGCGTGCCTGGGATATGGTGGATAGCGACACGGATGGATGGGTGCGTGCGATTGTGATGAAACCGGCTTCGACCACCCTGACGTTCGGCTGGTGCTTCGCCGTCTGGACGCCGGCCTTCACGGAGTTCTTGCACCAGTTTCTCCGTGCCAACGAGACGATGCGTAATATGAATGTCCTGGCCAGTACAGCCAACGATCCAGGAGGAGATTTAGCCGTGGGTGTTGTGTTCCAGGCAGCTCTCAAGGCGGGGCTAAGAATGCAGGCGGTGAAGTTTCCACAGGACAGCTATCTTGATATCGGTACGCCTGAGAACCTCGCAAAAGCGGTACGCCGAGAAGTTACTGAATGACGACAAGGCGTTCACGGAGCATACGAGTGCGACGATTCGTCCTGCACCGGAGGTTTACTTGGCCTGGATGAGAAAGGCTTTTGAGCGGGCATTGCCGCCACTGGCGATGACATCGATGAACGACATGCCTGGCCGAACATCGGGAACCGTTGCCTTAATGCTCGTGTCGTTTACATACGTATAGTCGATCGTGGTCGGACCCGCCGCACTAAACGTCACGCCGCGGAAACAGTCTTTGGTTCCAAACTGTTCCCCCGTGATCATGATGGTCTGGCCAGGCTTGGCCTCGTCCGGTTCCACCGAGACGATCGTGGGTTTCTTACTGCTATCGCAGATGGGATCTTTTTCGACTGTCTGCTCATCGTGTCCTTTGATCGATTCCGCATCGTGCAGCGTGTACCCCGCACCATCGACGATCACTCCTTCTTCAGCGACTGCGTGGACAGAGAAGGAGGGGAGCAAAAGGGATATCACGACGAGGAGCGATGAGAGGATTAGAGGAACCATCGGGATCTCCTTTGCTTCAGAGCTACTTGCTCGGCATGGGGACATAGGTTTCTCCGACAATGGCTTGCCCGGGAGGAGATAGCGGAAAGTTGGGAAATGCAGCAACAAGGGAATTCGGATCTGGTCTTGACCGATTGCAGTGGTGTTGTGTCTTTATCCCACAGGACATCGACATAAGTCCGGGGGTTCGCTTTTTCAAAGGCTCGGGCTAATGCCTCAATGGTCGGTTGTTCTGGCCCGTTGCCGGCGATGACAAGGTTTCCTGCAAGCTGACCCCAGGCACCCGAAGGCACCAGGGAAAGAGTCACACTGAGGAGCAGCCATGTAAGCAGTCGCCCCGTTGTCAGAGAATCACCCGTTGCCACGGGTTGGCTGGGCTGACTGCGGAATGTGCGGTGGGATGAGAGCGGTGTTTTGCAGTTACGATTCAGACGTCGATCCTCCATGCTCCGTTGAGTCAGAATCGGAAGACATGTTTGGCAGGGGCATGTTGCGTTTCGCGTTCAACGGCGGTAGTTTGGCGAATCGCTGCATCCGTTCCTGGCCCATTGCCTTGGCTTTAATCTCGGTGAATCCTGGTTTGCGGTCCCCGCTCACCGTGGACGAAAATGAGGACATAAGGCGAGTCGCTTGCCTCGCATGACAATGAGGGCATTCCGTGTCCTCGACTCTGGTATAAACGGATTGGGTCGCCTCGAATTGGTTTTCACACTGCCCACAGCGGTACTCATAGAGTGGCACGGGATTCGATCCTTTCTCTCTGTAACGGCGATCTCATCCGTAGGGTGTCAGGCCTTGACAAGCTTGCCTTGCGTAGGCGATCTTGACCGGCCCACGGACATCTGTTTATTGTAACAACTTACGCTGCTCAACTGCCAGCTTCATAGGAGGGTTTCGATGCCAGTGCTGATTCGACGATACAAAGGTCACAACGGGATGATGCAGGAAGAACGAATCGATGATGAGGATCGAATCGAACGCTATATGAAGCTCTTCGAGAAAGATGATGTCAAAAAGTTGGGAACCGGCGTGAAGGTCTTCATCGAGAAGGATGAGTGGCAGCTTCTCCCATAGTTCGCTGAGGGATGAGTAGTGAAGGGTCGGTGCGTAGTATCCCGCATGCCCTTTCCCAGCCCCTCACCGAGATCTATCCACTCCTAACCGGTCTGCCATGACATACTGGCTTCACATTGCCCGTGGGATCGACCGAGTAACGCTCCATCGAGATCGTTGCTCCGAGGTGCCGTCCACGTCGACCTCGAGCGACTTCTGGGAAGGTGGATGGTTTGACTATCCCGATAAGGAGCGCGCGCTCCGGGCCATGGAGCAGGCGGGAGTGAATCGACAACGATTGTGCCCCTTGTGCAAACCTTGAAGGCTTATAGGCTTACAATGGTGAATGCTTGGTGCTGAATGTTGGCATGCTCGAGTTCATGCAACATTCATAGGTCATCATTCAACATTGCACTATGCCCCGACTGGCACTCTTACTGACGACGGTTATCTGGGGCGCGACCTTCCCAGCCACCAAAGCGGCACTTGAACAAATTTCTCCGCTCTCTTTCCTGTTTTTTCGATTTTTCCTCGGCACGCTGTTAATCTTGCTATGGCTTGTGGCCAGTCGCCGTCGCCTGCATTATGATCGTGCCGTATTAGGGGCGAGTGCGCTGACCACCGTCTTCCTTTTTCTCGGATATTTACTGCAAACCGTTGGGCTCCAGCATACGACGGCATCGAATTCGGCCTTTCTGACGGCGCTGTATGTGGTGTTTGTTCCGTTGATCTTGATGCGGATCGACCGGCGGGTGATGATGGCGACAGCAATTGCGGTCGGTGGGCTCTGGTTGCTGATCAAGCCTGATACCACGATGAATATCGGAGACCTGATGACGCTTGGATGTGCGGTCGCGTTCGCGGGTCATATCATTTGTCTCGAGCGATTCACCCGACAAGTCGATGCCCCGTCGTTACTCGTTTGGCAGATGCTGGCGATGACCGTGCTGTTTCTTCCTGCTCCGTGGTGGGAGGAGTCTCCATCCGGTGCGTTTTCCCTCACCGCCGTCTTGCTGATCGGTCTGGGGGTTACGGGCGTACTCGCTACATTGGCGTTTGCCGTACAAATGTGGGCACAACAGCTGGTTCCCGCCCAGCAGGTGGCGCTCCTGTTTGCGTCCGAACCAGCCTATGCAGCCTGGCTCTCGTGGTACTTTCTCGGAGAGACGCTGGATATGCAGGGATGGATTGGGAGCGCACTCATCTTATTGGCTGTTGTCATCGGAGCATTCGGCGGATGATCATTTCGGCAGGAGGAGTTCTATGGCACAGAAGTTTGGTAATGGGCGGTGGGTTCGTGAGGGGTTCTTGGACAATCGGGTTGAGGGAACCGTCGTGGGGCGGGTCGTGTTTGCCGTGATCGGCTCGATTGATTTTTATTTGCGCGGTAATTTTAAGCCAGATATCGCAGGGGAAGTCATTCAATTCCGCAACGGCCGGTTCGAAGATGATGATATGGCCGGGCAGATCATTGGGGATATGGCAAATCCACAGCTCGGAACGGTAAATCTGATTTCGCTCGATCCGCACCCCAATCTGGAGCCACATCCCTATGTCGAATGGTTCACGCTTAAAAAGGACCATTATCGATTTGAGCTGACCCCTGGCGATGCCTGGGTCCTGTCGCATGAGGAGCGAAAGGCCATTGATGAAGAGAGTCAACGCATTCGGGAGACCCTGGCCAAGCAAGAGTCTGTTCAGCCAGGGTCTGAGGAGAGTACGGATTGGATCTAACGGGCGGTTAGCTCGAGTTCCGGCTGAGGGGTTGGCCGTTCAGCGGCCTTCGCTGCTGCGTCCGTCTTCTGTTTGAGTACACTGCGGTCTGAATCCTGCCTGGTTTTTCCTTCGCGTACATACCCCGGGACACCACGGATATCCCAGACCAATCCCATCCACTCAAGTCCTTTCAGGCAGTAATAGGTCATATCAATCTCCCACCAGTAGAAGCCTTGTCTGGTCGAGGCGGGGTAATAGTGGTGATTGTTGTGCCACCCTTCTCCCATCGTGATGAGGGCCAGGAAGAAGTTGTTTCGGCTGTCGTCGCCGGTCTCATACCGTTGGGAGCCGTAGACATGGGACAAGGAGTTGATCGTGCAGGTTCCATGAAACAGTGCGATGGTTGAGATGAAAAAGCCCCAGATCAGCATCTGGGGGCCGTTGGTCCCAAGCCCTGGTGCATGGGCTTCCAGCAACATACCGAGACCGAACATTCCAAAGCCGGTAATGGTGGGAACGAGGACGTCAAATCGGTCGAGAAACCGCAGCTCTGGAAACTTCGCAAAATCGGCGATTCCCTTCAGGCGCGGCGCGTAAAATGTCTGCGACATAATCCAACCCATGTGCGACCAGAGAAATCCCCCCTGGCGCGGGGAATGCACATCCTCCGGGGTGTCGGAGGCGATGTGGTGATGACGGTGATGGCCGGCCCACCACAAGGGGCCACGTTGCGCGCAAGAGCCACCGAGCAGTGCAAATAAAAATTGGACAGTGCGAGTGGTCTTGAACGTGCGATGGGAGAAGTAGCGGTGGTACCACCCGGTAATCGCAAACATGCGGATGTAGTAGAAGGCCACCGCGACGGCCACCGCGGTCCAACTCCAGCCTACCCAAATGACTCCCAAACACATCAGATGTACGGCAAGGAAGGGAATACTGCGAATCCAGTCTACCTTGGGAGGTCCCTCTACTTTCGTGTGTTCAAGGCCCGCCCAGGAATCAAACCAGCGCAGAAAGGAATACCAGGTATCCGGGGCTTTGGTCGGCTTAAGCGTTTGCACGTCGGACATACAATTCTCCTCTTGGTCGGGGGATCGGCAAAATCACTGTGGTGGGAGACAGGGAGCCGGGGTCCCGATTATACTGACTGATCGTCCCCAAATAGGCTAGGGGCTCATTATACACAGAACGTCAGGAAAGTGAAACCAGAGTTTCATGCGGTCCTCGAGTCTTCATTGTACCGGAACAGGAGTCTCTGTCTACTGATATACTGGACTTCCCGAGAAGAATTGAAGCTCAATTTGTCAGTTTGACAGCCTCGCCCATGCCTCTCTAAAATGCGCGAACTATGAACGACCGATTTCTGAAAGCCTGCCGCCGAGAACCTATCGATTGCACACCTGTGTGGTTCATGCGTCAGGCTGGACGCTATATGGCTGAGTATCGGACCCTCCGTGCGAAACACTCGATCCTGGAGATGTGCAAGACGCCCGAGTTGGCGGCCCAAGTGACTCTCCAGCCTATCAATCGTTTTCCACTCGATGCGGCGATTATTTTTGCCGATATCTTGCTTCCCTTGGAACCGATGGGGCTTAACCTCGAGTTTGCGGCAGGAGAAGGACCGGTGATCCACAATCCGGTACGTGACCGGGCAGCGGTGGATCAACTCAAGGTGATCGACGGTGACGAACTGGATTATGTAGCCGAGGCGATCAGGCAAGCACGACGCGCTCTCGATGGACGGGTACCATTGATCGGGTTTGCCGGTGCGCCGTTCACGCTTGCGAGTTATGCCATTGAGGGCGGCGGGTCCCGGAACTATTTGCACACCAAGCAGATGATGTACGGAGATCCCACCGCATGGCACAAGCTTATGGACAAGTTTGCGCGCGTGATCACCGGATATCTCCGTCGACAGATACAGGCCGGAGCTCAAGCGATTCAATTGTTTGATAGTTGGGTCGGATGCCTTTCTGCGGGTGACTATGCTGAATATGTGATGCCGCACGTCCAGCTGATTTTTGAGGGTCTGAAGCGAGAAGGTGTGCCGATGATTCATTTCGGCACTGGCACCACGGCGATCTTGCATCAGATGCGCGAAGCGGGGGGCGACGTCATTGGAATCGATTGGCGGGTTCATCTGGACGAAGCCTGGACCATGGTCGGCCATGATCGCGCGGTACAAGGCAACTTAGACCCGCTTGTCTTATTTGCGCCGCTCCATGAAATTGAGCGCCGGGTCGAGGATATTTTGCGACGAGCCGGAGGGCGTCCTGGGCACATCTTCAACCTGGGTCATGGTATTTTGCCCACCACGCCGGTCGATCATGTGGCCGCCACCATCGATATGGTGCATAAACTCAGCCAACGCTGACTGAAGTGCTTCAGTAGTCAATGTCCACTCCACAACGTCATACTGCCGTTCTGCTCATGGCGATGGGTGGGCCCGATTGTCTGGAGAACGTCGAGCCGTTTTTGCTCGATGTGCGCGGGGGTCGACCGACATCTCCAGAGCTTGTGGAGGAGATTCGTGAACGATACCGAGCCACCGGAGGAAAATCACCGGCTGTCGGTATCACGCAAGAGGTTGCGAAGAAGCTGGAGCAACAGCTGAATGAATCTGGCGCCGGCCGATACCGAGTCTACGTCGGTTTGCGGCATTGGCATCCCTTCATCAAAGACACCTATGCCGAGTTGCTGAAAGCATTGCCGGAACAGGTCATCGGGGTCTGTATGGCTCCGCAACAGTCCTCCCTGAGCACCGGAGCCTACCGGAAAAAAGTTGAAGAAGCTCGTGCGATATTAGGGGACCAGACACCTGTGACCTATGTCGGGAGTTGGAATCGGCATCCAGGTCTGGTCGCCGCGGTCATTGAGAATATTCAGCTAGGGCTTCAGAAGTTTCCTTCCGAGGTGCGGGCCACGGTGCCGGTGTTGTTCACCGCCCATAGTTTGCCGGAACGAATCGTCGCCATGAAGGATCCGTATCCGGACGAGGTGAAGGGGACTGTTGAGGCCGTCACACGAACCTTGGGAAACCAACCGACGTACTTTGCCTATCAAAGCCAGGGACGATCAAGCGAGCCGTGGCTTGGACCGACGGTCGAGGACATGTTGGATACCATCCGGCAGGCGGGGCATCGGTCTGTCCTGGTGGCCCCCATTGGGTTCATCTGCGACCATGTCGAAACGCTTTTCGACATCGACATTGAATTACAACAATTGGCCGTGAGTAAAGCCATGCACCTTGAACGCATTGCGATGTTGAATGACTCACCCGCCTTGATCGAGACGTTGCGCAACGTTTTAGCCACACACGAATTATCCCTCTGCATTCAGTTGTGACTCGACCACGCACAGTCGTCATAGTGGGTGGCGGTATTTCAGGCCTGGCCACTGCCTATGCGCTACTGGAACGTGCATCAACGGCTGGTCTTTCTCTTCGCTGTACCCTCCTCGACGCCGGATCATCATGGGGCGGGAAAATCGTCACGCATCGGGTTGGCGAAATAGTCACGGAGGCAGGACCGGACTCATTCCTTTCGCAAAAACCGGCTGGTCTTGAACTCTGCGCGAAGCTCGGTCTCGCCGATCAACTCATCAATACCAATGAGACTGGCAAGAAGGCGTGTGTCCTCTACAAAGGACGGCTACATGATTTGCCAGAGGGACTGCTGTCTTTTGTTCCAACGCAGTTGAAGCCGTTCCTTCGGAGTGGACTGTTCACGTGGACAGGCCTTCTTCGTATGGGATTGGAGATCGCGGTTCCCCCTGGTCCGTCGACAGGCGATGAGTCACTCGCCGGTTTCCTTCGGCGACGGTTCGGCATACAGGCGTATGAGCGGGTCTTGGAGCCGCTCATGGCGGGAATTTATGCGGGAGATGCCGAGCAGATGAGCCTGCGTGCCACGTTCCCGCGCTTCTTTGAGCTGGAGCAACAGCATAGCAGCGTTGTTCGCGGCATGATGGAGGCCAAGAAAATGGCTTTGCCGGCATCGTCCGGACAACCGCGGCGTACGATGTTTGTGAGTCTGAAAAATGGGCTCGGTGATCTTGTGACGGCCCTGACGCAACGATTGACGGAGCAGGGTGTAGAGCTTCAGCTGGGGACACGAGTTGAGGCGATCCGAGTGAGATCCCATGAATTAGGCCGTTGGATGTACGATCTGATTCTTCAGGATCAATCAGCGATTTCTGCGGAAAGCGTCGTGCTGGCAACACCGGCGCATGTTTCGGCGGATCTGTTGCGTCCGTTAACGCCGATTGCCGGAGGATTGCTGGATTTGATTCCGTATGCGTCGACCGCTACGATTGCGATGGCGTTTCCCCGGGCGATGGTGAGTGGGGTCGAAGGCTTTGGGTTTATCGTGCCTCGGGCCGAGCAACGGGATTTAATCGCGGCGACGTGGACGTCGCTCAAGTGGCCGCATCGTGCCCCAGCAGATCAGCTGCTGATGCGCGGCTATGTCGGTGGAGTGGGGCGTGAGGATATTCTGCAGCTCGATGATGCTGCCTTGACGGCGAAAGTCAGAACCGAACTCGCTGCGTTGTGCGGGATCAGAGCGGAACCGAGTTACACGGAGGTGAATCGGTGGTGGAAGGCGATGCCACAGTACACACTCGGCCACCTGGATCGATTGGCACAACTTGATGCAGCCGTAAGCCGCTATCCCGGACTCGTCCTCACCGGGGCCGGCTATCGCGGAGTCGGCATTCCAGACTGTATACGCGATGGGGCAACTGCTGCTGATCGTGTCGTCCAAGATCTTGTGGGTCAAACCAGCCATGGACGGCGACCCACGTAGGTGCAGATTCAGCCTAACCCCTCCATCTGCATCCCAGACCTCATTCCTTGGTACATCCAGGTCCGCCGTTCGGAACTTTCCGAGAAGCATCACGTGTATATGTCTGCATTGTTACGGTAGGATAATGGCCTGCTCTTGGTAGCCGAGGTCCTTGAGCGTGGCTTCCAACGAGTCGACCATGGGCGGGGGGCCGCAGAGGAAAATACAGGTGCTGGGATTTGGGTCGGGAAGGTGTTCTCGGAGAATGTCAGGTGTCATTCGGCCTGTGCTGCCGGACCATTCGGGAGGTGGCTGTTCCAAGACATGGTGACAGTGAAAGTTCGGAAACTGTCGGGTATCGTGTTCCCATTCTTGTCGGAACATAATGTCCGACTCTGTCTTATTCGCAAAGATCAGGAATAGCTCTACGTCGAGCTTCTTGTTCAGGATCCATCGAATGATGGAAATCATTGGGGTGATACCGGTTCCCCCAGCCACGAATCCTACGCGTGTTGCCATTCCATCGACCCAATGTCCTCCGGGATTCGGACCACTCATGAGGACGGCATCTCCGATCTGCTGATCATGCAGATACTTCGAGACGACTCCGGTTTCGTAACGTTTCACGGTGAGATCGAAGAACCCTGTCACGTCAGGCAACGATGAGGGCGTATACGCCCGTTTCACCGCCTTGCCGTCCAGTGTTGCATGGACATACAGGAAGTCTCCAGGCTGCATGTCCAGTGTTGCGTCGGCCGGCAGTTCAAATCGAAATGTCTTCGTATCGTGGGTGACCGTTTCGATGGCAGTCAGTCTGTAAGGACTCGATGTTTTGCTCTTGATGCGTGTCGTAGGGGGCATGATGGTTGATCCAGCTACGGCGAGTGTTGTTGTTTGGCGCTTTTGGCTGGTCCTCTGTCTTTCGGTTTAGGATTGGCCGTCTGTTTTGCTTCTAGGTTAGCAAGAACCGGCTGAGCCGCTCTCACGTTCTGTTCAACAGCCTGGGTCAGCCAGCGGTGCGCCTCTTCTGTATTCCTTGCCACTCCTCGTCCATAGGCGTACATGACGCCGAGGACGTACATGGCTTGTCCATTTCCAGCCTCCGCTAAGCGGCGCAATCCCTTAGAGGCCTTCTTGTACCAACTGATGGACTCCGGTGCGTGTCGTCCGCTGTGTTTCGCATAGTACCTGCCAAGGCGATACTGAGCGAATGCATCACCCCGTTCCGCCAATTGGAGGTCAGGAATCGGATGCGCCGTTGCCTTTGTGGCCCGCACACTTGGCGCGGGTGTCTCGTCGTTTGAGCTCATTCCAGTGCGATCCGCTGGAGGATCTGCTGGAGCAGACAGTTTTGTCGTCGGATTCTCATGGCGATCGAACTCAGGTGCAGGAGGATTGTTCTCAGGGGTAGGTGTGGGATGTGGCGCCTCGGTCAGGCTTTCAGCTTGAGAGATTTGGGTAAGACGAAAGTCGTCCTCGCGCGTCTTCTCCGTGACGGGTGCTTGATTGGAGTGGTCACATTCTTCTGGCCAATTTGCAGGGGTATCCTCGTTGGTCGTGTTCTGACAGTCCGTGTCGTCGTGTGATGTGGGGGGCCACTCCATGACTGTCGAGGCGATCCACATGACGGCAATGAGGAAAAGACTCCATCGGACCACTCGACGTCGTAAGATGGTCCGATCGCTGGGAGGTACGATGACGAGCCCGGGATAGTCCTTCTTGGCCATGCCTTGGTTACAACGAGTTCTTGGGTGCAGTTTATCAGGCCGTACACGCGCTGTCTGGGTATTTTCGATCTCCCTTGCTTCGCCTCGGTAGCGTGTTGTGTAGGCAAGGTTCGGCGAATGAATCCACGCTCAATACCCCTCACCATCAATGTTTATACATAGCCTCTTGTCCTATTCGATCGCAAGCTCCTATAGTACAACCCACACACAGCCGGCAAACATTCATCCAGGAAATCAGCCGAATCATGCCATCAACCGAAAATCCCCTTACTATCTTAGATGTCAGCGGCCCATTTCGGGAACCGAGGGAACAGGTCTTTTCCTACGACTACTCGATACAACGGTCAACCTGGGCGACGCCGCATGCCGTGCGTGTGAAGGTTTCTATACCGGATGAGCTGGAGCTGTTCAAGAGGCGTCTGTTCGGGGTGGTCGCCGGCTCGCCGGGACAGCAGTTGCTGATTAGTAACATTCTTTCCAAGGCCATTGCCGATTCGAAAGTTCGGGTTGCCGACAAAGAAGGCTTGTTGGCAGAACGACGTGATGTAATGCTGGCCCCGTTTGTCGGCCCGCTGGGCCATCTATTCCCCAAGCTGGAAACCTTGTTTGAAGCGGATCAGACGTCTGTCCGTGAGGAGGTCAAGCGGCGGGTGGGAATTTAATCTGTTCCGCTCAAGCACGCGCCAGCGGGATGTCCTAAAAGATTCTTCGGTGGTGTTTGGAGTGCACGCCGGATCCGTCTGCAAATCCGAGAGAACCGGTGTCTGGGCTGCCGGTGTCATTGAGATCAATCCGGTAGTACCCACGGACATTTTCCATCGCTACCTCGAAGGGAATTGCGTTTGGATAGAGTGTTCCTGGAGCATGAGCCCCTCGCCCTAGTGTGCGGATCGTCTCCGGTTCCGCGAATTGCTTGTCTGAAAAAATGAAAATATCGGCGATAGCGTGGTCGCCCAGCTTGTGGCCCGGGGTGGTGGCTGGAAGGTGTTCAGTGAGGGTTCCATCCAATCGTGCCTCCTTCAGGCGTTTCAAGAGTGCGACGATTTGACTATCTGTCGCTTGAGAGGGTACGACCAGCCCGAGAGTATTCATGTCTGGGATGGTCGTGTGAATCTTGAACATGACTGGAGCTGCTTCCGGGTCTTCGATGACTGAAACGGTGGGACCTTCGGTTCCGGTGGCCTGTTTGTTCCTCGAGCTTGGGACGATCAAGGCGACGAATAACCACAACCCGATAAGGGTGCCGAAGACCACCAGTAGCGGATGAGCTCCGGCGCGCGTTCCCTCTTTGTACGGCTCTTCGTTCTTGCTCATGTGGTTCGATTCTCCGTGGGTGGAGGGGAGGGATGCTCCAATCGGCGCTTGGCTTCTTCCCATAATGTATCCATTTCAGCCAGTGTCATATCTGTCAACACCCGTCCTTGCCCTGCAGCCTGTGCTTCCACAAGATGAAACCGATCAATAAACCGATTTGTCGCACGGCGTAGGGCGTCCTCAGGATTGGTTGTGAGAAAACGAGCGAGGTTGACTAACGAAAAGAACAGATCTCCGATCTCTGCCTCGATGTGTTCACGACTGTCGGATCGACTGGACCCTGTTTCGGCAGGTGTTTGAGGGAGCCGCAGCGCCTCCCGCAGTTCGTCGATTTCTTCGGTCACTTTTCCGATGATCTGCTCGAGGCCTTCCCCGTTCTGTGGCCAATCGAACCCGACGCGAGATGCGCGTGCCTGAATTTGGTAGGCGCGTAGCAACGCCGGTAAGGTGTTCGGTACTCCTTCAAGTGCCGATTGCGTATTGCCGGCGGCTTCTCTTTCCGCACGTTTGATGTCTTCCCATTGGGCCAAGACCTGCTCACTGTTCGATGCTTGGCCTGTCTGGCCGTTGTGTCCGAAGACGTGGGGGTGTCTGCGAATCAACTTCGTGGCCAGGGTCTCGAGCACGTCTTCAACGGTGAAGGAAGCGGTCTCAGCGGCGATCTGGCTGTGGAAAATGACCTGCAAGAGGACGTCTCCGAGTTCTTCACGAAGTTTCTGCTTGTCACCTTGATCGATCGTCTCAAGGACTTCATAGGCTTCTTCAAGCAGGTAGGGTTTCAGTGACTCATGGGTCTGCTTCCGATCCCATGGGCAGCCATTCTGCGCGCGCAATGTCGCCATCAACTCAACGACCTTGGTGAATTGTGTCGACATCGAAAATGAATCCTTCCTGGCTGTCCACTGTGAACCCCGCAGTGGTGGTACTCTATACCGACGGTGACTTCCTCTTCAATCTCGGTGATAGCTTGCGAGCAACTAGGCCCTATGATAGGGTACGACGGTATTTGTGGATCCTACGAAGAGGTTGAGAAATGGTCGACGAGGAGCAAGGATTCGTCGTTCGTGACAGGCGAGGAAGTGCAGGGGGAGAGAGCCCTCCGGCAACGGCTTCACCCGCTAAAGAAACAACATCTTCTGCTGCCGCATCAACTGAATCAGCTCATGGAGCTCCGGTACCTCCGGTTACCTTTTCTTCATTTGTGATTTCGCTCGGCTCGTCGTCGCTCATGCTGATGGGTGAGCAACTGGACCCTCAACAATCGCCCGTACCTGTGAACCTGCCGCAAGCCAAAGAGATTATCGATCTATTGTCTGTCCTGGAAGACAAGACTAAGGGTAATCTGACCCCTGATGAGCAGACGGTTCTGCGTGATATGCTCTACGCGCTTCGTATGAAGTATGTCACGTTGGCCTCACCCAAATAAGATTTCGTTGTTCTGCTCGTTGTCCAACTCTCGACATCTCGCAATCTGTGTGCGTAGCTTTGGGACGGTGTTAGACGCCGATGAGTAGGTGTAGGCGGTGACCTTTTCTGATCGCGATGGTGTGTTGAGGCGGGTGCATGTTTAAGCCGAACCGGCCTATGCACGCGGGAAGATCTGCGTTGGGAGAGGAGAAGGATCTTGAGTCAGCCGTGATGGGTGGTACGTTCAACAGGCCTTCGGCTAACCGGGATCAGCCGCCTGAGCGAAAAAGACCTCACCTTCGTCCTGTCTGGATTGTCCTCATTCTCCTGGTTCCTTGCGTTGCCCTCACGTTGTATTACTCACAGATTGCGGCGCCTGACTTGCAAGAGACCGGCTCCTTCTTGCCTACGACCAGCTATGCCCTGGTTCTTCTCCTGGTCAATTTGGACCTCATCGGTCTCGTGGTGTTGGTGCTCTTGTTGTCTCGAAACCTGATTAAGGCGTATTTCGAACGTCGACATCGGCTCGTCGGGTCAGGATTTCGCACGAAGCTCATCGCTGCTTTTATCGGGTTCTCATTGATTCCTACCGTGTTGCTGGCGTTGCTCGCGAGCGGGTTGGTTAACAAGGCCGTCGATGTCTGGTTCAGCGAGCACATCGAGAAGGTCATGAAAGACTCCTATGAGGTGGCGCGTTTGCAGCATGCGGGGCATGTCTCGCTTGCCGTGAACAGTGCACGCGCAATCTCGCAGGAGTTGTTTCGCGAAGATATGCTCATCCCGGAACAGCGCGATCTCTTGATCGCCGCAATGGCTCGGAAACGGATGGAATATGGAGTTGCCGGGATTGAAGTGTTTTCGAACAAGATGGAAACCTTGACAAAGGCGCTTGATGCCGAGATTCCCCTCGGTGTGTTGGAGTTGCCGATCAGCCAATTGGTGCTCCAAGTGATCAATGGGAAACAGGAGTTTACCTCTGTTCAGGAGGCTCAGACTGGACGATTAGTGCGTGCGGCGATTCCGGTGGCTTCCGGCAGCCGGCGGGGTGAATTGGAGGGGGTCGTGGTTGTGGAAACCTACGTCCCTGAATCGCTGTTGACGAAGATGGAGGGGATCGGTCGGCAATATGCGGAGTATAAACAGATCAAGGCGATGAAGAATCCCATCAAAGCCGGGGCGTATCTGTTCGTTGCCGTGGTGACGGTCCTGATCCTGTTCAGTGCAACATGGTTTGGATTCTACGTGGCGCGCAGCATTACCGTTCCGATCCAACGGCTGGCGGAGGCTACGGAAGCGGTTGCCCAGGGAGACCTCTCCGTGCAAATCGATGCGAAGGCGACGGATGAAATCGGAACCTTGATCGAGTCGTTCAATCGAATGACACAGGATCTGCAAGGGAGTAAGTCCAAGCTGGAAGAAGCGAACCTCACGCTCCGGAATACGAACGTTGAGTTGGACCGACGCCGCGCATACATCGAAACAGTTGTGGATACGATTGCTGCCGGTCTTTTGTCGATCGATCGGAATGGAATGGTCACCACGTTTAACCCATCGGCTGAACGCATTCTCGGTTTATCAGCTGACCGGTTCAGGGCGAAGCCGGCCAATGAGGTGTTCAAGGAATTTGGCTTGGACTTGTTTCAGACGGCCTATGATCGAATGCTGGCTGACGAGCGAGATGATCTCGATATTGAAGGACAGCTGGATATTCAAGGAAAGCTGATCACGATCGGCTTAAAAGGCTCTCGTATGCGAGATGAAGCCAATAAGGATTTGGGCTTTGTCTTGGTTTTTGAAGATCTGACGGAGTTAATTAAAGCACAGAAGGTCGCGGCCTGGCAGGAAGTAGCGAGGCGCGTGGCCCATGAAATCAAGAACCCACTGACGCCCATTCAGCTTTCGGCACAGCGGCTGCGCAAGAAGTTCTTTGAAAAGTCTCCGGATCTCGATCGGGTGTTTGACGATGCGACCAATGTGATCATTAACGAAGTCGGTAGTTTGAAAGAAATGCTGGACGAGTTTTCAAAATTCGCCCGTCTTCCCGCTCCGCAAATGACGCGGCAGTCACTGCATGATGTGGTTCGAGAAGTGGCGACGTTGTATCGAGAAGCGCAGAAGGATCTCGAGCTCATTCTTGATCTGGATGACGATCTGCCGTCCCTCAACTTCGATTGCGAACAGCTGCGGCGCGTGTTTGTGAATCTTTTCGATAACGCGGTTCAAGCGATGAGTCAAAAAGGGCGACTGTGGGTCGGCACAAAATATGATACGAAAAGACGGCGCGCTGTAGTGACGGTTGCGGACGAGGGGCCTGGCATTGCGCCAGAAGACCAGGAGCGTCTGTTTGTGCCCTATTTTACCCGGAAAAAAACAGGAACCGGATTAGGACTAGCGATCGTCCGCCGGATTATTACGGATCATGAAGGACAGATCCAAGCTGGGAATAATCAACCGAGGGGAGCCGTGTTTACGTTTGACTTACCGGTGTAGAGGGAGAATGATCGTTGGTGCTCGTCGGGAAGTACGAACGTCATCGATGGTTTGTCGTATGCGAACTCTTGAGGGTGGGACGATAGGGAGGAAAGATGTCGGCATCGATTCTCATTGTGGATGACGAAGAAGCGATTCGGACATCCTTGCGGAGCATCCTGGAAGATGAAGGATATGAAGTGGCCGTTGCAGCTACTGGAGCGGAAGCACTGAAGATCTATGGGACGGACCCGCCGGATCTCATGATTCTAGATATTTGGATGCCGGAAATGGACGGGCTCGAAACCTTGCGGCGTGTGAAGGAGTTTGTGCCTGCCACGCAGGTGATGATGATCTCCGGGCACGGGTCTGTTGAAACGGCGGTGAAAGCCATCAAGCTCGGTGCATATGACTATATCGAGAAGCCGCTGTCGCTGGAAAATGTCACGCTCCGTGTCAAGCATGCATTGGAGCAATACCGATTGGCACAGGAGAATCGATCTCTACGGACCAAAGTCCAACAGAAATTTGAGCTAGTTGGGCATTCTCCGGCCATGCAACGGTTACGGGAACTCATCCGGACTGCCGGCCCTACGAATAGTCGCGTGCTGATCGGGGGTGAGAATGGAACGGGAAAGGAACTGGTCGCCCGCGCCATCCATATGCACAGCATTCGTTCGGACCATCCGTTCGTTGCCGTTAACTGTGCCGCCATTCCCGAGACTCTGATTGAGAGCGAGCTGTTTGGTCATGAAAAGGGCTCGTTCACGGGAGCGACGTCGATGAAGCGTGGTCAATTTGAACAGGCGGATGGGGGAACCTTGTTTCTCGATGAAATCGGGGATATGAGTCTGAGCACCCAAGCGAAGGTATTGCGGGCGCTACAAGAGCAGCAGTTTACGCGAGTCGGCGGTACCAAGTTGATGAAGGTTGATGTGCGCGTGCTTGCGGCCTCCAATAAGGACCTGGAGAAGGAAATTGGTCATGGGCACTTTCGAGAAGATCTGTTCTACCGTCTCAATGTTGTTCCTATTGTGGTGCCTCCATTGCGGGAGCGGCGTGAGGATATTCCTGCCCTGGTGCAACATTTCATGAAAGCCCATGCCGAGGAACAGGGATTACGGATGAAGGAAGTATTGCCCGAGGCGATGGCGGTGCTCCAGCAGTACGATTGGCCGGGTAACATTCGGGAACTGAGGAACCAGATCGAGCGACTCATGATCATGATCCCAGGATATGTTATTGAAGGCTCACAGGCCGCCATGTCCTTGCAGGGGAGAACCACCGGAGTCGTCGCAGTCGCCGTTCCGGCGTCCAATCCCCTTCTTGCAAAGTCATACGACTCACTCCGGGATGCTCGAAATGCATTTGAGAAAGAGTATATTAGCCGAAAACTTCGTGAGCATCACTGGAATATTTCGCGGACGGCAGAAGACCTCAAGATCGAGCGAAGCCATCTCCACAGAAAAATTAAGTTGTTGGACGTGGAGATGCGACCTGAAAACTAGAGATCGAAAAATGAGCGCGTTATGTGATACACGTCGAACAGGTGAGACTCTGAAATTTGATTGTGGGATGGGACTGGGCATACTCGTTGAGCGCGGCCTCAGAGATTTGCGAAGGATGGGACTTTCTGCAAGTCGGACAGATAGGGATCAATTGCTGTAAAGCCTCCATGTCGCTCACGGTTCGGTCAAGTTCGTTGATCGTTTTGGTCACCTCTTCTTCCCAGCTCTTTCGTGCTTCTGATTCCTGTTTAAGCGTGAATGCCGATTTCACTCGGGCGAGGAGTTCGACTGACTCGACGGGCTTCCGAATATAGTCTTCTGCACCGGCGTCGAATGCGGCCTGTAGGAAGTCTTTCTGGCTGCGTGCAGTCACTACGATGATGGGAATCTGTGTCAACGCAGGAACTGCTTTGATACGTCGACAGGCCTCGACACCATCCAAGTCCGGCATCTTGATGTCCATCAGAATCAGGTCAAGACTGAGGGCGTTATTGCCAGCGTGATCCAAGTCCAACTGTGCAAAGGCATCTCTTGCAGACGAGACTGTGACGAGATCACGATAACCTGCGTTCTTCAGAATATGGTGAAGGAGCAGCCGCTCATCAGGTGAGTCATCAACGATCAGAATACCCATCGAAATGGCCATTAATAAGGGTTTCAGGCATGGACATTGAACAGATTATGCCATGCCGTCAGTATAGGCAATATTTCTAGAGCATCAAGGAAAAAGCGGATCGCCAGGATTGGACAGCTCTTTCCGTGAGATTCCAATCGGCGCGTTGACCTCGGTGGTACCCTCCGCTAAGATGCCCCCCCAACGACGCAGAACATTAGAGGGTAAGCAATCTTCAATCGTGGCCGTTTTGGGTATTATTTATGACAACGTATCGTGATGCTGGCGTAGACATTGATGCTGGCGATGAATTTGTCGATCGTATCACGCCCCTCGTCCGGTCGACGTTTCGCCCGGAAGTCCTGACCAACTTGGGTGGGTTTGGAGGCCTGTTTGGTCTCCAGGCCGGCAAGTACAAAGAACCAGTCCTTGTCTCAGGAACAGACGGCGTTGGGACCAAACTCAAGATCGCGTTCATGATGGAAAAACATGATTCCGTTGGAATTGATTTGGTCGCCATGTGTGTCAATGACATCGCGGTGAGTGGAGCCGAACCACTGTTTTTCTTGGACTATTTTGCGACAGGGAAGCTGTGTGTATCCAAGGCACAGGAGGTCGTGGCTGGCATCGCCGAAGGCTGCCGCCAGGCCGGGTGTGCTCTGATCGGTGGCGAGACCGCCGAGATGCCTTCATTTTATCCAGTGGGGGAGTACGACTTAGCCGGGTTTGCGGTTGGAGTGGTCGACCGCTCCAAGATCATTGATGGTCGGAACATTGTTCCTGGCGATGTGGTCCTAGGTTTGGCTTCTTCAGGACTCCACAGCAATGGCTACTCCTTGGCTCGGCGAGTTCTGTTTGACCAAGCCAAACTGACAGCTGTCAGTCGTCTCTCTGAGCTTGCTGGATCGATCGGCGAGATCCTCTTAACACCCACCAGAATTTATGCAAAGCAGATTTTGGCGCTCATTGAGCAATTTCCGATCAAGGGGATCGCACACATTACCGGCGGAGGTATTACGGAGAATCTCCCCCGCGTGTTCCCCAAGGGCGTACGAGCCAGGATCACTCGCAAGGCCTGGCCGGTGCCACCAATCTTCGATGTCATCGGGCGATTAGGACAAGTCGATCGTGACGAGATGTATCGGGTGTTTAATATGGGGATCGGGTTGATTCTTGTGGTGCCGCCAGACTCGGTGTCTGGGGTACTCGACCGCGCAGCGATGCTTGGCGATCGGGGCTGGCCTATCGGAGAAATCGTGGAGGCGAAAGACAGCGAGTCGGAGGTCGATTATGCCGATTAACCGAACAACTCCTTTGAGAGTGGCGGTGCTGGCCTCTGGTCGCGGCTCCAACCTCCAATCTATTATCGATGCGATCGAAGCGGGATGGCTACAGGCACAAATTGTCGCCGTCATCAGTAACAAGAAGGATGCGGGTGCATTGGAGCGGGCTCGGAAACACGGACTCAAGGATTTGTTTATCGATCCCAAACCCTTCCTAGGACGACCGGACAGTCGCGAAGCCTACGACCGGTCGCTCTTGGACATACTTCAGCAGCACGAGGTCGAGCTTGTGTTGCTTGCCGGCTATATGAAAATCGTCACGGCAGCTTTGGTCAACGCCTATGTGAACCGTATAATGAACATCCACCCCTCGCTGCTGCCGTCATTTCCTGGATTGGACGTACAGAAGAAGGCCATCGATTGGGGCTGCAAGCTCGCGGGCTGCACCGTGCATTTTGTGACGGAAGGTGTGGATGAAGGACCGATCATTATCCAAGCTGCCGTGCCGATCCTCAATGATGACACTCCTGAAACCCTCGCCGACAGAATTCTCGTCCAGGAACACAAGATCTATCCCCGCGCCGTGCAACTCTTTGCCGAAGGCCGATTGAAAGTCGAAGGCCGCCGGGTCTTCATCAATGATGGCAAGCCGGTTGGCGAGGCGATCATTAGTGCAGCTTAGTGGCAGAGGTCGGCGCGCCTCTTTGCAGTCTCATAAGACATCTTCATCGGCGTCAGCAGGCGCAACGCTGTGAAGGGTGTGAGGCATGAGGGGCAAGGTGGTACTGAAACGGGCAGGACTATCTAGCCCTGCCCGTCGTAGATCCTCAGCGTTCGCTGTAGGTGTGGGATGTCTTATTTGACTTCATTCAGGTGTGTGAGGGCAGTTTCGGCATGTTCTGTGGCAACATCGGCGTGGCCCGCTTTCCCATGTTCAACCGCTTCATTGAGATGATTAATCGCCTCGTTCAGGTGCGGATTCTTGCCTCCTCTTTCAGCATGGTTCCGTGACTTTTCCGCATGTGTTACAAGCGCTTCAGCATGGCCCTGTTTGCCATGGTCCACCGCTTCCTTCGCGTGCGTGACCGCGTCTCTCACGTTACCGGCTGGGGACGGCTGTGCATTCACCATAGGCACACAAATAAATGCTCCAAGCGCAACGACAATGAGAGCACCTCGGTAAAATTTACTGATCATCTTTGCCTCCTTTTATTGCATTAGTACTCACTGGTGAAAAAGACTCTCCGTACCTCAATATCACCTTATAAAGACCGTCTCTCTATAATTCACGCCGTCAACGGGCACGCGCTCTTCATTGTCCTCCGTCCCCGGTTCATCTCGCTGTGGTCGACAGTCAGTAAGATAGGTTTGGTGGAGGGCAGGGGATCCTGCCGTCGTTGGCTCCTTGTTTCACTTTTAACATACAAGGGGTTGTTCTGGTAGCATAGAAATTTGACCTGCGGTTTAGGAATTGTCCATAGTCCCAACTCCAACCATCTGAGCCCACAGAAAACCATATTGGAAGCTGCAACGGAAGAGGCTATAGATGGCCCTGGTTTGCCCTGTTCCGGTAGCACCGTGGTAGCAGATTCTGACTCAGACAATCAGACCTGAACAACCCACCCCGGTGGGGGTCGTAAAATTTCTGAGGGGGTCCCCCTCCATTCGCGCCGACCTCTCTTAACATACAGAGAAAAGAAAAAAGGGCGGGGCCAGGACGAGACACGAGCTACCTCCAACCAATGACGAAGCACGAAACGCCCAGGGGTTTAGAAAATCATTTGGCTTCTCTTACTCGCCTCTTCAACGCAAAGACAGAGATTCAGGACACTCGGCATAGGTTCTCAAAGGAGTCGAATTCCATCCCGACTCAAGACCCACTCTATTGAGAGTAGATGAGGAGCAGAACACCAAAAAGGATCTCGGATCCCGCCCAGGCGACTTCCCACCGTTTCGTCACGTGAGGGGATGCGCCGGGTAGCCAGGACGCCAAGCCTTTGGACAAGGCCGCGCCAATACCGACTATGCCCAACAAGGAATGCTGAAACTGGATTTTTGCAATAGCGGGGTGATCTCCGTGTGAATGGCCGAACAACCACAGCGAACCGGCCAGGGTCAAAAGGACGAGTGGGGCTGCCCACACGGTCTGGCGGCTCCTCCCGCTTCGACGGACAGCCTCAAAAAAGGCTATGACGAGGGCAAGGACTCCGTAGAGTTTATGTTCAATCAGTTCCCGGTCGTGGCCCCCAAATATGTCGACAAAGTTCAGCGAGCCAATCGGCCATGCGCCATGATCATTCCCCAATAACACAAATCCTCCGACGACAGTGAGCGCACCAGGGAGGATGAATCGGGTCCAGAATGGCAGTGGGTACTGGAGCGCATTGCCCAACTCGGCCAAGCCAAACACCACAATGAAAAAACCAGCGACGTGATGGTTGAACTCTGAAAAATCCGTCTCTTGCGGTGAGCCCTTCCAGCGTTCCCTGGCATGCCCCTGTGGATAAGCAGGCGCAATACTTGTGTCAGTGGAGCCATCCTGATGATGGGAGGGAGCTTGCGCCTGCACGTCGGAAATGCAGGTTGACGAAACGAGGACGAGCAGGAGGACAGACAGCCGATAAGACCACCGCTTCATAGACGAAGAACCACCGATCAGATGAGTCAGCGCAAAATGGTGGAGCACCGTATCACAGATCTTCCGATACATCTATGCGAGAGACAGGAGCGGCTGAAGGCTCGTGGCAAATCAAGCAGCACTGGCACGGAAATCTAAACCGCTTTTGGGTCGGTAGCGGATGAAGAAACCACTCATTTTGAGCCGCACTCACAGTTTGAGCCGCACTCACAGATAGAGGAGTAGCGTACAATCTTCCCGCTGCGCATCATTATTGTATGAGAGCAGTCCTCAGTTCTTTTCCGAGCACTCCTCCCGAAATGGTTTCCCATTCAAGTCATCTTTTATTGTAAAACCATCTAATTAGTAGTACGTTCTGTTCCTCCATCGATAAAGTCGACGTTGAGTTAAAGGCACGGAGGGAACAGAATGAACAGTAGGGACACTCGTCTCACCAGGATTCTCCTATTCGGCACAATCCTTTCGATCGTGGCTGGTAGCCCCGGACTCCAATCAGCTGCCTCATCCAATGAAGACCATCAGAAACGACATGGTTCCATCGAGGCGGCCCAACCTCAAGGCCAACCAGATCCTGATCTGCTTCCGTTGTGGGCTGCCTTGCTCGGAAAAGCCTCTGGCCCTGTGTCGGTGGCATGGAGTTCCCTCTGGGGCACCCCGCATGCGGTCTATGGCAAACTGACATCTTCAATGGATGTGTCCGAGACATCGGCGCGGCAGTTTCTCTCCTCTCATGCGGCCTTGCTGAAATTGGACCAGTCACTTCCTGGCTTACGCTTGACTCGGACGGTCGCCACCCTCGGTGGGACGCTTTACAGATTCAGTCAATCGGTCGACGACGTGCCGGTCTATGGGGCGGAGGTGACCGTGTTCTTCGACAAACAGGGCCGAGTTGTCGCGCTTACCAATACAGCGGTGCCGAGTGCCAGTCTTGCGACCCTCCCGCCAACGGTGACGGAGGCCGACGCGGTGAACACGGCTCGAGGAGGAGTGCCTGCCAGACCAAAGGACGACGGACCGACGGACGATCTACCTGGTCCTTCGACCCGGCTGGTCATTTATGCGGAAAGCGGTACGCCGACCCTTGCCTGGGAAGTCGTGGTGCCCACCCACGGGCCAACGTGGCAAGTATTTGTGCATGCACGGAAGGGCACGATCCTGACACCAGCCCGGGATCTCAATCGCTATGTGGATGGAAGCGGCCAAATATTTGAAGTGAATGCGATCGTCGCCTCGGGCAGTAACACCTTGACTGACCAAAGCGATTCCGCCGCGGCGGTTCCAAGAAGCGCCTATAGCACGGTCATCCTGCGAGGTCTCGTTGGAAACGGTCTTCTGGACGGGCCTTTTGCGTCCAGCAGCTTAACAAAAAGGCGGGTGACGTCGAACAACCAAAGCTTTGTGTACGATCGAAGTTCGAACGGCTTTAGCGAGACGATGGGCTATTACTATCTCGACTTCGCTCAGCGGTATATCCAGTCGTTAGGCTTTACCAATGTGAATAATCGGCAGCAGTCCTTTAGCGTCGACCGGTACAAGAGGGACAACTCGTTCTACACGCCCAAAAGCAAGGACATTTCATATGGCCTCGGGGGTGTAGACGACGCCGAAGATGCCGATGTCATTCTCCATGAGTACGGTCATGCGATCCAGGATGACATTGTGCCGGGGTTTGGCTCCGCTCCTGAGGCGGCTGCGCTCGGCGAGGGGTTTGCGGATTATTGGGCTGGGACGGTGAACGAGCAGAAGTGGCCCGTTTCTGGTCCTCGCAGTCCGTGTCTCGCGTCATGGGATGCCTCATCCTACGATTCGGCGATACCGCCTTGTCTTCGCCGGCTCGATAGCACGAAACTTTATCCGCAGTCGGTGGTGGGCGAACCCCACGATGATGGAGAGATTTGGTCCGCGGCTCTCTGGCAGATTCACAATCAGCTTGGGGCGGCGCTGGCCGACACCGCGATCGTACAACACCATTTTTTGCTCCCGGCGAATGCCACGTTTAATGTTGCGGCGAATGCGCTCGTGACTGCGGCGATCAACCTGAACTATAAGACGGTGAAAGTCGACACGATTCGCGCAATCCTACGAGCACGCGGCTTCACGGTGACCAACTAAACGCATGAACGTATCGTAGTGCTGAGTGTTCACGACATGACTTCGTTCGCGTACCGGGTCGCTGGGGGTGGGTCACTCTTGGCGACGGTGGGCCAATGTACGTGTGAGCTTGACGGCCTTCACGAGCACAGTACTCCCACTGTCTAGTGTACCGCACGTCTCAACCACGCAACGCGAGCTGCGTGATACGAGCTAGTTCCTGGATTCCACGGCAATGTTTTGACCCGCGGTTTAGGAGTTACCCCTAGTGCTACTTCAGACAACCTATAGCCAAGCCCTCAATTACTGATGGACATTGACGGTGAACTTTGGCGATCATGGGGGCATGCGATGCTCATCAGATTTGCGCCAACGGGTCGTGGATTTTGTCCGAGGCGGTGGAAGCAAGGCCGAAGCGGCTCGGCGATTCAAGGTGGGGGAGGCGAGCGTGTATCGCTGGCTCAAGCCTGGCGGCCTGGCGTACCAGCGCCCCGGCCCTCGCCGGGCCCATAAGTTGGATTGGGAGCAGTTACGCCGTCATGTGGAGGACCATCCCGATCGGACGCACGCAGAACGGGCGCGGCATTTCCACGTCTCCCGGCATTGCATCTGGAACGCGCTGCGAAAACTGGCGGTCACGCATAAAAAAAAGGATGGGCTACCAAGAACGCGACCCTCTCCGACGAAGATGGTTCCTCCGTCTTCGCGAACGGTTCCTACGACGCGGCAAACAGCCCGTCTACATCGATGAATGCGGGTTTGCGCCTTCGACGGCGCGGCGCTATGGGTACGCACCGAAAGGCCAGCGCGTGGATGGCCTGGTTTCCGGACAGCGACGGCCACGCACCTCGCTCATTGCCGCTCGCATGGATGGGCGACTTGCAGAGCCCTGTCTGTTCGAAGGAACCTGCGATACGGCGGTCTTCACCGCCTGGCTGAAGACGAGGTTATGCCCGCGTCTGAACGCCCAACATCTCGTTATCATGGACAACGCCGCATTTCATACCTCGCCCGAAACGGCGCAGCTCATCGAGGCGACGGGCGCGACCCTCCTGTTCCTCGCGCCCTATTCCCCCGACCTCAACCCCATCGAGCAGGACTTCGCCGCCCTGAAGAAGCGCCGGGAGTATCAGGAGCAGGCCACCCTCGACGACATCGTCAAGGCCTATCAATGATTGTGGGCTTAGCTATAACCCCACAAGAAACAACATGTCAGGAGGCCGGTACGATTTGGTACTAATGGGGCTGGTTTGGCCTGTCGTGGTAGCAGAATCGGAGTCGGAGTATGTGAAGGTTGAGGAGCCATCGTCACATGTAGTTCAGGCAACTGTCCCAGGAGGAATTCCCGCAGGCGATCCAGAAGAAGCTCATTGAAGGAAATCCATCAACAGTTCGGGAAACCGGTCTATACCTTTGTCGATGACACGCATAATGAGGCTGTTCAGGATCTCTGTTGGAAGGTTACGGATTTTGTCTAGCGCAGATGCCTTCTTTTCTTCCGGAATAGAAAGCGCCTGTACTTTCGACGCGAGGATTTGTCGGAGTTGGTCAGCGTCGAGTCTTACCGTCACAGTGCGAAGGATGGCCCCGATACCACCATCGTCTTCGAGAAAATCCAATCCAGTTCGGTGATTCTGACGTTTACGAGTTGCCCGTAAGGGATGTGTGCTTTGCTCTCGACGCCGGTGAGTAACCCATGCCCCTCTAAATAGCGGAGATTGGGTATGAAGTCAGGATCGGATTCAAAAAGCTGAGCAAAGTTGGCGCTATGCGTTGGATAAGACTCCTTTAGAGTCTGGAGCATTCGACGCTGTAAAGGGCGGTTAAGATTCATAGCTTTTAGATTGTATCGTAGACCTCACCTTCCTTCTAGCCTGGAAATCGTGAGTTAGGCAGCCTCAAACCACCTGCGCAGATGACGGATGTCGACACATTCGTAGAAATCATGAGCCACAATCTCGATGCGCTCACGGAGTTACACATTAGGTACAGGACTTGTGCTAAAAGTCTCTCCAACCTGCGGTCTCGACAGCATACAGTGGAGCCTTATGAATTTGTGTCCGACACCGATGCGGATATTCGTACTATGCCTGATCCAGTCCGCAACTGTACATGCGGCCTCGTCGGGAGCAGAGGCACTTCCCCGGTCAAAGCTCTACGGTCTTGGGGTAACCTGGGAGGTTGGAGTGGGGGAGCGTTTCTTTTCGATACGGATCAAGCTCCAATTTCTGCTGTCAGGATAAGCATAAATGGAATGGGCAATGCTCACGTCTCCTGGGCATGCAGCGCACCGCGCAGGGCTTGAATCGTCAAGGGTGCATTCCCCTCGCTTCTCTCCAACCGCTTTGTTCACCAGATCCACGGTGTCTCGCCGCATCTCTGGGAGCTCTTCCACAATTTTCGTGTACGTCTCAGCTCTTCTCTTCGCCGCTTCATAGGACATCTTAAGCGGCATCAGACCGTGAAGGGTGCCGTGAAGTAATCCTCCAGGCGACCTTACTGTTGTTGGTTCCTCATTTCAACTTTAACATACAAGGAGTTGTTCGGGCAGCTTAGAAATTGGACCTGTGATTAAGTAATTACATCTAGTACAACATCCGACAACCTCATCCCACAAGAAACCACAACTCAGAACTCTCCTGAAATGGGTCGAGAGGTGGCTAGTCAATTGTTGCCTTCAAGAGAACACGCCGGGAACACGTAGGGTAATTATCTAGCTTTGTGTAGCTGGTCGTAATCATTCCGTTGAATCGAACAATTGGAAGGGTTCACTGTCTTCTCCGCATGAGTGATCGTCGTTGCCGCCCGCGTTTCTTCTTTTTCACGCTTACAGGTGAAGTGGGATCCTCTGGGAAGAGTCGAAGAAAGTCTGCCACTCGAACGATGGCCACATCTTGATAGGTCCTGAGTCGAAGTAAGTGGTGGTCACCGGTGACGATGAGATCGGCGGCGGCCTCAACCGCGCATTCCAGGATGCGGTTATCCGGAAGGTCCTCAAGAACCATGATTCTGACAGAAGGCTTGACGATCGTCGCAGCGCGCCCGATGAGTCGGAGGGCGGCGGCAACGTCTTCTTCGGCCTGATGAAATTTGGTTCGGAAGACGCCTGCGGTTTCGGTCAAAATCGGGAGGGAGGTAAAGAGCGTCGCCTGTCTTCGTTGGATGTGGAGGAAGGCATCTTCGGCGAGGCTCCCCGGGAGAAGGAAGGCCGAGACATAGACGTTGGTGTCGAAGACCACCTTCATCAGCGGTCTTCGAACACGATGCGGGAGACTTCTTCCTCGGTCAAGGGCCCGCGCCGTCGCACACGCCGGCCCATCTTGCGTTGCAGGGTAAAAAACTCTTCCTCGGCGAGACGGTCCTTATAGGCTTCCACCATACGTCGAAAGAGCTCGCTTTTGGTCGTCTTCTGGCGGGCCGTGAGCTTTTCGTACTCTGCGGCAATCTCCGGGGTGACCGAAAAACCCAAGACCGCGGTCTTTCTGCTCATTGGATTACCTCATGAGTTAAACCTGGTTAAACTCTAGCAGATTCGATCAGGGGACGCAACGCTAGCGTCGGGCATCGGCATGGCTGGTCAGCTGTGGTCAGGGAGCTGAACAGGAGCGGCAATGATGCAGGAGGAAAGTGAGGGGAAGCCCCCGGAGGGCCGAAGGCTTCCCTGTGAAGCAGCTCATCGCTTCAGTGCATGAGCGTTGATCCACTCCTTCGCCTCACAGGCGACATTCATGAGCGCCTCGAGGTCGTTGAAACCGAAGGAGGTGCCGTTGCGCCACTCCCCGGACTGATCCTTGAACGGTCGAGAAAAGGTCGTCGCGAAGAACGGGCCCTTCTCGCTGACATTCTCCCAGATCGTGGCCTTAATGTTCCCACATCGCAGCGTGGTGGCCGGTCGTTTGGATGAGTTGTTGGTCGCCATCTCGTTTCCTGCTCGTGTGAAATGTAGATGACTCTCTCACGGGAGGAGGAGAGGCACCGCACAGTTCACAGAGGAAACAGGAGGCAAAGGCCGGAGTGGAATCGGCAACGGGAGTGCCAGGGGTCACGGGTTGAGGAGCTCTAGTTCATTCTGATGTATGCTTCCGACAAGAGCTGGCCCGGGTCCGCATCGTGGTGAAGGGCGAAGGAGACGAGAGCCCTGGTCTTGATCCCGTAATGACTGAATGTGGGGCCTGTGAGGCAAGAACGGAAGAGGGTGTCACGGCGCGAAGGGGAAGACCAGCGAGGCGATGCCGAGGAACAAGACGCCGGCAATCAGCCATAAGAGTCCATCGCGAGTAGACTGGAATAGGCTGAGGAACAGTCCCGCGCAAATGATAAGCAGAACGATATGCATGATGAGCAGTCTGTAAGTGTAGCACGGGCGCGAGAAAAGGCGAGTAGAACGGAGTGAACAGCGAGACCAAGGACACACCGGCAGTTGGTCGGAAGAGCGAATAGGCTTGCATCCAGCCTGGGCTCGCACACCAAGCCACTGTGGATACGGAGGGCGGTCCCGTCATCGAGCTCTCCGGGGTATACCGCCCGTTTGGCGTCCTGATGGCGACCTCGGTCGCTTCGATCGGCGACGAAGCGTCCCTTCCCCGCCATGGAAGAAGCCTTCAGGTCCGCCCGTCGAGTGGGGATGAAACGCGAAGGTGAAACAGGTGAAGGGTAATGGTAATGTTGTGCCTGGACCGGGAGAGTTCAGTTTCTCCTGAACCTCAACCTTAGCCTCAGTTCTTCGGAGCACGCATGGCACACTACGACTTACTCGTCATCGGCACGGGACCGGCCGGCCAAAAGGCCGCCGTGCAGGCGGCCAAACTTGGCAAGAAGGTGGGCTTGATCGAGAAAAAGGAAGTCGTCGGAGGCGTCTGCATCAACACCGGTACGATTCCGAGTAAGGCCCTGCGCGAAGCCGTGCTCTATTTTTCCGGCATTCCACAGCGCAGCATCTATGGCACCCCGTACCGTCTCAAGGACACGATTCAAATCGAGGAACTCGTTCGCCACGCCAACTACGTCATCACGAACGAGATCAGGATCGTGCACGATCAGATGGCTCGAAACCAGGTCGAGATGATTTTCGGATCCGCCAGTTTTCTCGATCCACACCGGCTCTTCATCCAACACCGGAGCGGCCCGAGCGAACATACGGCTGATTTCATTGTCATCGCCGTCGGCACGGAACCAAGCCGCCCGCCCGAGATCCCGTTCGACGACTCCTCCATCATCGATACGGACGGGCTCCTGACCCTCCAACGCCTTCCCTCCTCCATCGTGATCGTCGGAGGCGGGGTCATTGGCACAGAGTACGCCTCTATGCTTGCGGCGCTGGGAATTCCCACCACCCTCATCGACAAGCGTCCTCGTCTGTTAGAGTTTGCCGATGCCGAGGTCATTGAAAATCTCCAGCGACAGATGAAAGACTTCGGCGCCACCCTGTATCACGACGAAGAAGTCCTCGCGATCAAGAAGGCACCTGACAATTCCATCCATGTCGTGTTGAGGCATGCTCAGCCGATCCAAGCGGCAATGCTGATGTATGCGATCGGTCGGGTCGGCGCGACAAAGGGACTCAACCTGGAAGCGGCGGGATTGAAACCGGACAATCGCGGTCGGCTGGGCGTGAACGAACACTTCCAGACCGCGGTTCCACATATCTATGGGGCCGGCGACGTCATCGGCTTTCCGGCCCTTGCCTCAACCTCGATGCAGCAAGGACGCCACGCCTCCTG
>JAOUMR010000087.1 GCA_029881435.1 Nitrospira sp.
TCGCAGCATCAACCAGGCGACGCGAAATGCTTCGGACGGCATCAGCCTCACGCAGATCGCCGACGGCGCGGCCGCGACCATCGGCTCGTTGCTGGCTCGGCTCCGCGAGCTGTCTTCACAGTCCGCAAGCGGTACGGTAGGTAATACGGAACGGTCCTACATCGATCAAGAATTCGTCGCCCTGCGTTCAGAAATCGACCGGATCGCCCAGGTGACCGAATTCAACGGCCAGGCGCTGACCAGCGGCAGCACGATCAGCTTCTCCATCGCCATCGGGTTCCGCAGCGGCTCTGGGAATACGCTCGACCTGGCGCTCAACGATATCACCACTTCCTCGTTGGGGCTTTCCAGTGTGAACGTCTCAACCTCCGCCAATGCGACCAGCGCGTTAGCAAATGTCGATAACGCGATCAGCGCGATCGCATCCGCTAGAGCCGAATACGGATCGATTCAGAACCGGTTCGAGGCGACAATCGCAAATCTGCAGGTTACGAGTGAGAATCTCACGGCGGCAGAATCGCGGATTCGCGATGCCGACATCGCCCACGAGACGTCGGTATTCACCAGGAACCAGATCCTGGTGCAGGCGGGCATTGCGACGTTGGCGCAAGCTAACACGCTCCCGCAACAGGCGCTGGCCTTACTCAGAGGATAAAGGGAGCACATCGTCCACCGCCCCTCTCCGTACTAGGAGAGGGGCCCGGTGAACGGAGTGATAGAGGGGGGGTATCATGATCACCAATGTTACATCCACGGTGGATCTCCCGACCACTGCCAACCGTAGAAGTCAGGCCGATGCGTTTCCAACGAACGTGCGCGTGACCGAGCGTAGTCACGGTTCCGACTTCAGTCCTGCGTCTCCGACGCACCGCGTGGCGCTTGAACAAGCCGTGGGCAAGGTGAGAGACGCTCTGCAACAATCGGGATCACAGTTGCAGATCGAAGTGGATCAAGACCTTCATCGGGTCGTCGTCAAGATCTTGAATCGAGACTCTGGAGAAGTGATTCGGCAGATCCCTCCTCAGGAAGTGATCGATCTCGCCAAGGACTTGGCGAATCACAAGGGTCTGCTCTTTGAGGAACATGTCTGATCTGATACACAAGGATGTGGGATGCCGACAATAAGTTTCGGAGGCCTAGGGAACGGGCTTGATTTTGGCCAAGTTGTCGATCAACTGGTGAAGGTTGCACAACTACCGGTTGATCGACTGACCAAGAAAAAGACCGATCTCAATACCAAGCTGACGGATTTGACTACCGTAAGCACCAAAGTGGCGGCCTTCCAAAGTGCCGCCGAGGCGCTCCGGCTTTCGACGTCGTTTGACAAGACGACAGCCTCGGTGACGGATTCGACGGTACTCTCCGTCTCGGCCTCTTCCTCAGGGACATCGGGAACCTACAGCATCCGGGTCGTTCAACTCGCACAATCCCATCAGATCGTGAGTAAGGCAGCCAAAGCCGTCTCATCCGAGACAGCGGACATCGTTGGCGGAGGGTCGGCCACATTCACCTTTAAGGTTGGGACCGGAGCGGACCAAACTGTGAATTTGGGATCAACTGCCACTCTGACAGACTTACGGGATCATATTAATGATCTCGGAGCTGGTGTGACCGCCTCGCTAATCAATACGGGAACGGAAGTGGCGCCGTCGTACCGCTTGGCTCTTTCTTCCAATAATACGGGCAGCGACCATGCGATCACTATTGTGGCTGACGGCACGGATTTGGATCTTCTGGACGGCAGTGGAACCGGTGGAATCGATACCCTGTCTGCCGCGCAGAATGCGGAAATCCAGATCGGGGATCAGGGCCTGAATCCGCTGACGATCCAACGGAGTTCGAATACGATCTCCGACGCAATCCCAGGACTGTCGCTCGCGCTTACAAAGACAACGGGAACGGAGACGGTCCAGGTGAGTCTGTCTCAAGACGTGAATGCCGTCAAGACGAACATCAAAGCCTTGGCAACGGCGTACAACGAGGTGGTCAAATTCATCAATGAACGGACGACCTATGACGTGACAACGAAGCAGGGAGGGGTGTTCTTCAACGAGTCGTCTGCTAGAACCGTGATTGCTCAACTGAGAACGGCCCTCTCATCCTCGGTCAGCGGAGCCACCACCTATAGCAGTGTCGGGCAAATCGGGTTCAAGACCGAGCGAGATGGAACCCTGACAGTTGACGATGGACAGCTGACCACTGCTTTGAGCACAGACTACAGTGCGGTGAAGGCCCTCTTCTCCAATCAGGGAGCGGCGACCGGGCTTGCCCAGTCGCTCGTGTCGGTGGTGGATGCATTGAATGATGTTGCAGGCGGGGCTCTCACGCTTCGCAAAAACGGTGTAACCAGCGAGATTGCCCGAGTCGGAAACGACATTGCCAGGCAAGAAGATGCCCTGAGTCGATACGAAGAGCGATTGAGGCGTCAATTCGCCGCGCTGGATGGGCTCTTGCGGCAGCTCCAGGGGCAAAGTAGTTTCCTCCAATCACAGTCTTCGTCGAATCAAAACTAAACGAGGAAGATCGGCCATGCTCACTCAGTACGCTCGACAGTATGAACAGACTCAGGTCGTCACGTCCTCTGGCGTCCAATTGATCGTGATGTTATACGACGGCGCGATACAATCGATTGAGATCGCCAGACGTGAGATCCAGGCGAAGAATGTCCGAGAGAAGGCGCGGCATCTGGGCCGGGCTATCGCGATCATCGGAGAACTGAACAGCGTACTCGATTACGAACAAGGCGGAGACATTGCAAGGTCACTGCGGAGATTGTACGACTACATGTTGGCGGAGCTTGTTGAAGCCAATGCTCGGAACAATGAGCGGAGGCTTGACGGTCCTCTCCGTTGCTTGAGCACATTGCGTGAAGCGTGGCGCGAAGTCGCTGCGCAGCAGCAGCCCCGAATGGCGGGAGTGCGATGAATTCGACAAGAACTGATCGTCAGGTTGAGATCGTGCGACTCACACAGACGGCCGTTGAGGCCGCTCGGTTGGGGCAGTGGGATGTGGTCATTGAATGCTATCGAGAGAGAGGGGTTCTACTGGAATTGGCGGGGACGCCGGTCTCTGAAACGCAAGAAGTCCTCAAGTTGGATCGCTATGTCTGCGACCAGGTACAGACCACACAAGCCGTGCTGACGTCGTTATTAGGCCAAGCGACGGTGACAAGACATCGATTGCAAGGACTACGTCAACGGCTCGGTGTGCCGGATTCGGCACCCGAGACAATGTCTGTGGAGGCCTAGCAGAACCAGGAATGGACAATGGCTGGCGAAGAGTTAGTCCCAGTTGTTCTGCAACGATCACAGGATCACGACACACTGCCATCAACCCGGCAACAACTTGAAGCGCTCCATCAGCTTCTTGCCGAACTCGCCGCATGCTCAGATGAAAATGAGATCATCCAAACCCTTACAAAAGGATTGCCTAGAGCGATTCCTTCCGATGTCATCGGGATCGCTCGGTCAAGCCATGAGCACGTAAGGATTTGGTCCAACGACCGGAACCGAGAACAGGAGGCACGTCTCCGTCGGTACCTCCTTCGACGGCTTGGTCACCTGCCTGCTGACAGCGTCCGACGACCAATTCCACTTCGACTTGTTCCCCCTCGACACTCGTCGCATGCACTCATTTCAACCGTTCAGCCACGTGAGTTTGATGGGAGCCCACGAAATGGTCATGAAATGCCCTTGATGATCAGTGAGGAGGAGAAAGGGCTTCTCGTTGTTCAACGAAAAGGTACGGGGCCCTACACAGAGTGGGAACGCCAATTGATTGATACGGTGGGTACGGTCCTGACACTCTGCTTGAGGAATCTTGATGTCTGTCGGCGGACTCAAGATGTCGCCCTACGGGACCCTCTTACGAAGGTATTTCGTACACAGGCATTCGAAGACGCAGTGACTCGTGAATTAAGGCTCGGGCTTCGCTATAAGGTTCCAGCGTGCCTCTTGCTGCTCGGGCTCGACTACTTTGAAGTGGTGAATAACCGACTTGGCCAGTCAGCCGGAGATCATGTTCTCAAGGCAGCAGCGAGTCTCATCCGAACCACGGTACGCGACCTCGATACCGTGGGGCGATGCGACGGAGACCAATTCGCAGTGGTGCTTCCACATACCGATATCCGCAGGGCTCGAGTTCTCGCGGAACGATTGCGCGAGTGTATAGAACGGCATCTGTTTATCAGTGACATGGGACAGGTCCGCACGACGGTCAGCATTGGTCTGGCAGCCATCCCGGACCTCGTCGTCGCTTCCACTGTGGATTGGATGACCATTGCAAGTTCTGCATTGAAAGAAGCGAAAGCGCAAGGAAGAAACTGCGTCGCGGTCCATACCCCGCGACCACCGGCTTTAGCCTGTGCCGTGGCGCTGAGCCTGGCCGCATAATGTCAGACGTGAAATAATCATGACGTTGCACATGATGACCCCAACGGAAGCTCCATCCACGACCAGCCAGGACGAACGGCGAGAATGGATCCGAATCGATGACCGGGTGCTGATGGAGTATCGTGTGGTGATGGAGTCCGGCCACACACTTCCTGTCGAGACAGGTGCTCCAACTGCAGACATGATTTCTACTGCTGTGGGTAAACCGACAGCGGAACTTCTTGCCCGTTCAGGCGATTCATTGGCTGGCTCCCCAGTCTTGCCGTGGATTATGAAGGTGGATTACCTGCTCGAAGTGATTCTGAATGCCTTGGCAGCCAGCCAACCTGATAGCGTCGCTATGGCACGGCCGATGGATGTCAACTTGAGCGGCGGGGGCGTGGGTTTCGTATCGGATCGAGAATTATCCACCGGTGATCAGCTTGCGCTGAAGCTGATTCTTCCTCCGTTTATCCTGATCAAGGCGACTGTCAGGGTCATTCGAGCGATGGCACAGGCTGGGGGTCACGGGTATATCATTGCCACCGAGTTCGTCGATCTCAAGCCGGATGATCAGGAACACCTTATCCGCCACATTCTTCAAGCACAAGCTGAACAGTTGAGAGCTCGCCATAAGGCGGCGGCTGCTGCCTCGGGTCGGCTGTCCTAAGCAGTCAACTAGGCTGCTTGAGTGGAAGGGGTGGAAAGGAGCTGAATCAGGGCTTCCGCTGTCTTTGTCAGTGCCGTGGCGCCGGGGGATAACGGCGCGTGGTGAACCACCGGAACGTAAGCGCGAACGGCTTGTTCCATCGCAGGATCGTCAGGAATTTCACCCAGCAAGCTTAAATCACCGCCCACATATTCCTTGAGCAGCTTTTTCAGCTGCGCCACGTTGACACGCGCGCGTCCTGAGATCCGATTTAGGACGAGGGCCGGTTGAAAAGCTCCCAGGGTCGATGCGGCGAGTGTCCGTCCCGATTCGTCAGTCTTCCCAGCGACCTCCAAGACTTCTTCCACGCTGCTGTAATCCCGATTCGCCAGACCCTCCGCCATGACCTCCCGCATTAAGAACATCGACAAGACGCGCCGAATGGCGGCCAGCTTAATGAAGCGATACAGATCCAGGACGGAGGTCGGGTCTGGCGTGGCCACGACCACATGACGGTCAGCCATCAGAAAAAAATCGAGGGCATGGTAGCTTGTACCTGCTCCGATATCGACAATGATCACATCAGCATGGATATCTTGAAAACTTCGGATGAGACGTTTCTTCTGCGAGTAGGACATGTTGGCCGTTGCCAGCGTATCTCCCGTTCCAGGAATCAGGCGCAAGGAGCTATGAATCGGGAGGGCCTGAGCCACATCATCCAGCCGTTCGACGCGATGGGTGAGGAAATCAGTCAAGGTGTGTGTTGGATGGAGAAGGCCGAACAGCACATGCGCGTCCGCCCCTCCGATATCGAGATCTGCGAGCACGACTTGCTTGCCCTTCCTTGCCAGGACGAGTGCCAGGTTGGCAGCGACCACACTTTTTCCGACTCCCCCTTTTCCCGATGCGATAGAGATAACGTGTGCCATTGAGATCAGTTCCTACTGGTTTGAATCGAGTGGTACATCTTCTTCGGTTTGTCTCTGAGAAACCTGAACGGACATCACCCATCCACATGCAGTGAGGAAGAGTCGGCCTCCAAGTCTACGATCTGAGTATAGCACCGACTCAAGTTTTGAAACCGCTCCACCGATACCTCAAGTGCCATGAATAGTGATGGATCTACCACAACAGTGAGCCAGTTGGATGGTACTTCCGCGCGGGACGGGGAAATCTTGACCGTGATGGAGGTCGCAAAGTTCCTCAGGGTACCGAAATCCACCGTCTATAAACTCGCGCGGGTAGGAGAATTGCCTGCTTCGAAGATTGGAAAGCATTGGCGTTTTCTCCGCCGCGACATTCATGACTGGATGCACAGTCGATCGGGCAAGGCGAGAGGGGCATGAGTCGTTCTCCCGTTGACCGACAGAATGGTGAATTCTTTCATTCCTCGATCCGCACGGTGCTCAGAAAATGAGCGGTCGGCATATTTCTGCCGTCACTGCCATCTTTCGAACCGACCTTTTCCCACGCGAGTTGATCGTTGTGTTCTCAGGTCGAAACAACCGAGCAGCTCCCAACCCTTTCCGGCTCAGGTCATTCGATGCATGTGCCGATATGGAGTGAAGCGCTGGGACGCTACGGAGGCACGGAACCGCTACGGCCGTACCAGCAGTGTGTCCCTGTGCGGGGACAGTCGAATGAAAAAAAGAGGCGTCATGCCAGCCGATCCCAACATGAAAATCCTCCTCGTCGATGACATGGTCACAATGAGAAGAATCGTGAAAAATATTCTGAAACAGCTGGGATTTCCCAATTGTGACGAAGCCGAAAACGGACAGGAAGCGCTGCAAAAACTAAGAAGCGATACGTACGGACTCGTCGTCTCCGATTGGAACATGCCGGTCATGACAGGCATCGATATGCTCCGTGCAATCAGGGCGGAGGAGGAGCTCAAAGCTATTCCTGTCTTGATAATGACGTCTGAAGCGCAGGAGAGCAACCTAGTTGAGGCTGTTCAGGCCGGGGTGAGCAACTACATCGTCAAGCCCTTTACGGCAGAGACGATGCAAGAGAAGCTTGGCAAAATTTTTAACTAGGCTAAAGCTGGTAACCATACTCGATGAAGTGCAGAGCAAATTGTTGGAACTTGTCGTGATCTTCGGCATTCAACAGAACGGGGAGAACACTGGTACCAAAGGAACAGCCGGGCAGCTATTGAAACAGCCCGAAGAATCGAAAAAGACGGCTATGAAACAGCAAGTGGCCGACGATATCCTGGCTCAATTCGGGTTCAAATAGGGCTGCATGACTTCGGGTTACAAGTTCCAGGTTTCAGGTTCGTGATGGGGAGGGGCGTTGCCGGTTTCAAGGTCCAAATCTCACGTTCGGACTTGAGACATGAAACTCCCAACCAGAAACCGTTGTCACCGAATCTCGCAGCATTCATGAGGGCGATGACGAATGGATATTGCCACAATTCTTGGAATAGTGCTCGCGTTGGGCTCCATTATCGGAGGCCAAATACTGGAGGGTGGGCATGTCGGTTCGATTATGCAGCTCACCGCCTTCATCATCGTAATCGGCGGCACCTTCGGCGCTATTTGTATACAGAATCCTTTGTCGGTGGTCATCAAGGCGTTTGGTGCGCTGTCCATCGCGATCGCAGGTCCCCATATCGACAATAAAGGGACGATTAAACTGATTCTGGATCTTGCCACTATTTCGCGGAAACAAGGCTTGCTGGCGCTGGAAGGAAAACTGAAAGACATTAAGGATCCATTCATGAAAAAGGGGATTCAGCTCATCGTCGACGGAACCGAACCGAAAGCCTTGCACGAGATCCTTGAGATCGAGGTAGAACATCATGAGGAGCAAGGCGTGATCGCAGCCAAGGTCTGGGAAGCGGCCGGTGGGTATGCGCCAACCGTCGGTATTATCGGCGCGGTACTCGGGCTGATCCACGTGATGGAAAATCTGGCTGACCCCTCAAAGCTAGGCAGCGGTATCGCGGTGGCGTTTGTTGCCACCGTCTACGGCGTCGGCGCAGCGAACCTGTTTTTCCTACCACTTGCAAGCAAAATCAAACTGAAGCTGAAAGAAGAAGCGGGTGCCCGCAATCTGGTCATTATGGGGCTCGTAGGACTTGCTCAAGGTGAAAATCCTCGGTTGCTCCAGGAAAAGTTAGAGGGCGTTCTGCCCCACAGCGAACGGACGAAGGAGACAAAGAAGTAACGTCATTGGTCAATGATCACGAGTCAATGGCTGGAAAAGAACGGAGCTCGCTCTGTCACCATTGACCGATGACTACTGACCAGCGACTCATCATACGACCATGGCAAAGCACAAGCACGAGGAACATGAAAACCATGAGCGGTGGTTGGTCTCATACGCCGACTTCATTACGTTGCTCTTTGCCTTTTTTGTCGTGATGTACTCGATCTCCTCCGTCAACGAGGGAAAGTACAGAACTGTCAGTGAATCGATCAAGGCAGCGCTCAATCCGGTCGTGAGTCCCCCGTCCTCTCCTACCCCCATTTCGTTGAGCACCAATAAAGCGTCACTCACGGCTTCAGACGCGCCTGGGAGTAAGGAGGTGGTGATCAGAAAACTTCGAAACCTGGTCAAGAGCATCAAGGCGGTCCCCAAGATGTCGATGGTGTGGATCACCGAAAAAGTCAATGGCGATATCGTAATCACGATTCCGGATCAGTTGCTGTTCAACAGCGGTGAAGCAGCGGTGCGTACAGAGGCACTACCATTTCTTGAGGGCCTGAGCGGGGCTCTTGTCGAGCTCAACCGGCACACCAAAGTCGAGGGGCATACGGATAATGTTCCGATCCGTACAGCACAATTTCCTTCCAATTGGGAATTGTCGGCTGGTCGAGCTGTGATGGTAGTCAGGGTGCTGTCGGAACTCTACGGTGTGCCGTCAGACCATCTTGCCGCGGTAGGACATGCCGACACGAGGCCGGTCACAGAGAATCTCGATCCAGAACAACGAGCTAAGAATCGTCGAGTTGAGGTCGTCATTCTTGAACAGGCTCCACCCGCTCCCACACTCGAGACGGGAAGCAATGTGGACGAGCTCGGACGATCAACGGAAGATGAGCCGCAGAGCGCGTCGCAGCTGGAACCAGAGTTATCCGGAATAGATCGCCCAAAGACGCCCTAAACCTTCGGCCCCTCGCTGCCCAACCGCTCAGATCTCAAGTCTCGAGGAAAACCAACCGACAATAGTAAGCAGTCAAGTACGACTAACGTATCCAACTGAGTCTCTATTTGTCCTGGAGTCTCTATGCCGATTACTCAACGAACGGCACACAAAGCCACCGTGGTGCACATCGATGATGTCTTTACGCATCGTAACCGGAAAGACTTCTCGTCTGCGGTGAAGATATTTAAGGAGTCCACGAGCAAGCACCTGATCGTCAACTTACGCGATGCCACCTATGTCGATAGTGCCGCGATCGGCTTGCTGGCCCTGACGTCCCAACAACTCACGGCGGACGAGCGAATGCTCAGTCTGGTCGGGCCACAAGGCACGGTCAAAACGACTCTCGAGATGGCAAATCTCGACAGGATGATTCCTGTGTTCCCAACAGAGGAGGCGGCGGCTGAAGCTCGAGCCGCATGAGAGGAAGATACAATCCGATCCCGACCGATTTGAACGAAGGAGGAAGTCATGGCTATGCAAGTGAAGGAACGTCCTGTGCTGAACGGTGTGGTTCTGGAGTTGACCGGCGATCTCACCTACGCGAACCGCGAACAATTCAAAACGGCTGTAGAAGGGGTCCGACAGAAGGGCTGTCGGCACCTCATCTTGAATATGGCCGAGGTGCGATTCGTCGACAGTTCCGGATTAGGCTTGCTGGCGCTAGTCTCGCAAAACTTCAAGTTGAGCCAAGGGAAAGTGAGTATGTTGAAGCCGCAGAGTTATGTGCGAGAAATCATGAGTCTGGCGAATATTCAAAAACTCATTCCCGTCTACGACAACGAACAGGACGCCTTGGCTGGGCACCAACGCGCGGCATGAAGCGGGTGGAAGTTTCAAGTTGTCCGACACGATGAAACATGAAACCTTAGACTTGAAACAAACAACCTGAAACCCCTGAGCTCTAAGGAGTGCCAATGTCCTCTGGGTCGTTAGCCACGCCTGCGGGTCTCGCCGGGTTGCCGACGCCGCAAACCGTCCTTGTTGTGGACGATGAGCCGACCGCGCGCATTGCGCTGGCGGCTCGACTCAAGCGGCTGGGGTACCGCGTGATCGAGGCGGTCGACGGAAAATCAGGACTGGATGCGCTTCGTCGTGAACGTCCGGATCTGACCATTTTGGATTGGATGATGCCTGAAATCGACGGCCCGTCCTTCTGCGAACGGGTGCGTCAAGATCCTGAGCTGCTCACGAGTCAGATCCTCATGATGACGAGTCACGATGAGCCTGAGCAGATCGCCGAGGGATTGGCCCGTGGCGCCGATGACTTTCTCAGTAAAGCCGCCAGCAAGTATGAAATCACGGCTCGCGTTCAGTCGGGGGTACGCGCCGCGACCTTGATCCGGCGATTGGAAGACGCGACCGAGGAGATTCGGCGGAAGCAGGAGGTGCTCGAGCGAGAGATCCAATCAGCGGCAAGCTATGTCGAATCGCTCCTCCCGGCACCGGGTATCGTCGCACCCGGTGTTCAGATGGTGCATGCCTATCGACCATCTCTCGGCTTGGGCGGAGACCTGTTCAACATTGTTTCGTGGGGTGATGGCGTGTTGGGATTGTACTTGCTGGATGCGTCCGGTCACGGTGTCTCGTCGGCATTGCGCTCCGCCGCGCTTTCAACATTTCTGCGACGTGGCAACTTGCTCCGGCATGTCGGGTCGACTGATCCAGGTGCCATTCTTACAGAAGCCAACAAACAGTTCCCGCTGACGGAAGACGGAAACTATTTTACAATCATCTTTGCCAGACTGGACATTCGCGCCCGTACCCTCTCCTACGCCACCGCCGGGCATAACGGGGCCTTCCTTCAACGGTCGTCTGGAGAATTCAACTGGATGGCTCGACCTAATTTGCCGCTCGGGTTTGACGCCTCGACGACGTATGTAACGACGGATCTCACGATCGCGCCGGGTGATCGGCTGTACCTCTTGAGCGACGGCCTGTACGAAGTCCCGGATTCGAGCGGAGCATTGTGGGGACAAGATCGGCTGGAAGAGACGATTTGTGGATGCGGCCCTCGACCCCTGACAGAAGTGGTGGCGAGATCCATTGAGGAAGCGATCCGGTGGCAGGGGCACGAACAATTTCCCGATGATGTGGCGCTGATGGGTGTCGAGGTGACAGCGGCGGTTGTCTAGAGAAAAGCTCGTATGAACCATGATCCCGTCTTCAGCCTTGATGAGGCACTTTCCCGAGTCGATCACGATCGAGAAACGTTTGAGATGATGGTCGAACTGTTCCTTGAGCACGGGCCGAAGGACTTAGCCGAAGCGAAAGCAGCACTCGGCGTCCAGAACGCTGTCGGCTTGGCCCGGTCCAGTCATCGGCTGAAGGGAGCGATCCTTCAATTCTGTGCGCCGGCCTCCCTTCACGCGTGCAAAGCATTGGAAGAAACCGCAAAGGCCGGCAATCTGCTCCATGCGGAAGCGCTCTATGCCACCTTGGAACAGGAACTTCTGCGTCTGCTGAATGCGCTTCGCCGTGAACGAGACAAAGGACTTGCCGCATGAACATGCTGGACACGTCGGATCATGTGTTGGTCATCGACTCCTGTCCAGAGACCCAGGCACGCATTGCCCAGCACTTGCAGGGTAGAGGGTTTTCTGTTGTCGCCGTGCATGATCCGGCTGCGGCATTGGCGACCATCGACTCCGCGGCGCCGGATATTGTCCTCACCGATTTGTTTCTCCCTGATGCGGCAGGACTCAGATTGGTGAAAGAGCTCAAAGCCAGACATGATCCATGTCCTGTGATTGTGATGGCACAAGACGCGCCGGAACCAATGATCCTTGAGGCGCTTCGTATCGGAGCGGCTGACTATCTTCATAAACCGATTGCCGAAGAAGAATTGGCCTACGCGGTTCAGCGCGCGCGCGGACTTCTGCCTAGAGACCTGGCTGATCTTCCGGGCGTGTATCGATCAGAGTATAGCCTGACTGTGGACTCGGATCCTGCTCATATTCCAGGCATTATTTCCTGGTTGATGAAGACCACGGCGTCCGCCCTGACGCCAATGCGGCGGCTCCATCTCCAAGGCGCCCTTCAAGAATTGCTCTTCAATGCTATCGAGCATGGAAATCTCGAAATCTTCTATCAGGAGAAGCAAGAGGCTCTGGCGGACGGACAGTATGAACAGCTTCTCGCTCAACGCTTAGCCCAAGCTCGGCTCAGAGATCGTCGGGTGACCATTCACGTGCTCTACGAGAAGAGCGACGATCGTCTGGTCTATCGCATCACCGATGAAGGCAAGGGTTTCAAATGGCACAGTCTGCTCTTACGCTCACAGGAAGTGTGTGAGTCGGAAGATGCCAGCGGGAGGGGGATCTTTTTGGCTCGATCGTTCTTTCCTGGTTTAGCCTACAACGAACGCGGCAATGAAGTGACGATTATGGTACCGCTTGATTAAGTTCCAGGTTTCAAGTTCCAAGTTTCATGTTGAGGCAGAGGTCGCAAAAACTTGAAACCTGAAACTCCTCCTGTTCCATTAGAGAATCCGTAAATATTCCACCGTGGTCTCGCCTTTGCTGGCATCTCGCCTCAGGACCGCGAATGAAATCTTCGTCGTCTCGTTCACGGTAATGGCCAATCGTGCCGAGAAATAGTCCGACTTGATGTCGTAGTCGTTGCGCAACGTCCGGCCGAGTTCTTGAAAACTGCTGACTCGATCGAGTTCGACCTTGGTTTTGTATGGACGTCCCTGAACGATCTCCATTGCGATAGATTGGGTAATACTGGGGTCGAGCGTCTGAATGACAATGGGATCGGCTGTGTTGAGGTTCATCGGCGCTCCACCTTCCAGGGGGTAGACCGTGACATAGGGCTCGATTCGTTTGATAATGTCCGGTGTAAATCCCTTAATAAGCTGAAGATCGCCGAGTCCTGGCAACGGCGAATTTGCGGTCCGATAGGGCGGTCTCAAGGACTGATAGTAGAGGCTCTCTGCTCCGGCCGGTTGAGGTGCATCATCCTGATCGATCCAGTCGATGAGGGTATCCACAAGGTTTGGATTCACCTTGAGCAGTTCGAACAATCGTCTGACCCGGAAAACCTTTTTCTTCTGCTCCAGTTCCCCACCTGACGTTGAGGCGAGGTCGTTCAGATTCACTTTCCCTGTCTCGTCTCGGATTTGTGCCGTCAAGAACCCGTCTCCGATCGCATAGTTCTTGATCGGCATGGCCCAGATGTCGGTCGGGCCGTCGTATTTTTGGCCGGTCATTTTTTCACGCAGGAGATCCTGTGCCAGTACCGCGCGTGTCGCCTGCACGGCAGCCCGTGTCAGCATGCTGGCCTTATAGTCGTCTCGAAACGTCGCGGCTGCGCGGTATTCACGGCGGGCCTCGGCATCAAACTCAAGAATCAGAGCGGTGAGGAGAGTCAACACGAGGAGCGCCAACAGGAGCGCGACACCGCGTTCGTCAGCTTTTGGCATAGCTTAAAACCCGAATGGTTGCGTCCATGTTCACGGGATTATCAAACTTGGGGCGCATTTGGAGATGGCGTACATGCAGATCGTACGGAGCTTGGTCAATGGCGACCAGTAAGGCCAGGACTTCCGGAAGTTGCACGCCTTCCAACCGGAGATCGACGGCAGTTTCTTCGTAGCCTTGCGCCAGCGTTTGGACCTGTGGTTGCATGCTCGTGATGCGTTCGCGCACGTGTGCAGTCGTGGCCGCTTCTTCCATGAACGTGAGCAGCGAGAAATGACTGTCGTGTGCGGGCATGCGACTTTCCACTTTCGCCAAACGGTTCCGCTCGGTGAGATAGGCATGGCTCAGCGCCGCCAACTCTGTGAGGTCTTTCTGCTTCCGCACGGTCTGACGCTCAAGGCGATCCAGCTTGTCGAGTAAGGGATCCACGATGAGCAGGAAGACAAGGCTCAGTCCAAGCACGATACCCCCTGCCATCACGAGCACCCGCTCCCGCTTAGACATCTGGTGCCATCGTTCCCGAAAGTTCTGCATCATGATGGTTTCACCGTGGCGGTCATTCGAAACACCACTTGATTGGGTGCGGCGCCCACACGAGTTTCCGTCACCGCGACGTCCGTGAGTTGAGCGCTGGCAGCTAGGGTTTGCTTCACCCGTTCAACCGCGTCGAACGAGGTGGTCTCGCCCTCCATGAGAATCACGGCGCCATCGACGGTCAGCTCCCGAACCTTGACGGTTGTTCCGGGTGGCAATTGCTTCACGAAGATGGACAGCGTGCGTAAGACTTTGTTGTCGGTGGTGTCAATCAGACTCAGGGATTTATCAAGCACCCCGATGCGGTACTGGGCTT
>JAOUMR010000088.1 GCA_029881435.1 Nitrospira sp.
AACAAGGGGAAATAGGAGCGTGAATTCGAGAGACTTGGTTTCGTGCCGCAAGCCATCGGTACCCGGTTGACCTGATCGAATGGTCGGCCAACCGGGGCTTCCATCATTGTCCGTGATGGCTCCATACGCTCATTAGGTTCCTCCCGACCTATCTTTTCATCTTCCCCTTTCCGCACCGAGTCTCGCAAGGGTATCGCCTTTCTCCTACATCCTTTGCAGCGAGTGATGTTCTGGCTGATAGCTAACCGGTAGGGCTACTGCGTATAATTATCAATTCATTTGGCCATCGGTCATCCATATCCTAAGATGGCGGCATGTCAGCGCAGGCCGCTCGGGTTCCTCCTGAACCCGATACCGTCACGGAAGAAAGTTCAGCAGATACTACAGACACCACAGACACGGGGCTTATCTGCCTCCTGATGCTGGCCCGGTTTCATGATCTTCCTGCCAACGGCACGCAACTACAGCATCAGTTTTCTCAGTCTGGACAAGCGCTCTCTGAGATCGATCTTCTCCGTGCCGCCAAGCATGTTGGGCTCAAAGCCGGCGTGGTGAAGACCACATGGAGCAAATTACGGGGCATGCCGTTGCCGGGGATGGCGAAGTTAGTGGATGGGCGCTATCTCGTGGTGGCTAAGGTTCAGGCGGAAAAGGTATTGGTCCAGCATCCCGACGAAGCGCGTCCTCTCGTGCTCTCTCGTGACCGATTTGAAATGATCTGGACTGGCGATCTGTTGCTCTTCACCAAGCGGGCAAATCTCCGGCTGCAAGACCTCAGATTCGATTTCACATGGTTCATCCCGGCGATCGTCAAGTACCGAAAGTTTTTTGGAGAAGTGCTGATCGCGTCGTTGTTTCTTCAGCTCTTTGCTCTGTTGACCCCGTTGTTTACCCAAGTGGTGATCGACAAGGTGCTCGTGCACAAGGGGTTTACGACGCTCCATGTGTTGGCCGTCGGCATGATTACGATGGCCGTGTTCGAGGCTCTTCTTGGAGGGCTTCGCACCTATCTGTTTTCCCATACGACGAATCGAATCGATGTCAGTCTCGGGTCTAAACTTTTTCGTCATATTTTGGCGCTTCCCCTATCCTATTTTGAGGCCCGGCGAGTCGGCGACACGGTCGCGCGTGTGCGCGAGTTGGAGCAGATTCGCCAGTTCTTGACCAGTCATTCTGTCACGGTGGTGCTGGATCTCATCTTTACCGTCGTCTTCATGGCGGTGATGTGGTTCTACAGTTCGACTCTTACACTCATCGTGATGGCGTCATTGCCGATCTATGGGCTGTTATCCGTGGCCATTACCCCAGCGATCCGGACTCGTTTGCATGAAAAATTCAATCGAGGCGCCGAGAATCAAGCGTTCCTGGTGGAGACCGTCAGTGGGGTCCAGACCGTCAAGGCCATGGCAGTGGAGCCGCCGTTATTGCGGAAATGGGAAGAGCAGCTGGCGGGGTACGTGCGGGCCAGTTTCCGAGCCACCAGCCTGATGACCATTGCCGGTCACTCAGCCACGTGTGTGCAAAAGGTTACCACCGTGGCTGTGTTGTGGGTGGGCGCCTATCAAGTGATCGATGGAGATCTCAGCATTGGGCAGCTCATCGCCTTCAATATGTTGTCTGGACAAGTGACCGGGCCGCTCCTGCGTTTGGTGAATCTCTGGCAGGAATTTCAACAGGTCGGTATCTCGGTCCAACGGCTGGGCGACGTACTCAATACGCAACCAGAGCCTTCGTACAATCCGAATCGAACCACGCTTCCTCAAGTGAAGGGGCATGTACGTTTTGAGGGCGTCGTCTTTCGCTACTGGCCTGATGGTCCGGAAATCATCCGGCAGGTGTCGTTTGCGGTGGATCCAGGTCAGATCATCGGCATCGTCGGACGGTCAGGCTCCGGGAAGAGCACAATTGCCAAATTGATGCAGCGCCTCTATGTGCCTGAGCGAGGAAGGATTGTGGTCGATGGAGTGGACTTAATGCAGGTTGATCCGGCCTGGCTTCGCAGACAAGTGGGAGTCGTGCTTCAAGAAAACTTTCTGTTCAACGCCTCGGTGCGTGACAACATTGCCTTGACAGATCCTGGATTGGCGATGGAGCAGGTGATGCAAGCGGCACAACTAGCCGGAGCCCACGAATTCATCCTGGAATTGGCGGATGGGTACGACACGATGATCGGGGAACAAGGATGCACGTTGTCGGGAGGGCAGCGCCAACGGATTGCTATCGCTCGAGCGTTGGTGGCGAACCCGCGTATTCTGATTTTTGATGAGGCCACCAGTGCGCTGGACTATGAATCCGAAGCGGTGATTCAGCTGAATATGGCGGAGATTTGCAATGGACGGACGGTCTTCATCATTGCACATCGGTTGAGTACGGTATGGCCGGCCCATCGCATCTATGTCATCGATAAGGGAGAGATTGTCGAGCAAGGGGCCCATGATGATCTACTGCGAAACAGCGGGTTTTATGCGCGACTGCATGCGCACCAAGGCACCGAAGGATAGGGGCAAGAGCGGTACAGGGAGAGACGGATGGTGTTCGGGGCTCTTTCTCGGCATTGGATGGTGTGGAGAGCGGCATGGCAGGCCGAATCAAACCGGCCTCCAGGGAATGCCGCATTTGGCACGCGCGCCACCGAATTTCTCCCCGCCGTGCTGGAGATTCAGCAGTCGCCTCCGTCACCGATCGGTCGCGCTCTACTCTGGACCATCTTGGCAGCCTTCACGGCCGGGGTGCTCTGGACTATGTTCGGGAGGATCGACATCGTCGCGACGGCTCAAGGCAAGATTATTCCGAGTGGATATTCGAAGATCATCCAACCATACGAGGCTGGGGTGATCGCGTCCATTCATGTGCAGGACGGACAGATGGTGAGGCAGGGCGATGTCTTGATCGAGCTGGATCCGACGCTGAATGTTGCAGACCGGGCTCGCGCGATTAATGAGTATCGCGCGGTAAAAGTGGAAGCCGCTCGCTTGCGAGCCCTCATACAGGGCCAAGGCACGTTCGAGCCGCCGGCCGATGGGGAAGAGGCGTATGTCCTGTTGCAGCAGCAGTTGCTGCGAGACCAATTGGCCGAGTATCACGCCAAAGTGTCGGCGGCTCGACATCTCATGGATCAACGCCAGGCCGTCGTCGGCCAAACGAAGGAGAATCTTCGCCGGTTGGAAGCCACAGTGCCGATGGAGGTCGAACGAGCCGATGCCTATAAGAAGTTGCTTGAACATGGGGCCGTAACCAAGATGGACTTTCTCCAGGCCGAAGGGCAGCGCATCGACAAGGCGCAGGAATTGGCCGGCCAGAAGAAGAAACTGCAACAAGACCGAGCGGCGCTCGCCGAGGCTGAAAAACACTACCGGGCGATGCTGTCTGAATTCCAGCAGACGAAACAGGCTGAGCTCTCGACGCTTGAAACCAAAGCCGCCTCACTCGCGCAGGAGGTGACGAAAGCCGATCAAAAAGCCGGATTCCAGCGACTTATTGCACCGATCGATGGGGTGGTACAACAATTGGCCGTGCATACGGTCGGTGGCGTCGTCACACCGGCTCAGCAGTTGTTGATTGTCGTACCGAAGGATCATCCGGTCGAGGTCGAGGCTCAGGTCGAAAACAAAGATGTGGGGTTTGTGCGGGAAGGACAGCCGGTTGAAATTAAGGTCGAGACCTTTCAATTCACCCTGTACGGCACTATTCCTGGGCGTGTGGCGACGGTCTCGGATGACGCAGCGCCTATCGAAAAAGTGGGTCTGGTGTATCCCACAAGAGTCAGTATGGATCGAGGGACCATTCAGGTCGATGGCAAGCAGGTCAACCTCTCACCTGGGATGGCTGTGACCGTCGAGATCAAGACGGGTCAGCGCCGCATCATTGAGTATTTGTTGAGCCCATTGCTGAAGTCGATGAGAGAAAGCCTGAGAGAGTGATAAACACATGACCACATGGCGGATCTCTCTTCGTGCGTGTGTGGTGGCGATGGGGATATGTGTTGGTGATTCAGTGGCGGCTGATGTCTCACGCGGAGAGCCGACTCATTCCCCACGTGCATCTGCATCCAACCCTCTGCAACTCACTCTAGCAGGCTGCGGAAAAACTCTTGAGTCTGTCTGTTTCCTGGGGTAGGTAGGTGGAACTCTTTTCCCCTTACGCCAGGAGGATTGCGATGCGTGGTCAGGACACCCAACAAGCCGGCCTGTTTAGCTATCTGTCGCCCGAGGAACGCGTGCCAGCGACGCACCCCGTGCGCCCGATCCGGCAATACGTCGATACCGCGCTGACCACCCTGTCTTCTCAGCTGGCGACGCTGTATGCCCGCACAGGCCGACCCTCGATTGCCCCGGAGAAGCTCCTGCGCGCCCTGTTGCTCCAGGTGCTCTCCAGCCTCCGGAGTGAACGGCTCTTGATGGAGGAGCTGCAGTACAACCTACTGTTCCGGTGGTTTGTCGGCCTCGATCTGGATGCGCCGGTGTGGGACGGGACCGTCTTCACCAAGAACCGGGACCGCTTGTTGGCGGGCCAGATCGCCACCGCGTTCTTCGAGCAGGTCCTGGCCCAAGCCAAGACCCACCGCCTCTTGGCCGACGAGCACTTCACCGTGGATGGGACGCTGCTCGAAGCCTGGGCAGGCCAGAAGAGCTTCAAGCGAAAGACTGATGCTACCCCCATCCCGCCGCCAGAGGATCCGGGCAATCCCAGCGTGGACTTTCGGGGTGAGCGCCGGACGAATGCCACGCACGTCTCGACGACCGATCCGGAGGCTCGGCTGTAGAAGAAAGCGGCAGGCCAGGAAGCTACACTGTGTTTCTTGGGGCATGTGCTGATGGAGAATCGACATGGACTGGTGGTGAACACGCGCCTCACTCCGGCGACCGGCACGGCGGAACGGGAGGCTGCCGTCGCCTTGCTGGAGGCGCGGCCCACGCCACGCCGGATCACGCTGGGTGGGGATAAGAACTATGACACCCACCAGTTCGTGCAAGATCTGCGGGCATTGCAGATCACCCCCCATGTGGCCCAACACACGACGAACCGGGCCAGTGCGATTGATGGCCGAACCACGCGGCATCCTGGGTACGCGATTAGTCAACGGAAGCGCAAACGGGTCGAAGAGATCTTCGGCTGGTTGAAGACGGTCGGGCTGTTGCGCAAAGTGAAACTCCGTGGGGTGCAGCGGGTGGGCTGGCTGTTCACCTTCGCGGCGGCTGTGTACACCCTGGTGCGGATGCGTAATCGCGTGGAGGCCGCGACATGAGCTGACAGGGGCGCTACCTGCTGCGTCGCCCGCCCAGGACGGCCCTGGTGGGAAGTTGCCCGGCCTGGATGGGTTTCGAAGCGACTCTGACCGAACGTGGGAGGCTTCTGTCTCCTGCACGTCGCGTTTTTCCGCAGCCTGCTAAAAGGGGCGTTAGCCGCAGCGGTCCACAACAACCCCGACGTACTCCTCTCCAAGGAACGTATTCAGGAGGCACAGGGCCACGTGCGGACCCAGTTGGGTGCGATGTTGCCAAATCTGTCCGCCAATGTTCGGCAAGCCAGACAAACACAATTCCTTGGAACGATCGGACTGTCACCGGTACGGACCGATCCGTTCAATATTTTTGATACGAGAATCAGTGCGACACAAAATCTGTTCAGCCTCAGCTTGATTCAACGCTGGCGAGCTTCTCGGGAATCACTGCGCGTTACCGAACAGGAAGCCGAAGCACAGACGGTGGATACGATGGCCAGCGTGGGTCTTGCGTACATGGAAGGGTTGAAGGCGATGGCCATGGTCAAGATGCATGAGGCGAATCAGCAGGTGATGAACGAGTTACTCGGAATCGTCCAGGAGCGGCAACGTGGAGGTGTCGCGACGAGACTCGATATCGCCAGACTTGAGGCGCAATTGGCAGTGGAACGACAACCGGGGGCGTCGGCGCGGTATGAGCTTGAACATGCCAAGCTGACGCTGATCAATCTTCTGGCTCTTCCCATAGACAGCTCGTTGGCGTTGATCGATGAGTGGGTAATAGGTGTACCGGATATGCCGACGCCTGAAGGTGCAATCGATACGGCAGTGAGCCAGAGGCCGGAAGTTCAGGCCCAGGCGATCCGAGTAAAAGCTTCGGAGCTGACCTATTCCTCCCTCACCGGAGAGCGGGTCCCATCGTTGGTGGCTCAGGGCGAGTATGGTCTTATCGGCAATCGCTGGAATAACACACTCGATACCTACAACATGGCGCTGACCCTTCAGATCCCCATTTTCGATGGCGCGCAGCGGGAAGGCCGCATCGCGCAATCGCGAAGCCAGTTGCAACAAGAGACGCTTCGCCTGAAAGCGATACTCCATCACGTCAAAATGGAAGTGTATGATGCACTCGCTTCTTTGGGGGCGGCTAGAGCACAAGTAGGTATCGCGCAGGGCGGCTTGCAAATGGCCACCAAAGAGCTTGATCTTGCGCGGGAACGTTACGCCGTCATGACCTCGGCCAGTCACTTTGAGCTGACGAATGGGCTCTCGGCCGTGGCTCGAGCCAGGGAAAACCTGGTCAACGCACTCTTTCAACTCAACGCCGCACGAATTAATCTCGCCCGCTCAACGGGGAGTTTACATACACTCAGCTAAGACACTCGGGCTGAATCAAGAGAATCACCATGCCTTGACTTAAGGTAGCCCTTCACTCACACTCGCGGCATGTATGACCAGTCTGAAAGCGATCTTCTGCGCACGTTAGCCGATCGGGCAGGCATTGTCGCTGACTACTATGACATTGCCGGAGCATGCCATGCGACGACGGATGAGACGCGTCGAGCCATCCTTTCGGCGATGGATCTTCGAGTTACGAACCGCGAGGAGCTGATTGAGGAACTCACGGCGTGGGACAATCGTCCATGGCTGCGAGGGTGTCAACCAATCCATGTCATTCGGGTGGGGCGCGAAGCGGGGACATGGTCGCTGTATGTGCCATGTGAGAGTTCGGAGGAGGCCTCTCTGCACGTACTCTGGACTCTTTATGCTGAGGGTGGAGAGAAGCAGTATGAACAAGCGGAGGGATCAGGCCTTCGGATCGAAGAGACTCGTACCATTCAGGGACGTCGATTTGTTCGTGTGACATTAGCGTTTCCATCAGACTTGCCGCTTGGCTATTACTGGGCGAAATCCTCCGTGAAGGGTGGCGGCACGAACAATGAGGCTTCATTCCGACTCATCGTGGCGCCGGAGCGCTGTTACATTCCTGCTCAGCTACAGCAAGGCGCTCGATGGTGGGGCATCGCCCTGCAGCTCTATTCGCTACGAAGTGATCGCAATTGGGGGATCGGCGATTTTGGAGACTTGGCCTCCGTTGTGGAATGGACCGGGCAACAGTTGGGTGCAGCAGTCATCGGGCTCAACCCGCTCCACGCACTCAAAAATACCAAGCCCTATCACATCAGTCCCTATTCGCCGACGAGCCGTCTGTTTTTGAATGACTTGTATATCGACGTCGAGCAGGTTCTGGAATATCGCACGGCACCAGAGGTACAGGCTCGACTGGCTGATGTATCGGTTTGCGCGCGGATCGAAGCGGCTAGAGGAGGAGAATTCGTGGATTACGATGCGGTGGGGTCGGTCAAACGCGAGATGCTTGAACTCTGCTATCGTGCGTTTCTCCGAGAACATTTTGATGGCGAAGAGCCGGAATTAAAACCGACGACGGAGCGTGGGTGGAACTTCCATCGATTCACTGAGCGCGAAGGGGAATCGCTCACCTCCTATGCGTTGTTTCAGGCATTGGAAGAATCACGGCGAGCCGAGCAAGGAATATCGGTCACGTGGGCGGATTGGCCGGAGCCCTATCGAATCCCGACATCGGAAGCCGTGGGGGAGTTCCGGCGTCGGCACATGCAACGGGTGCGATTTTTTCAGTATCTTCAATGGCTGGCGGCTGATCAGCTGCTTGCGCTGGTGAGGAAGACGCATGAGGCAGGGATGCCGATCGGGTTCTATCACGACCTCGCATTAGGAAGCGATCGCTATGGCGCCGACGGGTGGCGGTCTCAGGAGGTGCTGGCGTTACATGCCGATTGCGGTGCCCCTCCTGACGCGTTTGCGCCTGAAGGACAGAATTGGGGATTCTCTCCGTTAGACCCGCTTCGACTTCGTGCGAGCGGCTATCAGTACGTCATCGAACTGCTCCGCAAGAACCTCCGCTACGGTGGCGCGATTCGGCTCGATCATGTCATGGCGCTCTTCCGGCTGTTTTGGATCCCGCGTGGCCTTCCTGCCTCAATGGGTACGTATGTGCATTACCGGGACGAGGAGCTGTTGGCGATCTTGGCGTTGGAGAGCGTGCGGGCTAAGGCGCTGGTGATCGGGGAAGATCTTGGGACGGTTCCTGATTGGGTGCGTGACCGTCTGGAGGCGACAGGTGTCTTGTCGTATCGAGTCTTATATTTTGAACGGGCGCATGCAGGGACATGGAAGCCGCCGGCTCACTATCCGGCTCAAGCCCTCGCGGTTGTCACGACCCACGATCTCGCGACCCTCAGCGGATATTGGGAAGGGGCCGATATCGAGGCACGATCCACTCTGGGTCTCTTTCCTTCCGAGCAAGCGCGGACGGCGATGCTGTCTGGGCGACAAGGGGAGAAAGCCGGTATTCTTGCCGCGTTGAAGTCTGAGGGGCTCCTGCCGCCTGGTGTGTCGGACGATCCTGCCCAGGTACCGACGATGACGAGTGAGCTGACAGAAGCTGTTCATCAATACTTGGCCCGTAGTCCGGCCTGGATGGTATTAGCCAATATTGAGGACATCATCGGTACCCGTGCCCAAGCCAACCTGCCTGGGACGTTGGACCAGCATCCAAATTGGTGTCGGAAGTTGGGCCCAACCATCAAAGAGTTGACTCAAGACTCTCGATTTGAACGACTCGCGGCTCAGTTGCGTGTCATCCGTCCTCCTGTGTGAGAACATCCGTGGACGAACCCGCGTGTGATCCATCTTCTTGGTTAGGTAGTGTTGAATGCCGGTGGAGCGGCGTGAGTCCATGATCGCCATGACGCATCGTGACCGCTTCGCCCTCGGGATTGCTGGAGCGTGCTTTCTCATCATCCTGATCATCGAACAATTCGCTCCGGCCAACGTGGTCGGTGCCTATGGGTATGTCCTGCCGATCTTGTTGGTGACGACCCTCCGGAATCGAACCTTGATGCTGGTGACTGTGCTGGCCTGTGTGGTTGCCACCTATTCAGGGCTGCTCCAGCCGACCAAGCCGGGACGATTTCAATCGGCGGTCATCAATCGGAGCGTCGTCGTCGGTGTCTTGCTGTTGGTGGCCTATCTCGGGGTGAGCTGGGAAGAGCGGAAGGCACGGGAGGAAGCGGCACGGGCCGCGTTGGCCAAGGAAACGGAAAATCTGCTGAAAGCCAACACACAACTGGTTCATGCCAAGGATCAATTGAATAGGTCGGAACGGTTAGCTGCCGTTGGGCAGCTTGTTGCATCCGTGGCACACGAGGTGGGTACGCCTCTTCACTCCATCGCGTGGCATGTCCAGGCGCTGGAAGAGGAGCCTGAGGCTACCCCGCAGATGAAGAAGCGGATTGCTATTATCGATGAACAACTGACTCGGGTCGTGAATATCATCCAGGACTTGCTTTCCTCCACTCGGCAGCGCCAACCAGCCCCTCAGTGGCTGGTTTTACAGGAAGTCGTCAGTCCGGCGGCCGCCTTGATGGAGCCGGCCTTTCACGCAAAAGGGATTTCATTGACGGTCCAGATGCCTACAGGCTTGCCGCTGGTCTGGGCCGATAGCGAAAAGATCCATCAGGTCTTGGTGAATATCCTTGCCAATGCACTAGCTGCGACTCCGTCAGGGGGAGCGGTAACTATCTCAGCTGCAGCTCGCGGCGCCACGGCAGCAGAGCAGGAGCGTGGCGCAACGGCTGCCGACCAGAGGCCTCCATTGGTGCTTACTCTTACGGTTCAGGATACCGGATGCGGCATGCCGGAAGCCGATACACAAAAAGCCTTCGAACCATTTTTTACAACCAAAGCGATTGGAAAGGGGACTGGCTTGGGGCTATTCTTAAGTCGCGAGACCGTGCAGGCTCATGGTGGGAGCTTGGCCCTGACGAGTGAGATTGGTCGCGGGACAAGTGCGATCATTACGTTACCCGCGATACGAACCTACCTCGCTCATCCAATGGAGGACGTGTAATGCAACCAGCGACAATTCTGGTCGCCGACGACGATACGGTCGCGCGGGAGCTTTTGGTAGAGGCGTTGAGAAAAGAAGGCTATCACGTGGAGGCCTTTTCCAGTGGAGAAGCCGTGATTGCGCGTGGGCGGCAAGGCCGGGTCGATCTGGTGTTGACAGATATTCGCATGGGGGCCGTGGATGGGCTCACCGTCTTGCGGGAATTCAAGCGCACAAACTCGAATACCGTGGTCGTGGTGCTGACCGCGTTCGGCTCTCTGGAGGGTGCGATTGAAGCAATTAAGCAGGGCGCATACGATTATCTGGCAAAACCATTTAAGAGAGAGGACATCAAGCTGGTCGTCAAACGAGGCCTGGATCATTGTCGATTGCTTCAAGAGAACGCACGGTTCCGGCAAGAGTTGAAAAGTAAGGACGAATGGTCTCCATTGGTTGGAAGTAGTACGGCCATGCTGGAAGTCTACAAACTAGTTGCGCGGGTGGCTGACAGTAAGAGCACGGTCTTACTGCAGGGAGAGAGCGGAACCGGAAAAGAGCTCATTGCTCGGGCCATTCATATGAACGGCCCTCGTCAGGATAAGCCGTTTATCCCGGTCAATTGCGGGGCGTTGCCCGACACGCTGTTGGAGTCGGAGATGTTCGGGTACGAAAAAGGGGCGTTTACTGGGGCAGTGGGAAACAAGATGGGGCTCTTTGAATCCGCCAACGGAGGGACACTATTTCTCGACGAGATCGGCGAACTTGGGCAGGCGTTGCAAGTGAAATTATTGCGAGTGATGCAGGACCAAGACGTGCGCCGAGTCGGGAGCACGACTTCCATCAGGGTGGATGTTCGGGTTATTGCCGCAACCAACCGGGATCTTGAACAGCTTGTGAAAGAAGGAAAGTTTCGAGATGATCTCTTCTATCGTTTGAAAGTGGTCCCCATTACCTTGCCGTCCTTGGTTGAACGGCGGGAAGATATTCCGATGTTGGTCCATCACTTCTTGCAGAAGTGCGCGGCAGGGGCCGAGCATGCGGTGCGTGGTGTGTTGCCGGAAACGATGGCGCTCTTGACCGACTATCGATGGCCTGGCAACGTGCGAGAGCTTGAAAATGCGATTGAACGGGCCGTGTCTTTGAGTCACGGACCCCTGCTGACTCCAGAAGACTTGCCCGAATCGATTCGCCAAGGAGCGACCGCGGAGCCGAGCGTACGACATCAGCTCACGAATCCTCAGGCGGAGGCGTACCTCACGTTAGAGGAAGTAGAAAAACGTCACCTGATTCGGGTACTCAAGGAAATGAAAGGCAATAAAGCCAAGGCCGCGAAAATCCTTGGGATCGACAGACGCACCCTCTATCGAATGGCCGAGCGTTTCGGCCTCGATCTTGGGGAGGATGCAGAGGGACTGTCCGAGAACGAGCCTGCCTAGTTCTTCGCCCCGTAAAACGTTTCTGTCGTGTAGGTGCTGGGGACGATTTTCAGCTCGTTCTTGATCAAGCGAAGCTTATTTTCAGCACTTTGAGGAACCTGGGGCTCAGTGGGACCCCAGCTATCAAACATGGAACGTTTACCTTCCGACGACACTTGCAGGTGTAGTTTGGTAGTCTGGTCTGTTTCAGGAGTGACAGAAGCTTCCGCTCGGCTGCGGACGACGCCAAACCGCCCTCTCACGAGCCAGTCCCAGATGCTAGGCTGTTCGCCACGGTAGCCTGTATTCAGCTGCGATCCATCCTTCCATTCCACATCATAGTTGTCGTCTTTTAAGACTTTTGACACCGCAGCCTTCACCTGATCAGCGGGTGCGGGCAATGTCACGTCGACGACATCTGGTTGGGCAGGATGCTGAACGCTGCTACATCCAAAGGTCAAGGCGGTAAGGGCAATAATGACGAGATAGTCCTTTCGGATCATTTTGTTCTGGCCTCCTTCAGACGATAAACAAGGTGGGTATCCGTGTGCGTCACTCCTTCAATACGATGAATCCGGCTTAAAACTAATTGAGTTAGGGCGTCCTGATCGGGAATATCTGCGATCGCGATGATATCAGGCTTGCCCCAACAAGGATCGATCGTTTTGATCTCTTTAATTTCCGAGAGCGCTTTAGCAACTGCTGATGTTTGACCAGGGAGCACGTTAATCAGTACATACGCCCGATCCGACATGCCGCGATCTCCGGGAGCTGGGCCGTGAATCGTATGCGGAATCGTCCCGGAAGTGGGCTGCTTTATAGCAAAGTCAGTCTGGCCTGTCAACACAGGTTTCAGCTTTACGGGCTTCGATGTGGTGGGGTCAGAGGGAAGCGATTTTAGGTGTGGTTTAGCCATGGTCTCACTTTGGCGCAACAAGCACTTCGACCCGACAGTGCTCGCTGACGCTGGTTAAAGTTGTCTCCAGTCGCTTCGGGCTTCCGATGCGACCCTCTGGGTCGTACATGAAACAAAACAGGGTCGAGCCTCGTCCCTGCGCTCTGTAATACGCAGAGTCTGCTGTCACCTGATCGGCGAGTTCCTTTGCAGTCAATCCGGATCTGGTCTTCTTTGCAACGACGGCGATCTGATCTCTATTGATGAGCAGCATGGTGCGTGGTGTGCCCTCTGCGTAGGGGGGGGTCCATTCCTCGGTTGCCACTTCGTCAAACTCCACTTTCAGCAATGCGCACAGCAGGTCCTGGAGGTCATAGTCATCGTCGATCTCGAGTGTCGGACGATAGTCCCGTCGCAGCCGGAGTTGGCGGGCCACAGCATGCAAGCGTAGGCAGACTTTTCGAATGAGCTGGAGCGGATCCTGATCAGGCACGGGTTCAAACCACCGAGTTGAGTTTGGACCGATCGAGGGCTCGTCTGGAGACAAGTCTTGAGCAGTGGACGCAATAGGATGAGGGGCTTCTGAGTGTACCGACAGACTTGCTGCTGCAGGAGTTGGGGAAGTGACGTTCGGTGGAGGCGGCATCACAGAGATCGCTGGAGCCGGCATGGGTGGAGGCTGTATCTGTACCCTCTCCGCTGGCTTCTCAAGCGCCCAGGTCGCTGGTTGAACAGCCGGAGTTGATGTTGGTGTGGACAGAGGAGGGGGCGGCGTGGCGGTGATTGGCGGAGTAGCAGGCTCCGTTGGCTGAGATATCGGTGTTGGAGTGGGCGCAGGAGCTGGTGCGGGTGTTGGGGGTGGTGCTTGAGTCGGAACTGCGCTCGGTGTGGGAGTCAGTATCTGGGTTGGAACTGATGGGGCTGCGTCAGCCGTTGATGTTTGAGGCATGGGCGTGACTGGGGCGCTTGATGGCCCTACATTGGTCGTCATGGCCATTGTCATCGGGGACGGTGCTTGTGTGGTCACAGTGGTTGGTGCTGGGGATGAGACCAGCACCATACGCGCGGTGCTATTGGGGCTTGCCTCGGGCGGCGGCTCGGCCTTTGGCGGTGGTTTCAACCCTTGGAGTTCAAGCTTCCTATCCTCTAGGGTGTGTATCAGGCCTTTTATGACGGTAAGGCTCTGCGTGACTTCGGCCTTGTCTGCGGTCCGAATTTTGAAGTTCCGGTACGTTTGGAATTCCTGAGAACGCTCACCGAACGTGTGTCGAAGACATTCACGAAACTGCAGCTCGGCTTTGCTTTGTGCCGCATCGCGATAGGGGAATCCCTCTTGGCCGATGTCACTGATCGCAGCTACCACCTCCTGAAATTTCGTAATGCCGAGCGTGATCTCTTCGAGAGGAGTGGCTTTTGATCGGGACCGTTGTTGTTCCGCTGCGCGTGCTCGTGCCATGGCTGTGTGAAAAAAGTCTAACTGAGGGGCAGACACCTGGCAAGGAAACAGCGGGTTTTCGCGGGTTGAGTCGTCGGTAAGGTGCGCCTCATCACGAGAAGCCAATGAAGAACACACGGGTCAACTGAAGAAAACAACGAGTGGAGCTGGAGGTGTTGATTCGGCGTCGCAAGGAAGAAGGAAGATGGCTACGCCAGGTGAGGCACCGGTACGAGGGGCGTAACACCAACGAAGAGGTCACCGGCGGTCTTTACAACAGACCTTTACCCCCTTCCGACAAGCTAGTGTAGTGCTGCATAAATAGCTGTACTTATTCTGCCGTGCGAGTATAGTCCTCCGCCAGTGGAGGACCTGCCCATGCGTATCGCCCCATCTCTTCAGCTCACGGCTCCTGAACGTCAGCAATTGGCGCAGTGGGCTCGCGGACGACGGACGCCTGCGCGCGGCTGGTGCTCCGCGCCAAGATTG
>JAOUMR010000089.1 GCA_029881435.1 Nitrospira sp.
GGCAGGGCCAGAGGATGCCGCGTTCCTTCTGCAGCCGTTCGTAGGTGATGCCCTCGAAGTTGTATTTCGAGTGAGCCGACACCTTACGCCATTCGTCCCAGACGTCCCGCGGCGTGCGGGCCAGGATCACATCGCCATGGCCGAGACGGGTCGCCAGATCGACGAGAATCTCCAGGTCACTTCTGGCCTCGCCCGGCGGATCGACGAGCTTCGGGTAGAGGTGGTACCGCCGCTCTGCGTTGCCTGTCACTCCTTCCTTCTCCACCCATAGTGCGGCAGGCAGCACCACGTCGGCGAATTTTGTCGTTTCCGTTGGATGAAAGGCATCCACCACGACGAAGAAGGTTTTCTCCATGCCCTCCCGGTAGGCCGTGACGTTCGGGAGCGTCTGCCCAGGATTCGTGCACATGACGAGGCAGCACTTCACGGCTCCGTGGTTCATCGCCTCGAACAGGGCGACGGTGTGGTAGCCCGGCTTGGGGCTGATTCGTCCGCGGGGGACTTTCCACAGGTCCTCCATTTCCTCGCGGTGCTTCGGGTTGGCGACTAGGCGCCCGTTCGGCAGCGCATGCGCGAGCGAGCCGGTGTCGCGCACGCCGCCGCAGGCGTTCGGCTGGCCCGTCAACGAAAACGGCGTGGCACCGGGTCGGCCGAAGTGCCCCGTCAGGAGATGCATGGCACTGACCAAGCGGTTGGAGGCAGTCCCCTGCACCTGCTGGTTCAGGCCCATCGTCCAGAGGGACAGGGTAGCTTTCGACGAGGCGAACAGGAACGCCGCCTCACGGATGTCCCGCGCCGTCACGCCGCAGGTTTTAGCTGCCGTCTCCGGCTGGTACTTCGCGATGTGTCGCTTGAAGTCTTCGAAGGTCCGTTTCTGCTCGCCCTCCTGGAACGACAGGTAGAACTCGACCATTTCGGCGTCGATGAAATTCTGTTCCAGGAAGACGTGGATCATCGCGTTGTACAGCGAGACGTCCGTGCCGGGCAGGATCGGCAGGTGCAGGTCCACGTGCCGTGCCGTGGGGGTCTTGCGGGGATCGACGAGGATGATCTTCGTGGCAGGATGGCTCCGCTTGCGGTCCCGTACTCGCTCCCAGATGATCGGATGGCACTCGAGGGTATTCGAGCCCGTGATGAAGAAACACTCGGCGTGGTCGATGTCCTCGTAGCAGCCGGCCGGCTCGTCCTTGCCAAAGGTCGTGGTGTAGCCGGTGACCGCCGAGGCCATGCACAGCCGCGGGTTGCCGTCCACATTGTTCGTGCCGATGCCGGCCTTGAACAGTTTGTTCGCGGTGTAGCTTTCCTGCGTGTAGAGCTGCCCGCTGCCGTAGAAGGCGACGCTGTCCGGCCCGTGCGTCTGGATGGCCTCTTCGAACCGCTGGGCGACCAGCGTCATGGCTTCATCCCAGCTCGCGCGCTGGAGCTCGCCGTTTTTCCGGATCATCGGGTGGAGGGCGCGGCCCTCTGAATAAAGAATGTCGCGGGTGGCCAGGCCCTTGATACAGAGGCGGCCGCGGTTGTGGGCGTCGTCGTCTCCCTTGACGTCCGCGACCTTGTTGTCTTTGAGGCCGATCATGACGCCGCAGCCGGTTCCGCAGAATCGGCAGACACCCTTGTGCCAGTTATCGACGGGGATGGCCGCTTGGCGTTCCCAGAAGCTGCCACAACCGGCGAGGGGGGCGAGACAGGCCAGACCAGCCGATGTGCCTAGGAGTCGGACCAGTTCCCGTCGTGTCAGCCCACGTGGCGCGTCTGAATCAGGAGGCATGATGATCGCTCTTTCTGGTAATGGTAAAGTTTGATTAATAAATCGTTTAGATGGAATGGATAAGGGGGTAGGGTGCTACATCAACCAGCTGGCACAATCTCGTGTTTCGGATCAAATTCTACAATGTAATAGATTTGGCCTAGATGGCAACCAAATAACCGTGGCTCTTCCCCAGCCCGAAGCCCTGAAATTGTTATATCCTCGCTCACCTCATTGAACTTTAGGTGAGGATATGGAGTATAGCCTAGTGACCTCGGTTGTCAATAATAGTGGACACCATGAATTGCAGCCTCATGCCGCCGGCTGTTGACGGGCCCACTGCTGGGCAAACGCGGCGGCGCGAACCTCGTGATTACGTTGAACGCCAGCGCCGATGCGACCGCCACCAGCGCGTTGGTGCAGAACATCACCTATGAGAACACCGACACGGATAACCCGACAGTGGGCAGCCGCACGGTGCGCTATGTCTTGACCGATGGCGATGGGGGCACGAGCGCCACCTACGACACGACGGTGACCTTTACCCCCGTCAATGATGTGCCGACCATCACCAACTTGGGCGGCGACACGCTGGCCTACAGCGAAGGGGACGGGGCGGTGGTCATTGACCAAAGCACGAATGCGGCGGTGAGTGACGTAGACAGTGCCGACTTCGACACGGGCACGCTCACCATTTCCTTTACCGCGGGCAGCGATGCGGCCGAAGACGTGCTGGCCATCCGCAATCAAGGGACCGGGGCGGGGCAGATCGGCGTGAGCGGCAGCAATGTGACCTACGGCGCAGCCGTTGTCTGCAACAAGACGATGGTGCGAGACGTTGACGGAAGCCGGTTGATGCTGGGTCCTAGAAGCAAAGGACTGCGATTCAACGCAGGCATTAAGAACGTGCATACGATTGATGTTGACGAGACGATCACGCTTGATGGGCTAGAAATCACTGGGATCAAAGCGACGCATGGCAATCTCGTCATTAAGCTCGGTCCATTGTCTAAGACTATAAGGCCGGGACCTGCGGAACGTATCGGATGGGGTGCCATCGGCTTCGCCGTGTGTCTAAGTGATCTGCGTTTCGTCAACCTCGGTGACACGTTGCTTCATACGACGGAGTGGCAGTCGATCGTTGAGCCTGATGTCCTGATGATTCCGATCGGGGGCAAGGTCGCTCGCAACACGATGGATGAAGATGAAGCGCTTGAGGCAGTCGGCATCATCAGACCGGCGACGGTCATACCGTGTCACTACAACTGTCCGGGTTTATGGACAAAGAAGTTGAACCCTGGGGATGATCAGTATTTCAAGCGGCAGGCAGAGAAGCTGGGTTCTAGGTGCGTGATTCTGGGGAGCGGAGAATTTGTAGAAATTCAGGGCGGTCAGTCAATCCGTAAGCCAGCCACGATCCGACGATGAACTGGATGACGGGCCCAGTTGTCGCCGATGGTGGTTCACTTGGAGGGGAGTGCTAATGCGGGAAAAGAGCAAGAGTGCAAGTTCAGAGGGCCGCTGGGGGGCCATCGTGATCGGCTCCGGCATGGGCGGCATGTCCGCCGCCGCCGCACTCTCGCGGACCGGGTACAAGGTGTTGCTGCTCGAGCAATACCATACGCTCGGCGGGCTGGCGCACAGCTTCTCCAGGAACGGTTTCAGCTGGGACGTCGGTCTTCATTACCTTAGCGGCGTTGCTCCCGGCGAGCCCGAGCGCAAGTTGCTCGATTGGCTTTGCGAAACACCGATCGAGCTTGCACCGATGGGGACAATCTACGATGTGCTCCACATCGGCGACGCCGAGCCGTTGCTGCTATCGCGGCCATGCGAGGCGCAGATTCTCGATTTGAAGGAGCGCTTTCCGGATGAGGGCAAGGCCATCGATGCTTGGTTCGACGCCGTCCACAAAGGCAGAGAAGCTGCCATATCCGTGCTGCAGTCGCGGGCTATGCCGCAACCGTTCGGCACACTCTTGGCTTGGTGGAAAAGTGGGGAGTCCAAACGTTGGGTTGGGCGGACGACAGCCGAGGTGGCGGCCGAGATGACGGACAATCCTAAGCTTCAAGCCGTGTTCTTTGCTCAATGGGGCGACCATGGCGGCCGACCCAGCAAGGCGAGCTTTGCCGTCCATGCGCTCGTGTCCTATTCCTATCTCGAACGGGGTGGGTGGTATCCGGTCGGTGGCTCCTCGATCATCGCCGAGCACATGCTGCCCGTCATTAGGCAAGCTGGCGGTGCGGCTCGGGCTGGCGTACGAGTCGATAGCCTGCTCGTCGACGATGGCCGCGTCGTTGGCGTGTGCACCGCCGCTGGCGAGGAGATCCGTGCCGACGTCGTCGTCTCGAACATCGGCGCGCGCGAGACTGTCGACCTGTTGCTGCCCGAGGACTTTGGTCAAGGCGAGTGGATTGACGAGATCCGTTCGTTCCCGCCGAGCATCTGCCACCTTTCGATGTATCTAGGATTCGAGGGAGATATCGAAGCCGCGGGTGCAACCAAAGCAAATCACTGGATTTACCCGGCCGGAGACACGGATGCGGTCTGGCTGGACGCGCCGATCGGTAAACCTCCTGGCATGTTCGTTTCCTTCGCATCCCTCAAGGATCCGGCGCATGATCCGGGTTTGAAGCAGCAGCACTCCGGCGAGATACTCGTCTGGACGGATTGGTCGGTTGTGTCGCGCTGGGCTGATCAACCACCCGGAGAGCGTGGCGAGAGCTATGCGAAGTTCAAGCAAGACGTTGAAGCTCGCATATGCGAGGAGTTCGAAGCATATTTTCCCCAATTGGCGAAGCTCGTCGTTTTTCGGGAGCTCGCCACCCCGCTCTCAACGGTAGCGATCACTGGCCACAGGAAGGGCGCCTCTTACGGTCTCGACGTGACACCCGACCGAATGCTATCGGACGCTCTTCGTATGAAGACACCGATCAAAGGACTGTATTTATCCGGTCAGGATGTCGCGTCACCCGGGATTCCGGGGGCTATGTGGAGTGGGGTCCTTTGTGCTGGGAGCATTGATCCGCGAGTATTCAAGTATATTCGATGACGCAAGCAGCAGCAGCCGGCTCGTGGCGGTGTACGCATTGAAGAAAGTGTGGATCTCGACCGGGATATCCGGATCATGACCAGGGCAACATCGCCATCTCGGTCCGCCTTGAACAGGCGGATTGATTTGTTACCCTGCTCCCCTGGGGCATCCCCGACAGCCTATGCGATTCAGCCTTCTTAGAACAGTGGGATACTTCGCCGGCGGGCTCTGGACAGCCTGGGGCGGACGGAAGCGAATCGAAGCCAGGCAGCTCCGCAACCTGCGGCGTCTCGTGGAAAAAGCGCGGCGCGACTCCCCCTTTTTTCGCAGACTTTACGCGGATCTGGGACCATCAAGCGAGGTCGAACTGCGCGAATTGCCGGTGACCCGCAAACCCGATCTCATGAGCGAGTTCGACGACTGGCTGACGATTCGTTCTCTTCCCCTCGACAGGGCCCGCGAACATCTCCGGGATATCCAGAAGCTTGGCGTGCCTATCGACGATGTCGCCATTTTCCGGACCTCCGGGACATCGGGGGAACCCGCGGTCATCGTATTGCCCTCATCCTTTCTTGAGTATTCCTATGGAATCACGCTGGCGCGATTCGATCGATCTCAGTGGAAGCTCACCCGGGAAATCCGCAAGGTCGGCGTGAATGTGACCATCACCGGCGGCAACGGTCACTTTGCCGGCGTCGGGCTCAACAAATTGATGAGCCATCTGGCTCCGAGGCTGGCGGGGCCGTCGACGTTCATCGAGGCCGAGCAGTCGATCGGCGGGATTGTGGAACGACTCAACGCGATCCCGAAGATCGCCACCATCTTGACCTACCCAAGCACCCTGACCATCCTCGCGAAGGAAAAGGAAGCCGGGCGACTGCAGATTGAGCCGGCGCTTTTCAAAACGGGAGGCGAGACGCTGACGGATAATCTTCGCGAACGGGTTCGCCGGGCGTTTCCCTCGCTGAAGCACGACGTCATTGACGCCTATGCCTGCACTGAATGCCTGATGCCGTCGATCGAGTGCAGCCGCGGGCGGCACCATCTGAACGAAGACTGGGTCATCCTCGAAGCGGTTGACGAAGCGATGCAGCCCGTCCCCGATGGCACGCTGTCGGCGACCGTGCTGGTGACGGTGCTCGCCAACGACGTCCAACCCTTTATCCGTTACGACCTGGGCGACTGCCTTCGGTTTTACACGGACCCGTGCCCCTGTGGCTCGCCGTTCCGGAGCTTTCAGGTGGAAGGCCGCGAGGCGACGCTCATTCGCGTGGGCGAGGTGACGCTGTCGCCGCTCGTCTTCGATCTAGAGCACGAGCAAGCTCAGCGGATCCAGCTGGTCCAGACCAGTGAGAGAGATTTCGAGGTGCGAATGGAACTGGCCGATGAGGCGGCGGCAGGGGTTGTGTTTGAAGAAGTCGTCCAGTCGGTGAAACGAATGTTTCTCGATAACGGCCTGGAGGATGTCGCGGTCAGGGAAAGCCAGGTGCCGCCCGAACTCACGGCGAGTGGCAAGTTCCATGAAGTATTGCCTTTGCGAGGCTCCGATTCGTGAACATGACTGACGAAGCTCCGTTCCGCATCACGCTGCACGTCGCGGCGGTGGGTGGCACAGACCACGGAAAAGCGGCGATTGCGATAGTATGCGAAGGTCATTGGTCTCGATGCAATTGGAACGAAGACTTTCGGAATTAATCGGGAACGTTCAACTGATCGGGGCGGATGACTCTTCTTGGCCGATCTGAGACATCCAGGACGCAAAAATAGGGGCACGTTCAACATCTGCTCTGGAGCTTGGTTTCGATCCAATCCGACACTGCCTGCCAGCTCAAGTCTGAGCTTTAAAGCTGAAGCGCCTCGCCGGGATAGCTTAGCTTTCTTAGTGACTCAGCGGGTAATTTACGGACATTTCCATGATATACTGGAAATATGCCCTCAAAGAATCACTCCAAGTCCCGTTTCACTGCCAAGCGCAAAGGCAAAAGCTTCAGTGGGTTCGACAAAAAGACCAATAAACCGCTTCCCGATACCAGCCGTATCCCCTGGTTTGCACCAAAATCCAAGACCGCGACGAACTCATAGCATGCCTTGGTCTTTTCATCGGGTATCCAACCCCTCAACCAGCGCTTGAATCGTTGTTGGTGCATTACCTTCTGCTCGGTTGTTCACCAAGACATACGCTTTCTTTACCTACTGGATTGATTGTTGGATGAGCCTCACGGTGTCGTTCGGCATCTCCGGCAACTCGCCCCGCTAGAATTGCGCTCTGATCCTTATACGCCTTGCATGCGCGTCAGTCGGATGCTTCCGCAATGGGCCACGGCCACTGCGGAGCCATGAAATCCGACCGCCGTCTGGCAGCGGGCATGTGAGTTCTTGATGACCACGCCCACCGGCGTGAATTGGCTCAAACTGCCGCCGAATCGGCTAGCGGGGTGGGGGTAATGTACATTTTTAGGTTTGCATCCTGTATAGTAAATGGAGAGGGATAACAATGCTTTGTTGCCTCGGTCTTTTTGCAGGACTCGCCGTCGGCTCAGCCACTGGAGGGCCATGGACGTTCATTGCGCCGGCGGCCGGTTTCGGCTTCGGTCTTCTGGGAGACATGAAGCTGCTGCGCGGTGACCGCAAGAATAACGGAAGCCATGGAGCTGGTTGTTGCGGAGTCGGACACATGGGTGAAGAAGGGGCGGATTCACGCCTCAAAGACCCTGTCTGTGGAAAGACCATAGAAGATAAAACAGCCAGGTACAGGGCAATGTTCAAGGGAAACGCGTATTACCTCTGTTCCTTCGAGTGCGAGTCCTCCTTCAAGGACAATCCCGAGAGATACATATGATGTGTACGCAATAGGCACACTGAAGCACCGCGTCTGACAGCCGTGGGCTCTTTGTGATTCAGAAGCACACGTGATACATGGTCCCACCGTCGCAACTCATTGAAACGACACCGGGCATGGCGTATTGTTCACGAGAGAAGTGGCGTCTTATACGGACAGAAACTGGCAAATCCAGTGATCAAAGGCTTTCTCGACCTTAGAACTCACACCGATCTGTTTAAAAAACTTGAGTGGGAGTTCAAAAGGCTTTCCGAGCATCCGTCAAACTCATATCTCGCCTTCAATTTTTTCGTTACAGCTTGGCATCTATTGGAGTGGGAACACCCTGACCCCGATGGAAAGGAAGTTCGCAAATCCCGCAGGGACCAAACACCGCTTCTCCAAATTTGCGAGCACCTGGCTGTCGGGGCAAAGCATTTTGCCCCAAGCAGCGCCAAGCATCAGTCTGTCTCTGGGTCAAAACTCAGTGGGGCATGGGGTGGAAGTTGGGGTGACTCTTGGGGCGAGGCTTGGGGCAAGAACCTTGTTGTATTGCTGGACGGCGAGGCCGCTGCCCAATACGGCCCATCTATCAGCGTCCTCGACCTCGCGCAGCACGTAATGCACTACTGGGCAAATCATTTTTCAACTCAATCCATTGACGAGACAAACGCATAACATGGCGGTCGACCTCGCTCCATTCGGTCGCTGGACACTGCGCGATATGGCCGCGCTGCCCCGGGCGCCTCTACGTTAGCTGGACACTGATGGACGAGAGAAACACCATCGCTGAAATGCTCGATCGGAGTCCATTGATCGGGTTCTCAGTCTATACACAATTCCAATTCCGTACATTGTCTGCGGTCGGACGAGAGATCCTCGATCTGCTCGACTCATCTATGGCCGAGGGATCCGCTGATGCGCAGGCTTTAAACCGGGCCTACGGAATGTTTTGGCTGTGGCTACTCAGTGCTTACGAGATCACTCGGACCATGTGCCAAGCGAAACCATGCTTTACAGCGGAATTGTCAACGAAACTCATTGCCTTCAAGAAACGGCTCTCCGCACTGCGTATGCCATTCGCCAAGCAAGAGTACGAAGGGGGAAAGACTCGAATTCCAATTAGGACCGAAGCGTCGATTTGTAGTGTGGACACGATGGGGAAGGATTTTAAGTTTGAGATCAACGGAACCGTTGTATCTGTCCGCGATCTGATCAGCGCGTTTGAGTCCGTGTTTGGCAACATTAAACGTGAGGATGTCCTGAGTGACCACCGAGACTCATATCGAGGGGCCAGCTAACAACACGAAGGAGCCGACGCCCCCTTCGCGGCGAGGTCGATGGGCGTTCCCTTGCTCGCTGCGCATGCTCGGCCCGGCTCGTCGTTGGGCCGTTAACGCGACAGGGCAGAGGACCGCTTTATGGCGGTGCGATCTCGGTGCCGAACTTCCGCTCGTGGCCGAACTGAGACATTCAAACGGCGGCATATACGCTGTAACGACTGGCTACAGTTTTTCAAGAAACACATCAGTTGAAAGATCCGTACCCCCATTAACGGCAGCGTCGGCTGTCGGTGACAATGCACACTGAGCCTTCGATGATGGGCGGCCACTATCTAGTTCGTAGCAGTAGGTTGGCCGCATCCGACCGGAATGACGCTGTACCTGTGGCGTCCTTCACCGACCGAACGGTACCCAATGCAGAGCAAGTTGGGTATATTTCTCTGTTCGAGTAACTGAGCATCTATCTCACTAGGTGAAGGAAGCCCCCGGAGGGCCGGAGGCTTCCCTGTGAAGCACCTCAGCGCTTTAGGGCATGAGCTGCGATCCACTCCTTTGCCTCAAAGGCCACATTCATGAACGCCTCGAGGTCGTTGAGACCGAACGAAGTGCCCTTGTGCCAGGCGCCGGCCTGATCCTTGAACGGACGGGAGAAGGTCGTCGCGAAGAAGGGGCCCTTCTCACTGACGTTCTGCCAGATCGTCGCCTTAATGTTGCCGCATCGCAGCGTCGTCGCCGGTCGTTTGGATGAGTTGTTGGTCGCCATCTTGTTTCCTCCTTGTGTGAAGTGAAGGTGACTCTCTCACGGAAGGAGGAGAGGCACCGTACAGTTCACGGAGGAAACGTGAGGCAAAGGCCGGAACCGGCGGGCCGGAGAGGGACAGGCAGCGAGAGTGACAGGCTACTGGCACGAGCGGTGCGCCTCGCAGGTGTAAGCCGGTCGGTCCTCGCCGATGGCGACCAAAGACAACCCAAGACCGAAAGAGAAGGAGTCGGGTCAAGAAAGACTGCGGTCAGATTTTTTCCAATGCGTCACGAAAGTATGCGGGTGGCGGTCAGATGGACACAACAAGGCGTGACCTCGTACTCCCTGTTCGAGTTTCTGGCGAACGAATTCCACACGGAGAGCACCTTTGACTCGGCGGTACAAGGTTGCTAATTTCAAGCGCATTCTTGAGTTTCTATTTTTGGATGAGGGTTAAGACTGTGTCGTCTGAGATGAATAAGCGGAATTGAGGGCGATCTCGATGGGTTGGCCCTTGCCGTGCAAGACGAACAGGGTGTTGTTACTGGGTGGGGAATTAGAACGCGATGCTTGGTAAAACCGCACTGATCACAGGAGCAAGTTCGGACATTGGCCACGCTATCGCGAAGGCCCTAGCCGCAAGTGGGTATCATCTTGCTGTGCACTGTCATCACAATGTGCCTGCCATCCAAGCGATTCACATAGAAGCGGCGAAGGTTGGCGTACAGGCGGAATGCTTTCGCTATGACCTGACCGAGGCCAGCGGTGCGGAAGCGCTGGTCCAGTCTGTCTTCGAAACATTTGGCCGTCTCGATGTCTTGGTGAACACGATCGGACCATTTTATTTCAAAGATATTGGAGAGGTGACGCCGGCCGAATGGGCTGAAGCCATACAGCTGAATCTTCATGTTGCATTTAATGTGACGTATTTCGCAAAACCACATCTCTGCTCGAGCCAGGGACACATCATTAATTTTGCCTTCTCTGGTGTGGAACACCTGAAAGCCTGGCCAATGTCGACAGCCTATGGAGCTGCGAAGGCTGGCATCGTGGTTCTGACTAAAGCTCTGGCGGTGAGCCTGGCGCCACTCGGCGTTCGGGTGAATGCGATTTGCCCTGGACTCATTGAAGCAGGCGAGAGCTCGGCTCCAGAGCGTGAAGAAATGGCTCGACAGATCCCGCTGGGACGACCGGGCAAACCCGATGAGATCGCCGATGTTCTCACGTGGCTCGTGACCGAGAGTCCCTCATACCTAACCGGTGCACTCATTCCCGTGGCAGGGGCGTGGGAGTATTAAAAACCTTTGAACGAATGTGAGGGTCAGCAACTATCGTATCTGTCAAGGGCCGAAGCGAGTAGGTATCGGTTCACCCGTCAACAATCTTCGCACACAATTGGTCGAGGAGCCTCGATCACCGTCTTGTCTAGGCTCTCCAAAGCCCCCGCGCAAACCAGTTCTGTTCCGGCCCCCTAGCCTGGCTGCTTGGATAATCATCCACAACGGGAAGCCCCCGGAAGGCCGGAGGCTTCCCAGGAAACCGCTCAGCGCTTCAAGACGTGAGCGGCAATCCATCGGTGGGATCGCGCAGCGCAGTCGTCTGGCGCTTCGACGGCTCAGTCCTTCAACGAGAACGGCGTGAAGTCCGTATGCCTATCATACCAGTCCTCGTTCTCCCGGCGCTTCAGCCAAGCAACGATCGCGTAGGTCGCCGGCGTGAAGAGAATCTCGACAGAGACCTTGAACGCCCAGTTGAAGGCGATGACCTTCAGCATCGTCCCGGGCTGCCAGGTCCCGAGAAAGGCAATCGGATAGAAGAGGGCGCTGTCGACGAGCTGACCCACCGCGGTGGAGCCGATCGTGCGGGTCCAGAGATGACGCCCCTCGGTCCAGACCTTCATCTTCGCCATGACATAGCTGTTCATGAAGTCACCGCACCAGAAGGCGACGATCGACCCGACGACGATGCGCCCCGTGCTCCCGAAGACGACCTCCAGGGCAGGCTGGATCACGGCATTGAAGGGCTCTCGTCTGGATCCCCCGGCAGGTGGATGACGAAGAGCCCCATGATCGTCGCGAAGATCATCGCGGTGAAGCCAGCCCAGATGACTTTGCGCGTGCGCGCGTAGCCATAGACCTCGGTCAGGACGTCGCCGAAGATGTAGGAGATCGGGAAGAAGAGGTTCCCGGCGCCGAAGGTCAGGCCGAAGAGGATACACGTCTTGCCCGGCCCGATCAGGTTTGAGCAAAGCAGGACCGTCACAAAGCCAGCCATGACGAGGTCGTAGTAGCGGTAGTGCCGGGGGTTCGAAACGATTTCAGGCTTGAGCGGGTCGGCGGAAGCGGTCATCTGCGGACCAGGTTCCTCTCGGTCTGTGGTTCTATGTGCCCCGTGCAGGCGTCGCCCGGTCGAGATCCCGCTCCGGATCCCGCCCCGGCCGGAGACTCGCCGGCAGCGGCCGGATCTCCCGCTTCGCGAGCGCCATCCGGATCTCTGCCCAGACCGGCGCGGCCTTCGGATAACCGGCATAGCTCGTGAAGTGGATCAGACACTCAGGAATAGGAAATCTAAAGGCCTTGTGGCCTGGCCAGGAACGTACCAAAGACTTCGTTCACGATCAATCCCCAGGCTCGGCCATCGGAAATACGGGCGTGTCCCCTGCCGAAGGGTCGGCCTGGCCTGTCGTGGTGTTCAGGCGAAGGGATGTCGCCAAAGGCTGGCCATTGGGAGCGAGCAGCCCGATCGGAAAATAGATTATTGCGAGGTGGACATTGGCTGTAGGTCGCGTTAGTTTGAGGGATTGATGACCTGTAGGCTCATCGCTTGGATTCGCACCTGACGGGGCAAGTGACTACTCATCACCTCGACAATGCCGGTCACCCGTACGCGATCACCGTCTTGAGGCAATCCATCATAGGCGTTCGGATTGCAGTGCCCTAACACTTCCAGTGGTAAGATGCCTGTTTCATCGTCGAGTATGAAGGCTGCTCGGCCATACAGCACACGACACCTAATGTGTGCGGCTGGTGGAAGGACGATCACCGCACTCACTACACGACGTTGGAAGATCGGGGCTCCATGAGAGAAGCGTCTCTATAGAGACTTGAGAGACTTGAGCGAGTTTATTAAGGGGTCCGACTCCGTTGTCCTGACCCAAAATGTTTCACCGTAAATGAAGGTGATCTCCCAACGAGGTTGTGATGCCTAAGACTATCGTCGTGCTCCACGGCGACCAGACTGGAGAAGAACTCCTGGCTGAGGCGCTCCGGGTGCTTGACCCTGACGTTATCGGCCTCAGGGCTACCTTGCAGCATTTCGATTTGAGCCTCGCCCACCGGCGCGCGACCCACAACCGTGTCGTCGAAGAGGCCGCTGCGGCCATGGCGGCGGCTGGTTATGGATTGAAAGCCGCCACGATCACTCCCGAGACGGCAGGAGACATCGGCAGCCCGAACATGATCGTGCGCGAGCGAATCAACGGGAGCGTCATTGTCCGGACCGGGCGGCGCATTCCGGGGATCACTCCTGTCGGTGGGGCCCACGGACCGATTGCGGTGATTCGCATGGCCGTCGGCGGGGCATATGGGGCAAAGGAATGGCGCGAAGGAGAAGGACTCCATGAAGTAGCCTATCGGACGGAACGGATCACGCGGTGGCACTGTCGTGCGGTCGCTGAATATGCATTCCATCATGCTGAGAAGTTCGATGCCAAAGTCTTCGGCGGTCCCAAATACACCGTCAGCCCGATTTTCGAAGGCCTGCTGAAGGAGGAGATGGACGCCGCCGCCCGCCGTCACCCCAACATCCGCTACGAGCCTCAATTGATTGACGCGACGTATGCCCTACTGCTGGCTCATTCCGGCGAGGCGCTCGTCATCCCCGCTCTGAATCGAGATGGCGACTGCCTGAGCGACCTGGTCCTGCAACTGTTCGGTTCCATCGCCGGATCGGAATCGCTTCTTCTCAGCCTGGACCAGGACTGGCGTGTCCGTGTCGTCATGGCGGAAGCTCCGCACGGTACGGCGCCCATGCTATTCGGCAAGAACCTCGCCAACCCCATGGCTATGATTCTGGCAGGCGCCTCAGTGCTTTCCTATATGGGCGAGCCGGAAGCCGGAGTCGCACGTGCCCTTGAAAGCTCAGTCTTCGAGGTGGTCTCGGACGGCATACGGACAGTCGATCTACAGGGACGGGCGACAACCACGGAATTTACAGACGAAGTGATTCGCCGCGTCAGGAATAAGCTGGGGTAGGGCGTTGTGTAATCCCATAAGAACCTGGACCTCACGGGCCGCCGGCGCCCACACCCGAAACGTTACACCGAGGCCTGAAGGGAGCAGGTTGCGTCCCATTGGAGTCTGGCCGGTGATATGGGTCAACGAGAGTGGCACTGATAACACATCGGGGTTCGTCGCTCCAATTCAAAACAGACATGCGTTGGTCTTACGAATCACAATCGCAACGGCATTGTTGTGAACCGTCACAAATCTTGCTGCAGACTGATGAAGAGTTCGCCAGAACCAAGTTAGGGGAGGATGGATTTGCGAGTGGTTTCGCATACGAGACCTGTCGTCGCCTCATTCACCCGATAGGGCTGAGGCTCTACAGGCGGACTGAGGATGAAGGTCGTTTTGAAGGTTCTGTCTTTTGTCCAAGGTGGTGAGCCGGCTGGGACTCGAACCCAGGGCCCTCGCCTTAAAAGTTCGAAAAG
>JAOUMR010000186.1 GCA_029881435.1 Nitrospira sp.
CAGCGAGGATTGGGCACAGCCCGACCAACGCGACTTCACCGAGACTGACGGTCGGATTGAACACCCCGACGCCTGCCATGAGGGCGAGCCCCAGCACACCTCCCCACAAGAACCATGTGAAATGCTGCTGCGCCTGGATTGGAGGATCAACGCGTCTGGTTGTCGTTGAGGGGACGGCCTGCGCACTGTCGGTCTCAATGAGGACTGTGCCACTCGGTAGAGTCGGTCGTACTTGTTCGAGAGGGGATGCTGCTCGCCAGAATCGGCTGCGATACCCGCCTTCTTTCTGCCATCGAATCGTCCATTGGCACCAGTCGTCATCATTACCAATACATGAAGTCTCTATTGTTTCTGCGCGAGAAAGACCGTGAATCCGATCGGCCATCGCGACCATAATTCCCTGGGCAGACTGGCAGACCAGACAGGCACACCGCCTCCGATAGGGACCGAATTGGCGGAGTGTTCGTTCAGTAAACCGCATCGCCACTGTAGCGGTTTCGTTCGTAACTTCTACGACACGAAACTCGACAGAGCCCGAGGTAAATTTGTTCCCAAAGTAGGGAAACATCGTGTAAATCTGAGACAGTGAAAAGGGCCGCGTCAAAGCCAACATAATCGGAGACACTTTTTCCGCTCCTGCCTTAAACACAAAGCGCGGATCTCCGGAGATGCGCTCACAGAACTCGTACAGGTAGCAGGTAAATTCGTAGGAGTAGCTGTTCCACGGATTCTTTAAAAACTCAGGTGTCACATGGTAGACCGCATCCCTAATTTGATCGTTGAGGAGACGGCACAACTCTTCCACCGATTCTTTCCCGGCGGATGCTCCACGTTCGGATGCGATCAGTTTCTCCAAAAAGACTGTCACGGCTCTGATGCTGACACCGCTCAGATCTCTGATGGTGTGCCCGTGTTCATCCAAACCGAATGGACGAAACACCATCGCGCCTTGTTCAAGGATGGTCCGGTCCTTCGGCAAGAGTTCGATGTGCGGCAGGGACTTCGCTTCGACGATATCAAGCGCGCTGCTTGTCACGGCATGATTCCCTGAATCAACCTATTCATTGGGCGGAACTACGTGCGATGCGAGACGCTGTCGATCGTGATGACGGCTGCGGGACTGCGTGGTGCCACAGAGAGAGCTCCTGCACAGTCCACTTACAGGAATACCAAGCACGGTGAGCGAGTATATAGACGATACAGATGCTTTTCAATACGAAGCATTATCCCCTTGCGTCAGAGGGGGGCCTCCGTCCCAAAGATGGGACACGCATTGGTGGGAGGGCATGCAACGCTCCATCAAGGTCTGCATGAGAAGTGATTCGCGGGAGGCCTGAGGAGCCGTTCGTGGCAGGCTCTGGGTCTATCGCAATGGGGTCCGCTACCTACTGTTTAACGGAGCGCTTCAAGGTCTTTTCGATGCTGGCAACCTTGCTCTGAAGCCGGCCGGAACGGCCTTTTCGGTAGTCGACTTTGATCGTGCAGGAAATGCGGTTGCAGTCCTTTTTCATCCGCTCGTAGCATTTCTGGACCACAGAAAATACCTGCTCCCACTCCCCTTCCAAGACTGTCCCCATGGGATTCAATCGATAGGACACTCCGCTCTTATCGATAATATCGAGTGAACGCGCCACATACTTTCCGACACTCTCTCCTTTTCCCAAGGGCGACATGCTGAATTCCAGTAGAACCATCGGTGCTCCTATTGTGTCTTAGTATGAGATTGTATGCCTGGCGCGGGCTGGGATCGCCTGTCCACCCAGACTTTGGGATACTGTACCCGGCCGAGAAGTCGAAAGCCGTCTAAGGCCTCACGAAGGAGTGCGCGGCGCTTTTCGGCATCCGGCTCATTCGCTTTGGCCTGTTCGCGCAACTGTCCGAGCCAGTCCACAAACTCGACGAATTCCTCGTTCAGGATGTGTTCCAGATCCTCCTTCATGAATCCGGAAAGGGCCGGTGCCATCCCACTTGTACTGATGGCAATGCGAACATGCCCTACGGCCACCACTGCCGGCATCGTCACGCTGCTTGCATCTGGGTAGTCCACCGACCAGAGTAACACCCCCTTCTCCCGTGATTTGGCCAAGAGCATCTGAGCAAAGTCGCGATCGCTTCGAATAGTGTTGAGAATGAGAATGGTGTGTTCGAGGTCTGCATCACGGAAATGCCGACCGCGGTGGATGATCTTGCCTGATGCTGCGAGATGGCGCAGAGGTTCATTCAACGTCGGACTGATGATCGTGACTCGCGCCCCGGATTCGAGTAGGCGTTGGGATTTTTCTGCTGCCTCCTCATCACCACCGATCACTAAAATAGGCCAGCCTTTAACGTCTAAGACAAGTGGAAATCCAGGATTGGCAGCCATAGAAGATACTCCTGTTTAAACTAGACGGTCAGTATCCGAGAATGAGCCGCAGCATGCAAGAGGGATTTGAGGCAGACGCGCATCTCCCCGTTTTGATCAGTGCGTGGGTATGCGGATATAATGCGGCACGCGTGTCAGGGACGAAGCGAATGGGTATTGATCAAGACGGAACGATGTCGGATGAGACCTCAGGATTGAATAATGTGTAACTCAGACAATAGGTGGCTCCGATGGAGAAACCTTACGTCTCGGCAGGATCCGCGTCCAACTCCATATTCCAATAGAGATAATCGCGCCAGCTTTCCGGTGTATTACGAATGCCGATAGTGATGGTAATGACGGGGCTCCAGCGAGGCTTCACAGGCCGCTTTTTCAGTTTCATGCCGGCCTCTTCAGGAGTCCTCCCACTTTTACGATTATTGCAGCGCCAACAGGCGGTTACAATATTTTCCCAGGTCTTCTTCCCACCTTTCGCAATGGGCACGACATGATCGAAGGTCAGCTCTTCGGTCCGAAACTTGCGGTTACAGTATTGGCAACAATATCCGTCTCGCGTAAAAATGTTGATGCGAGAAAATTTGACGGCGCGATGACTGTCCTTCAACTTGACCAGTTTCAGCAGCCGCATCACCGCGGGCAGCTTGATAGACAGCGAAATCCCGTGGATTTCCCGGTCGTACACTTCCAGGACTTCAACTTTTCCTTGCCAGAGGAGCGCGATCGCTTTTTGCCAATGTACGACCCGCAGGGGTTCATAGGTTGCGTTAAGCAGGAGGGTCATTTCCATGCAAGCACCTCATCCCCAATCGGGCTTCCACAGCGGTCAAGGAATGTGTTCATGGGCAAGGCTCCGCACTGATAGTTCTATGCCATAAGGGTGCGCTGAAATCAAGCAACGGCCGCTCTCATGCTGCGCGGCGCTGACGGAGGACTTGGTATTCTATGACACACAACT
>JAOUMR010000111.1 GCA_029881435.1 Nitrospira sp.
ACCGATTCAGACAAAAAAGGCCGCGTGAGACAACCATGGAAGCCGCTCAGGATATTTCAACGGATTTATTGACAACTTCGGCGCTGACGGAGGACTTGGTATTCTATGACACACAACTTTGTGAGAGTTGCCTTCACGCATGAGATCCCATCCGGCACCGGACGAACCGTCGAGGTCGACGGGATTTGGATTGCAGTGTTCAATGTGGAGGGGAGATTTTATGCAGTCGATAACTGTTGTCCTCATGCGGGTGGTCCACTCGGAGAAGGGAAACTGTGCGAGGGCGTGGTCGAGTGTCCTTGGCACGGATGGAAATTCAGTGTCATTTCTGGAGAACGAGTCGGCAACCCGAATTTCCAAGTCGTTTCTTGCGAGGTACGCGTCCAAGGCAATGAAGTCCAGATCGCCATTCCGCCGTCTCTTAGGGAGCCAGCCTAACGTGCTGATGAACCGGGTAGTGAAGGAGTCGTTGGAGGATCGGGGTCAGGTGCTTTTGGAGTCACTCCATCCGCCGGCAACGAGGCGGCGTTGACCTTCTTGAGCTGAAGGTGCGCATGCCAAATGAACTCCCGCTCGAACCACTGGCCCCGAACCCCTTGGTCACGAAGTTGGATGCGAATTTCAAAAATATCTCCCTCGACGTGTTGCACACGCCATTCACCCAGGCGGACCCCCTGCCCACGGTCTTTCATCGAGCGGACATGCTCATCCATAGCCTGCGCGATTGTTGGATATCCGATCGCAGGATGATTCTGCACCAAGGCCAAGGCTTCGGCTTCCTGCGGTTCCCTGGATGGGACCACAGATGGTAATGTCGTCCACACATAGTAGAGCGCACCTAAGAGGACAACAACCACAACGACCGCGTGGGTGATGCGACTGCCGAATGGTCTTGGGAGTGTCTCGTGCTCAGCCATGCAGGACGTAATTGTTTCGCGACGGACGTCGGGCCTTCAATTCCGATCACCTCCGCAGCATCTTAGAAAGGCGCGGATGTCATGTCAATGTGGCTCTCAGGACTGATCAAGAGGAGTGGCGCTTGTCTGACGAAAAGGCGGTGTGTTACAAGTAGCAACGCGGCTTAGCGGTAGTCAGTCACAGATGAGTCACATGCATGAAGTTTTTTTTGTACGGCGATCTTCTCAACCCCGCACAACTGACACGACGAGCTCCAGAACACAAGTTTCTGCACCTCGCGACATTAGCCGACCATACGGTGAAGTTTTGCCGGTGGTCGTCGCAATGGCGCTGTGGACTCGCGAGTGTCGTCCATGCAGTGGGTGAAAAGACGTGGGGCGGTGTATTCGAATTGACGGATGAAGACGTACAGATTATGGATCAGTTTGAACAGGATTTACCGCAGGGGGCCTACCGCCATCTACAAGTCACCGTCACGTCCGAGACTGGAGAAAAAGAACTCGTGACCACGTATGCTGCAAATCCGATCGGCAAGTTTAAACCCAAAGACCACTACGTAGATTGGGTGCTGAAAGGACTCAAACAGTGGAAGCTTCCGGAGGAAGTCATTCAACAATGGGAGTCGTATAGGCCACGATAGACATATCGTGGTTAGATGATACATACCGATTGTTATTGAGGAGACCATGCCAAAACCTAAATATCATATTCTCGTCTGTACTAATTCCCGTCCTCCCGGCCATCCAAAGCCCTCCTGTGGCTCAGCCGGTGCGGCACAGCTGCTCATGGCCTTCAACATGGGGTTGATGCAACGTGCAACCCCCCCGGGAGAAGTTCTAGTCAGCGCCACAGGCTGCCTTGGGCCATGCGAGCAAGGCCCCACGGTCGTAGTGTATCCTGACAACACGTGGTACTCGAAGGTGAGTGAGGCCGACGTTGCCACGATCCTTGATGAACATGTGGCAAAGGGGGCGCCAGCTGCGACGTTGAATCCTGATGCAGTGTGGAAATAACAGACACCGTGTCGCGTGGACGTGTTCAAACTTGACCAAGGCATGACCGTCGACTGCTAAGGGAGCATCTCACCAAACCATGACGACACCAACCCAGCACGAACACAAAAGCCATGCACCTGATTCAATCGGGTGCATGGTCATGACCTGTAGCGATACCCGCACGCCAGAAACAGATACCAGTGGTCAACTGATTCAGAAGCTCCTCAAAGACCAAGGCTATAACGTGGCACTCTATCACGTGGTCAAAGACGAGCCTGCTCAAATTTTGTTTCGAATAGCCCAGGGCACTGCTAACAACGCAATACAGGCGATCATTATTAATGGTGGCACGGGGATTTCCCGTCGTGATTCGACGTTCGAAGCGGTAGACGCAATGCTGGAGAAGCGGCTCAGTGGATTTGGAGAAATCTTTCGACTGCTAACCTATCAAGAGATTGGATCGTCAGCAATCATGAGTCGAGCGACGGCGGGCATTGTGAAGGGCCGTATACTGTTTTCTATTCCGGGATCGGAAAATGCCGTGCGCCTCGCCATGCAAAAGCTCATTCTCCCCGAGCTCGGGCATCTGGTTGGAGAGCTTGCCAAGTGATGTGCTGAGTCCTAAGCATTGAGTGCTGAGTTCTTACACCACAGCACTCACGGCTCAGCACCTTCCTTAATCTTGAGAGATCTTTGGTTCTGAATACCCCATTTCCGGAGGAATCTTCGATTGGGCATAGCGCTTATAGAACGATAAGAGGTCACGGACAGATACCACCCCTGTGATCTCGCCGTTCTTGGTGACGCCGAGATGGCGGACCCCCAGGTCAGCCATCATATCCTGCGCATCATCGACAGACTGATTCCCCTCGATCGTGCAAATCGGCGTCGTCATGATCTTCTCGACGGTAAGTTTGCCGAGAGGCTTACCCGTTGCCACAGCCCGCCGTACGATATCGGTGTCCGTCACGACTCCGATGAATTGCTTGCCCTTCTTCACGAGTAACGACCCCACACGTGCCTGACGCATCGCCTTGGCTGCGCTGGCAATCGAGCTCTTGTGCCCGATCGATTTGGGACGTTTCGTCGTGATCTGCCTAACGGTGGACATAGATTCCTCCTTTAAAGTTGGGGTGGACTTCCATGAAGAACGCCGGCCACGCTCAGCCTGATTGAATTCAGAGTAGCACAGAATGGCAGGGAGGCTCAAAACAGTCCTTGAAGGAGAAAACCTGTCAGTGAACAGATGCCGAACGGACACCCCGTTAACAGGCAAGGATGATCTTGCCAAAAAACTTCCGGCTGACCATCAATTCCTGAGCTGCGCGGGCTTCCTGAAGAGGGAATATGCGATCGATGATGATCATCAGCCGCCCCTGGCCCATGAGTTCCGCGGCTTTCACGAGTTCTCCGCGCGTGCCCATGTACGATCCCTTGACCGTTAACTGACGAGAGTAGAGATCGCGCAGATTCAGCTTCACATCTGCACCGGTGGTGGCACCGCAGGTGATCAAGCGTCCCCCCCTTGCGAGAGAGTCCAGACAGCTATCCCATACCTCCGGACCGATATGCTCGATGACCACGTCGACGCCTCGACCTTCTGTCAGTATTCGGACGCGCTCCGAAACCTTTTCCCGAGCGTGGTTGATCACCGCATCAGCTCCCAAGATCACACCTTTGGGAATCTTGTCGTCGCTGCCGACCGTGGTCAACACACGGGCCCCGGCCAATTTGGCCAGTTGCACCGCCATCATCCCGACACCACTCCCCGCTCCCATCACGAGCACGGTTTCGCCATGCTGGAGCCCGGCTAAGGCAAACAGCATATGCGATGCCGTGACGGAGACGAGCGGAAACGCTGCAGCTTGTTCGAATGTCAAATTGTCCGGTATTGAGAGCACATTCCGAAACGGAACCCTAACATACTCGGCATAGCCCCCATGTGTTTTGGTCCCGAGGAGATGATAGGTCCGACACAGATTGTCACGGCCGGATAAACAGTACTCACATCGCCAGCAACTGATTCCCGGCGATACAAAGACCCGTGCACCGATGGAGACACCGTCGACTTGGGTGCCGACTTGTTCAATAATGCCGGAGACGTCCGATCCTCCTGCGTGAGGCAGGGGAATGGAATAGGCAGGTATCCCCTGTCTAACCCAAATATCGAGATGGTTGAGCGCGCAGGCCTTCACGCGAATCAGCACCTCTTGTGGGCCGAGCTGCGGCATCGGCAGCTCTTCGTACGAAAGCTTGTCCGGCCCCCCATGTTCACGAAACAATACTGCCTTCATCTTTTCACTCTCCTCATACCCGTAGGTTCAAAACTTCAACTCCCCCTCTACCACCATCACACATTGCCCGCCGACCGTGACGCCTTGAATGACATCGTCTTCCGACTTGACCTGCACAAGAATTCGAGATGGGCGGTCGATCTCATACCCCTGCTCGATCAAGATCTCCGTGGTAGGGCCCACCTCAACCACCCCATTGTGGACAAGATAAGCCCCAAGCGCTCCACCGGCACTCCCCGTCGCAGGATCTTCCAAGATGCCGATTTTCGGAGCAAACATTCGTGCATGGACGGAGGCAAACGACTCAACCGTCACCGTCGTGAAGACCATGATGCCATTGGCACCAAATCGCTCGCAGATCTTGATGATGGCCGATGCATCAGGGGTGATCGACCGTGCGGCCGTCAATGTCCGAACCGGCACGATCAAGACCGGCAGTCCAGTTGAGACGACTTGGGGCGGCCATTTTGCGTCGGCAATCACGTGTTTTGGTATGCCCAACGCCGCAGCGATCAGATACAGCTCGTCGATAGCCACGATCGGATCCAGGAATTCTGGCTTGGGTTGAGCCATCACGACTCGCACCACACTTCCTTGATCTGCATGGACTTCGATGGGATACAGGCCGATGTTACATTCCTGCATCACTCGAGTAATGCCATCTTGTATCGAGATCCGCTTCAGATGGGCGAGCACATAAAACGTACCCAGCACCGGATGGCCGGCAAATGGAATTTCCTGTGTGGGTGTAAAAATGCGCAACCGTGCAGCTGCGGCCGGGTCGGTTGGCGGGAAGACGAAGACGGTCTCGGAGAGATTCATCTCCCGGGCAATCCGTTGCAATTGGTCGTCGGTCAGCCCCTCCGCATCAGGAAAGACGGCGACCGGATTGCCGCCAAACGGTTGCCCAGTGAAAACATCGGCTTGGTAGAACTTCAGAGAGCGTTGCTCACTCATATTTCTTCCCGTTGGTGTTGTCACTGAATCAGCTGAACTGATGGCTCAAGAAAATTCTCGACATCCTTTGACAGGTGGAACCTATTTTGTCAAACTCGCCCCATGGATCGCATCACCGAGCAGGACATCGCCCATGCATTGGACGTGCTGGGTCTTACGCTCCCTCTCACCGCTCAAGATTTGGAACGGGCGAAGCGCGTCCAGCTCTACAATTGGAACCCGTCGCGGTACGCCGGTCTTACGAACAGTCCCAAGCAATACACGGAACAGTTCCGGAAAGCCGAAGAGATGACTCGAACTGTCGAAGCCGCGTATGCCCTGGTGTCCACGGTATTTGTTCCGGACGACGCTGTGCACTGACCATCAATCTCTTCGCGTGCTGCTTCACTCGACATCGTGACTCGTGACGCGTGCCATCCCTTCGTCCCCTAGTGATTGCGCCACCGGCCATGTCACCAGGCCTGACACCCCGTCTCGAGATCCAACCGGCTGCGTCTGTTGGGCATAGATTTGTGGTAATTGGTTTGTTCCAAACTTCGAAATGTACAGGAAGACATGCTCGCGCGAGTTCACACGCACAGCCCATGGATGAAAATCACGCGCATAGAATTCTTCGCATAGTTGCATCGCCTCGAGGCACGATAACGTGCTGGGGTCATTTAAGGTGTAGTAGTAGTCGAGGGGTAGATCGTACTCTTCCTGCTTGTGAATCGTGATGCCGAATTTCTCCGGGTCACGCACCATCGGCGTGTGCCGGTACGCGACAAAATAGAAGAGCTCCAGCGAATGGATGACCGGCTGATTGTCCAGGACGAATTGCCGGGTTTCCATCGCCTCATCGAGTGTTTCACCTGGAAATCCATAGAACGCCATCACGTGGTTCCAGATCCCCGCCTGGGACGCCATCTGGAGATTGCGCTCGATGACGCTTTTCCGAGCGTGCTTGTCCATCAGATTCAAGACGCGCTCGTTGGCGGACTCCATTCCGTAGTAGAGCGTGCAACAGCCGGCTTGAGCGGCAAGATCCCACGTCGCCTGATCTTGGAGTGTCTCTTCAAACCGGATGAGTGTCGTCCACTTAATCCCGACGGTCTGATCGACCAGCAGCTGAGAGACTTTCTTGAACAACGCCGGCGGATAGGATTCATCAGAAAAGAGAAAGTGCCGGCAATGATATTTGTCTCGTAAGACCTTGATCTGGTCGACCACCAGCTGAGCGGGTATCCCACGATATTGATCGAAGTAACCCTGACCATGGTCGCAGAATGTGCAGCGACCCCAGTAGCAGCCTCGGGTCGCCAGGTAGGGAATGATGAGTTCTGGGACGAAGTAGCGATCCAGCGGCATCCCCTCAAAATCCGGCAAGGGAAGCGCAGTTGTTTTCTCAGTATAGACTTCCGGATTCCGATGGAGCCCCGATTCATCTCGATAGATCAAGTTGGGGACGGAGGAAAGTGGGCGTTGCCCGATCAAAGCTTCAATGAGCCACAGCAGTGCATGCTCACCTTCGTAGAGTATCGCTGAATCAAAGACTTCTTTGAAAAACCTCTCGTGATTCACGAGGTCTTCCTGTAGGCGGGTTATGATATTGCCGCCCACCACGATATGAATCTGCGGGAACGTCTCCTTGATCATCCTGGCGAAGGTCAAGCCGGCCAACAGCTGCATCTGCGTGCCGATGGAAATCCCGACGATGTCCGGTCTTTCTTTCGCCACTTCCGGCAGAACTAACTGATTACAGAGATCTCGGTACACATTCACCTGTTCATCATCAAGGCAGGCAAAAACTTCTGCGGAGACACCTGGGCGATAGCCGAGGTTGCTTTCCATCGGGTAGAACACGAGCGAGGCAGGAAAGTACGCGGCGGAGATATAGGTCATCGTCTCGCGGAATGTATTGAGCGCTCCTTCGAGCAATTCTGCCTCATAGAACCGTTCGCCGCGCACGATCTGTTTGGCATCTTCCGCCCGTTCCGCCAAATCAAATACCTCGAGGTCGTGGGCCTGCTCCACAACCGCTTTATGCGCGACATCGCGCTCAGTCAGAACCCCGGCCTTCTCTTTCTCTTGTAGCGCCTTCAGCTGCATCCCTATCCTGGCCTTCACCCAGATCAGGAAATCCAGGCTGAAGAAGTGATCCCACATCCCGATGTTGATGTCGCGTTGAATGACCGTATGACCTGCTTCGCGGAGCACTGCGGTGAGTGAAGGCAATGCAAGGTAGGGCGCCGTCGGCACCCATTCCGGCGGGAACAAGAGCATGACTTTGGACTTCTTCCGATCTTCCTTCGTGATCGGAACCAAGCCGTCTATTTGGACGAGTCCGTTATTGCTCATGATCGTTGTCTGTACTGTCCACTACATCTTCCCTGCGAGCGTGTGAGTCACCCCTGTCGTCTTGGCTGATTGAAACTGGAGATCAGCGAGCTTTCCTAATCCAAACCTTGAAATATACAGGAAGATATATTCGCGAATGTAGAGACGCAGATCCCAGCCGGGATTGTGGTGCCGCTCGAATTGTTCGAACACCCGCTCAGCCTCTTCGATACTCATCCCGTTCTTTACGGTGTAGTAATAGTCGAGCGCCAAGTCCCACTCCGGATTCTTGTATGCCGTCACGCCCCATCGATCTGGATGTTTCGCTACCGGGTTATGCCGTCCAAGGTCGAAGGTCCCGAATCCGAGCGAATGGACATGGTTCTTGTTCTGCTCCAAGAACTGCACCGACTGCCATGCCTCTTCCTTCGTTTCACCAGGAAATCCAAAGAACCCCATGCAGTGATTCCAGATTCCCGCTTCAGCCGTGAGTGTGAGGTGTTTCGTCATGACCTCGATCGTGGTCGCCTTGTCCATCAGTTGCAGGACCCGCTCGACACCGGATTCATAGCCGAAATGGAGATAGCGACAACCGGACTCCTTCGCATCCTGCCATACTTGTTCATCGAGCAAGCTCTTCTCAAACCGCATATGCGTCGTCCAATGGATGCCCATCCGGCTCTCGATCAATCCCCGCGCGAGCTTGCGAAACAGCGCCGGCGGATAGGATTCGTCGGTGAAATGAAAATACTGCGCCCCATACTTGTCTCGCAGAAACTGAATGTCCGCGAGTGCATCCTGAATCTTCTTCGACCGATAGCCTGCTGTGTAGCCCTCGCCATGGTCGCAAAATTCGCAACGGCCCCAGTAGCAGCCGCGTGTCGCAAGATAGGGCAGGATTCGCGTTGGCACGAAATACTTCTCTAGCGGGAGCCCATCGAAATCCGGTGGCGGGAGTGTCGCCAGATCTTCCGCATAGCTGGTTGGTGAGGTATGGATGCCGGTCTCGTCCTTATAGATGGCGTTGGGTACTTCAGCCAGGCTCCGCTTTGCCCCCACTGCCGACACCAGTTGCACGAAGGCCGTCTCCCCTTCATACACGACGGCGCTGTCGAAGTACTGAAACAGTGGCGACTGAGGCAGCACATCGCGCAAGCGCGTTACCGTGTTCCCGCCGATCGTGATATGGACGTGAGGAAAGTGTTGCTTGATGAGGGCGCAAAACGTCATCGTCGAAAACATCTGCTGCTGGAGCACGATCGAGATCCCAATCACGTCCGGCCGTTCCGCTTCGATCGCCGGTTTCACCAGATGCTCGAACACATCGCGGTAGATATTGACTTGAGGATCGTTCACCGCATCCATGATCTCCGACGAGACGAAGACTTTGTAGGAGAGATTCGTCTCCATCGGCGGCATGCAGATTCTCGCGGGAAAATAGACGAGCGAGATGATCGACATAACTTCACGAAACACCTGAAGAGACCATTCTAACTTATCGATATCATAGAACTGTTCGCCTCTAATGATGCGCTTTGCCTCCTCGGCATTACGGATCAACTGCTCCATACGCGGGCGGGTGACCTCACAAAGCGCCAGTTGCACATCCATCTCACCTTCACTCAATTCTCGCTTCTTTGAAAGTTTTCGTAGGCGATCAAGTTGCTGCGGCACTCGACGCAAGACCTTCTTCAAGAAGTCCTCACCAAAGTACCAGTCCCACATCTCGCAGTTGATGTCTTTTTGAATGACGGTGTGTCCTGCCTGGCGGAGAACGGCGGTGAGAGAGGGAAGCGAAAGATAGGGTTCCGAGGGAAACCAATCGGGCGGGAAGATCAGCATCACCTTCATCTTCCGACCACTGGTCGCTTCAAACTGCTGGCGATTGAGGAGAATCAGCTCTTTCGAAGCACGATTGCCCTTCGAATACTCTATTTTCATCGAAGATTGATCCTTCGTTCACCCGACCGTGAATCGACGGAAATAGCCAGAATGCCAATGGGTTACAGGAGAAACCTATTCTACGGGGGAGAAAGATTGAGATGCAAGGGCGAGGGCGGAGCGGTCAGATAATCATTCGTGCTCGCTGAGGTCCTACGATGAAACGGGGGTCCTTCAAATGTATTCACGTAACCCTCAGCACCAGCCGTTTGCCACAGGCCTTCACATACTTCCGCAATGTTGCGATCGATGGTGAATGTTTTCCATTGGCCAGGGCCCGTTCCAGACGAGCAACGGCGGGAGCTTGCGTTCCCATCCGTGCAGCCACTTCGCTTTGAGTGAGCCTTGCCTCTTGCCACGCCTTGAGTAAGGCATCGAGCAACGCGGACTCCTCACGTTCAATACGCTCCACTTCCACCCGCACCCGCGGTCGGCGAAGAAGCTTTTTGATGAGTTGATCATGCGTCCGCATGTTTAACCTCCTTCATACGTGTCTCAGCAATCTCACGTTCCCGACGAGGCGTCTTGTCCGACTTCTTGACGAAGCTGTGTAGCATGACGATCCGTTTTCCTACCAATGCACAGAAGAACACCCGGGCAATGCCTTCTACTCCTTTTAAGCGTAATTCAAACAGACTGTGCCCCTCCCCGCCTAATCCTTGCATGATTGGCACGAAAATTAGGAAACGGTCAATCTCTTATGATCTCCGAACTAGACCAACTTCATATAAAGAAGTACACTGCTGTCGTCTTTAGTGGCTGCTTTGACCATAAGGACAATTGAACCCTGTTTACGCTAACCGAGCCACAATTAGATTCGGCCATTAATGCCATTCAGCATCATGGTTATGGCAGTTTCTTCCCGCTTCCCCCAGAATTTCCATTGATTGACACGCAATGGCCTACAATACGCCATGAATTGAAAAGACGTGATCTCGATACGCATACCTGCTATGAAGCCCTGAAGGCTTTTGTTCCAAAATCTCGTCTCAATATTCGGAATGTATCATTGCTCCACCCATTCGACTTACTCATTTATACGGCACTTTCAATGATCCTGCGCGATGATATAGCAGCTGCAAGGATGCCTCTACACGCTCAACGTGTTTTCTCTTTTCGTTCAGAGAAAGCCTCACCAAGAGGGGGCTCCAGAAATTCGGACAGTGTGATAAGTGGTAGCCTGGCTTCACCAACGCCACCGGAAGGTGGCGACACAAAGGAGCGAGGCGATGAAGAGAACGAGACGGAATCACGG
>JAOUMR010000090.1 GCA_029881435.1 Nitrospira sp.
AGCCATGCGCAAGTTGCTGACCATTCTCAATGCGATGGTGCATCATGGAACTTCCTGGCGATCCGCAGTGGTGCAGGGGGCTTGACATTTAAGACAGTTGCTCGCCTCTTCGCTCGCTGCGGCCTTGCTGGACGTGCCTTTTTGAGCATCCTGCGTGATGCATTGGTATCGTCTCGCATCTCGATGCCTGTGGCGACACCGGAGTTAAGGTGAGTTTTTCCGCATCCTGCTAGAGCTATTTTCCTTTTCTATCTGCTGGATTGAGTCGACTTACACAGGACACTCCGTGGCAGGGCGCACATCTGTGGGGACTTCTGTAGAGGGAGGCGCTGCAGGAAACAACGCATGTCTGGTGGGGAACTCTTCAGAGAGGACCAACTGCTTCCCAAGCTTGGTTGTGTGGCTTATGAGCAGCGGCCCCCGAAGATTGGCTGTGATTCGACTTGGATCATCCGAAGGAATGGTCAAGATTACCACCAAGGCGAGATCATCTCTCTGTTCCCCTTTGATCTCTACCAGTGCATCGGTGGGAACGTCGACATGGTAATCAGGATGGAACGTAGCCGGATCCATGAGGACAAAGGCCAGACCAGGCTCGTCAATCGATTGAAGCCATTTGAAGGGGGCCTCAGTGTCATGATCAAGTATCACATACCGCTGTTGCTCGGGGAACCCCAGCAGCCCGGAAGGAAACCTGACGATACTGTCGTCGGACACTTCGAATGATCCGAAGCGGGTCGATGTGCACCTCACGAATCTATCCTCACGAGACCAAGCGGCGTTTGATAGGAATTAGGCGACGAAATGCCTCGAGCGGCACAGCCTGCGTATTCGCAGCCAACCGGTTCTCTTCTTGAATCCTCGTATACACCTCTTCTCGATGAACCGCGACCGCCGGTGGCGCCTCGATTCCGAGGCGGACTTGCCCACTTTTTAAACCCAGCACGACAATACGGATGTCGGGGCCGATCGTGACACTCTCTCCCCGTCGACGTGTAAGTACCAGCATACTCGCCTTCCATGGCTGCACAGCGTTCCATAGAATTATCGGCCATCCATGATGCAAACTTGAGAGATGACTTACCGGAGGTGCTTCAGGAGAGAATTTTCAAAGATCCGACCGAGCGTTTCACCTGCAGCTTGAATGGCATACTCTTGCAGGGTGAGATCGGAGATGGTTCGTGCCAAATCGATATCTGCGAACGAGGATAGCGTGTTGGTTGCCAGCACTTTCGCATCTTCCAATGCCGAGGAGGTGGCTTCCAAGCGATTGGTCAGCGCACCGACTTCAGCCTGAGCTGCCGACATCTGACTGAGCGCACGGTCTAGCTCACCCAAGCTCTCCACGATACCGGCCTTGAAATTTCCTCGCAACGACGCGAGAAGATGCTGCGCTGTTTCAAAGAGATTCACATTCGGGCCGCTGAAGGCTTGATGGCCAAGAACGTTCGTGGGGATCACCTCCCCGTCTGCCACTTCAATTTCGTGAGTGACGGAATCTCCGGCATATCGGCTCTGACTGACGATATGAAACAGATCCCCAGCAGCTGGAGACGCCGTGTCGTTCGTGATCGCGAACTGAATGCCGTCAAACGTGATCGGGGCACCTGAGGTATACGTCTGTCCGCCAAGCACCGTTTTCGGAGTAAGAGCGACGGTAAATCGATCTCCGGTAACCGGCGAGCCCGGTTGTCCGTTTGAAAGCACCACACGCAAGCCATCAAATTCGATCGCTCCTCCGGACACATAGGTGTTCCCAGTTGAAAGGGTTGACCCGGTCGTTGTATTCACGACCGAATACTGTGTGGAAGACGTGAATTGGATCTCGTACGAATCGAGGGTAGCCCGCTGTGGGTCAATCACTCCGGTATCAATAGCACCGACTCGTCCTACATTGGCCAGGCTCGCAGTCACCGTTACCGGCGCCGAGGTATTGACCACGTCAAAGGTGGCGGGGCTAGTAAATCGGACGACATAATTGTCAAACGATGCGACGCTCGCAGTACGCACTTGCCCCTGAGAGATGGTTGCTCCTCCGCTGTTGGCCGAAGCTGCCTGCGTGACCACAGTGGGTGCGAACGTCGCGGCACCATTGCCGGCACTGCCTCCGTTGAATCCAAGCAGCGCACGCGCAGATCCACCAATCACCTCAACATTCGCATTTGATCCATCAGAGTTTGAAGCAATCACGAGCCGAGCATTTTCATACGTTACTGAAACACTTTTCCCTGCCGCAAGTAAGCTTGCATCGGTATTGATCCGACTCTGTACTCGTGCAGCGACTTCGGCACCACTGAGCGTCTCGGTCCCGCTGGTTAAATCGATCAGGCCGGACGTCACCCCATCAATTCTCACGGTCAGTGTGTCCGCGACGGCATCTGTCAGGGTAACAGGAGTAGACACCGTCAGCCCTTCAGCAAACCCGTGGCGGCTTGTGCCTCCAAACACCGGCTGGTTTTCGTCAAACTCGGCATTGCCCAGTTGGAACAGTTGTTGCAGCAACGCACGCACTTCATGCGCGCCCGCAGCTCGTTCGGCCGCGCCGTTGGTATCAGAGGCAAACTGCACCGCCAGCTGCCTGATACGAGACAGGGCCTCCGTGCTCCCTTGCAGCGAGGTATCGGCCAATTCAACTCGAGTCGTGGCGGTTGAAATATTACGAAGCCGTTGCTCCAGCTTTGCCAATGTCGTTTGTTCACCGACGATCCGATGGAAACGACCAGGGTCGTCGGAAGGTTGCAAGACCTGCTTGCCGGTTGCGAGATGCTCCTGCAAACGTAGTGATTGAAATCGAGCCCGTTGATAGTTGTTGACCAGGACTCCAAATACCTGCTGTTCTGTGACACGCATGGCAGGCTCCTCCGCCTATCGTTTGAGCGAAATCAACGTCGCCATCATTTCATCAGCCGCGACGATCATGCGCGACGCTGCTTCAAACGCCCGTTGAAACTTGAGAAGATTGACGAGTTCCTCATCAAGCGAGACGCCGGACACCTGGGCGCGGAAATTCTGAAGTTGTTCGTGGCGGATCTCTTCCGTCTCAAGACGCTGCCCCGCGACTTGAGAGGCCACACCCAGATCGGTCGCGGTCTTACGATAACTGTCGAACAACGTCGCATTGTCGAGGCCGGTAACGGCTTTGGACTGGAGTGCGACGAGATCCAAACCATTCTGATTGTTTCCTGGAACACCTGCCCGCGTGGATGAAAGCGCAACTTTTGATGGATCTGAGAGCGCAACGGCCAAATCTCTCGCCGTGTTGTCACGTGAGTTCACGTTCAAGACATCGTTGGCCGCCGGTGCCCCGGAGACGGTCACTGCGATCCCGTCCAGATGAAATGTTTGAGGCCCAGTATACGTGCCAGACGCCGCTGTACTGACCCCGCCAGATAACCCAAGGGTCCCTCGTGCCGTTCCACCGGTCACATCCACAGCACTAGACCCGCCAACAGAATTTGACCGCAAAACGAGTCGGTGTGTTGTTTCATCAAACAACACCGTGATCTGCCGACCCGCTGCGGCCAGTGTGCTGTCCGCGTTGATTTCGTTTTGAACTTCCTCGGCCAGAGCAGCACCCGACGTATACGAGAGGCCCGGCGATCCGGCACCGCTTAGCGTAATAGTGCCGGACGTCGTGCCATCTACCGATACCACCAGTGTATCGTTCACTCCCGTCTCAATACTGACAGGTGCATCCACTGACGGAGGTGTAAGCACCGTTCCGGTGTAGTTCCCTCGGATGCCGGCACCCATTGTTGCATCAACTATTGCGTACCCGCTAGGTCCAGTAAATCGAATCTCGTAATCGTGGAAGGTCAGGAGACTCGGCGCAGTGACCGTCCCGTTCGCAATCGAGGCCGTGCCAACGTTTGGGGTAGGTGCTTTAGCCGTAACCGATAACCCAGAAAAGAGATCTTCTCCAGTGGAACCATCAAGACCATATCCCACTCGATGAATTTGGTTCACCTCAGTCAAGAGCGAGCCTGCCAGAGCGTCGATTCCTCGTTGGACGGAAGGAATCGTGCGATCCCGGACATCCAGGAGCCCACGCAACTTCCCGGTGCTTATCAGGTCGTTAATGACAGACGGTTGGGGCCCTCCAATATCGTACCCAATATCCAGCAAAGCTTGGTTGTCTGGAGATTCGACTCCAACGAGCTTACGAGTCGTTTCCTGATCCACTAAGACGAGTCCGCGGGCGGTAAAGACTGAGACCGTCCCGTCCTGACGATCAAGAGTGAGCACATCAACTCGCGTGGCAAGCTCATTGATGGCCAAGTCCCGCTGATCGCGAAGGTCATTGGCATTCTGCCCACTGACTTCGGCGGATTTGATTTGGCCGTTGAACTCGGCAATCTTTCCCGTCAGGCTGTTGATCTCGCTGATAGTCACACCAATTTGCGCATCAACGGCGCGACGGGTCTCAACCAAGTCCGAATTGAGCCGATGGAAAGCGCTCGACAGAGTCGAGGCTCGTGAGAGGACCACGGAACGTGGAGCGATCTGAGACGGTGTCGTGGTCGCATCCTGCAGTGCACTGAAAAACTCGTTTAATTTCCCCGATAGGCCCTGCCCCTGAGCATCCCCGAACAGTCTCTCGAGCCTGCTCAATTCGTCATGCGCCACCGTAAACTGACCGAGGTCTTCATGAGACTGCGCCAACTCCCGATTGAGGAATACGTCCACAGCGCGTCGAATCTCAGCGATTTTCACTCCTGTGCCGGCTTGCCCTGGGCTCCCATCCACAGGGCGCTCTTCCGTGAGTATGACTTGTTGCCTGGAGAAGCCCGGAGTGTTCACATTGCCGATATTATGGCCGGTGACCGTCAAGGCCTGTTGTGCCGTAAAGAGGGCGGTCTTTGCCACGTCAAGCAGTGCGTTCAGTCCCATCGATCTTCACCCCTTCCGCCTGATTAACGTAGCCGGCGTGCCGCCAGCGTTTCGACCGCCAAACATCGAATAGACGTCACTTTCTGGAGCGGGCTGACGATGAGCTTCTAATGCTCGGACGAGAAACGACTGAATATTGTTCACCAATACCTGGTTGACCGCGATATCCTGCTGCACGGTTCGAACTTGCGCTGCGAGTCGTTCGTACTGTTGCAAGATTGCTTGAGCCTGTGGGCTCTTCGTCCGTTGTAGAATATTGGTTAATGTCCGACCCGCTTCCGGCACACCATAGGCCGTGACTAGATCGCGTACGAATGCGTCAAACGCTTCCTTCAAACCGTTTAAGGACTCAAGAATTGACACTCTTGATTGATTGATTGAGATGAACTCATGCAGGGCCATGCGCTTGATGGCATCACGTTCGTGACGGATATTTTGTGCAAGAAGTTCACATTGCGCGGATTCACGCGCAAGGAGATCGATTAATTGGTCGAGAGAGCCTGAGATATTCACGATCGACAACCTGCCCATCCATAGGCCAGAACGGAAATCCGTCCGTTGCTGTCGCACTTGAAGGAAACTGACGTGGCTTAGAGTATGGCGTCGGTCAGAACCTGTCTCACAAGGGCATCACCTACCGCACGGCCACTGACATCGTACGTACCACTCTCAAGGGAGCGCCTGATGCTCTCTACTCGTTCAGCCCGCTCAGGATCTGGTTGATTTGCCAACTCGCGAATCCGTTGCAGTTCCTTCGCCTGGGAGGAAATCTGAACTTCATCCTTACCGGCTTGGGTGCGAGCCGTGGCTTGTCGAGCCCCGGAACTTTCAGCTTCGTGCACTCCAAGCAACACCTTTGCAAGATGATCGACGTTCCCATGACCTGAAATTTGCATATCCTTACTCCTTCCGCACTCTTCGTGTCCGAGCTACAAGGCTACGTGTGGATGGCCTTTCCCCCGATCGTAATCCTTATCGGCTCCTACCCGACAGAACTTGAGCTCTTCACCGGGGACAAGGGAAAATGTTTATCCGCATATTCCTGAACCATGTTGGCAATTCCTATCCCCCCTGAATCTGCTGCTCGAACCCCGATTTCCTCATCATAAAATGAGTAGAAATAGGCTCCCTGCTTGTTTGCAATGGTTCCCTCGGGAACCGTTTCCCTCATAACCTTTAGTAAATATGAGATAAAATAGGCTTCGAATTGCCGCCCAGCCTGAATCAACTGCTCGCGACTCTCACCAATATCTTGTGATTGCAATGAGTTAAGTCGATGATCAAGATGGCCAGTTCCGATAGTCCACGTAGGATCTCCGTACAATGGTAAAGACCCCCATTTAGAATCATCACCATGTGAAGCGTTTACATTATTCATCATATACTTGATTAAATTATCTCAAGATTAGCCTGAAGTGAACCTGCGGCCCGCAACGCCGATAGAATTGCCACAAGATCCCGCGGAGTCACCCCAACCGCATTCAGCGCTCGTACGACCTCTCCCAAGGTCACCGTTTCATCCACTACAATCAGGCGCGATTCCTCCTCCTTCACCTCGGTCTGAACATCAGGAGTGACAGTTGTTTGTCCCGCTGCCGAACCAATCAGCGGGGCTGACGGCTGAGATACATTTAACGTGTTCTTTACCGAGATTGTCAGATTGCCATGTGAGATTGCGCAGGTCGAGACCCGCACGTGCTCACCTAACACGACCGTTCCAGTCCGTTCATTGACGACGACTTTAGCCACAGCGTCGACCGCAACATCGAGCCCCTCAATCGATGAGATGTACTCGACGACACGACCCTGAAACGCCTGCGGAATCGTCGCCTTGACAGATCCAGCATTGACAGCAGACGCGCTTCCTTTTCCAAACGCGCCTTCGATGGCTTCGGCCGTCCGGATGGCTGTTGTAAAATCGGGTTGCCGTAGGAGCACGGAAACTGTTTCCCATGAATCAATATTGACGAGTAGTTCTTTTTCAATAATCGCTCCACCTGGGACCACTCCGGCCGCTTGGTGATTCTTGACCACTGTCGCTCCTCCTGCTCCTCCACTGCCTCCTAGAAACCCTCCGATGGAGACCGGCCCCTGTGCAACAGCAAAGACTTGCTGGTTTGCTGCCTTCAACGGCGTCAGTAAGAGCGTACCGCCTTGTAGACTCTTGGCGTTCGCCATAGACGACACAACTGCATCCAGCGTCATCCCAGGCTTCGAAAATGGAGGAAGCTTGGCCGTCACCATGACCGACGCGATGTTTCTGGTCAGTAATTGAATGGGGTCGATCACAAGATTCACCCCCATCTTATTCAACATGGACATCATCGCCTGAATCGTGAACTGTCCGCCGATGACTCGGTCTCCGGTACTATCCAGACCCACCACGAGACCATAGCCAAGCAGCTGGTTTTCACGCACGCCCTCAATCACACCTATGTCCTTGATCCTCACTGCGTCGGCAGTCGGAGGAGAGAAGAACACGGATCCCAGTACCAACACACCCATCAATAAGAAAAGTCGTACGATCATGAGGTATGACACCTATCGTATCTGCGAACGTTTCAAAACTTGCCACTTCTGTTTTCGACCAAGCATTAGGACATCCTTCATCAAAATGGATAGATCCAATCAAGAATTCGAACAAACCATCCAGGCCGTTGGACATCATCGAGAACACCGAGGCCAGAATATTCGATCCTGGCATCAGCAATGGCGGAGGACAGGACTGTATTCTTGGTATTGACATCTACTCGACGCACGATTCCGCCGATACTCATCAGCTGCTTTTCACTGTTCACGCTGACCTCTCGCCGCCCTTCGATACGAAGATCCCCGTTCGGCAGCACCTCAGTCACAATCGCAGAGATGGTCCCGGTCAGAGTCCCGGCTCGACTGGTGGCACCTTTCCCACCAAATTTGCTGCTGGCGTTCGCGTCGATCCCCATTCCACGTCGAGTTTCATCGCTGAATCGTATTCCTGGTATTCCGATATACCCCATCGCGCTGCCAACGAGACTGTTTGTAATCGTTGATTCGCGTTGCGCCTCGGTATCAGCAGATTTTGACCCCTTGTGATTTTCAACGATCTTGACGGTAAGAATGTCGCCGATCCGCATGGCACGAAGATCTTCATAGAGATACGCGCGTCCGTTTTCTTCCTGCCAGAGAGAGCCCACGGTCTTCGGTGGAGGGAGAGGCGCGACAGCGATCTTACTGGAGACATCCGGAGGACTCACGCATCCTTGAAGCACGAGGACCACGGCTGCACAGAGATAACTCACAGACCATCGCCGGGAGAACCACGTTCCGTTCCAAAGGCTGCACCAATCAGTTCCGCAAGTCCCCGCTTCTGGAAACGTCACGCACGACTTGGACCTGAAGCTCTCTATCAACATTCCGTTAGAACTCCACCTGAACCAGGCTAGGACCAACCACCTTGGCCGTCAGTTCCCTACCAGAATCCAGATTGGAAACCGTAATGGTCTGTCCGACCTGTCCGCTCGATTTCGTAATGCCGTAGGTCCGAATCGAGAGGCCTCCACGTTGCGCTTCGATAAGGACCCGATCGCCTTTCTTCACCGCTAAAGGAAGCCTGACGAATGCGTGGCGCAGCGGAACATCTGGCGGAAGCGGTCGTGCTGCGCTCATCCCTATCACTTCGCTCTCCTGGGTCATGAAGGGATGATTCACCTGATGCACCCGCATCTGCACAGTCTTGATATCACCGACATCGATCAGTTCATCAGCTTTGAGAAACCGGTTGGGAACGACGGCGTCGATCATCGCCGTCACTTCTGCGACCACTTGGATAGTCTTTTGGGATTTGCCGTTCGTCGCGGCCACGCGAAACATGCGCCGCCCTGGACCGTCTTCAGTAGGGCTCGGGATGACGTGTAGTTCGGACGGGCCTCCAGTAACGACCACCGGATCAGCAGGCTCCATGATCGTCACCTGTGCGGTCTTCACCTTCTGTCCCCACTCGCCTTGAAGATATGTCTGTATGGCTTTCCTCAATAAATCGGGAGTCACTTCGCTAGCTTTTGCACGTTCCATCCTACCCTCGGACGTCTCTCGCATTGGCGGCTTAGTTTTCATGGAAGTTGGATGAGCGTCTGCACTGGTTCCAACGGTCGCCGTCGTCACAGCCAAGAGAGCTCCAATAATGAGGACGATCGGGATCCTAGACACGATGTACTCCTTATCGTCTGAGATTATTGGCAATGGCCATCATTTCATCGGAAGCCTGAATCGTCTTCGAATTAATCTCGTAACTGCGTTGGGCAATGATCATATTGACCATTTCTTCGGCAAGATTGACGTTGGAACTTTCCAAAAACCCTTGCTGGATCGTGCCGAACCCAGTGGTAAACCCACCCGTCCCCTGCGTAGGCGGCCCGGATGCAAAGCTGTCGATAAAAAGGTTATTCCCCATGGCGACTAAGCCGGAAGGGTTATCAAACCGTGTGAGCTGAATTTGTCCCACTTGAGAAGCTTGCGTGACCCCGGGAAGCAGGACGGAGACAGTCCCATCCTGACCGATATCCATCTTGAGTGCGCCTGAAGGAATGGTAATAACGGGATTAAGCAGGTCTCCGTCACCAGTCACGACATTCCCCACATTGTCGCGCTTAAACGACCCATTTCGTGTATACATGATCGTTCCGTCTGGACGGGACACTTGAAAGAATCCTGCACCATCAATCGCGAGATCCAGTTCATTGTTTGTTTGGCGCATATTCCCCTGAATCCATTCCTTCGCCACCGTGGTCGGGCGCACCCCGCCTCCGACCTGGATACCGACCGGGAAGACCCCGACGTTGGACGCGTTCGTTCCGGGAAGCCGTTGAATCTGATACAGGAGGTCTGCGAATTCCGCGCGGCTCCGCTTGAACGAATTGGTGTTGACGTTCGCAAGATTATGGGCAATCGTGTCGACGTTGATCTGCTGAGCCGTCATTCCAGTCGCCGCTGTCCACATGGCTCTGATCATGAAGTTCCTCCAGCATCGCTTGTGGTTCGTGGAGCAAATCTCGTCCCGATTGTGGGCGCTTCACGTTTCACTGCATTACACCACTCGACCGACATCTTGAATCGCGACCTCGGCCATTCGATCAAGCGTCTGAATGAGTTTTTGCGTGGATTCATAGTTGCGCATGCCCTGGATCATCTTCACCATCTCTCCGATTGAGTTCACGTTTGACTCTTCGATGTGCCCGACCTGAATCTGCGGATTCTTGCTCACGGTACCTTTTTCTGAAAAGAACAGTCCATCCGACGACTTCTGTGGCATGTCATCATCAGGAAATTCCATGACCTTGATTGTGGCGACTGGTTTTCCGTCGACTTTGATATCCCCCTGTTCAGAAATCTCTAGCTTCCCTGGAGGAATGGTGATGTTGCCTTTGGTCCCCATCACGGGATGCCCCAATCCAGTGACCAACCGACGGTCCTGATCGAGAGACAACATGCCGTTCCTCGTGTAGCGAGGTCCTTGGGGCGTCTCCACCTCAAAAAAACCCCGGCCTTGAATGGCAAGATCCAACGGATTGCCGGTCAGTCGAACTCTCCCGGCTTCAAACGTCGTCTTCATCTGGTGGGGTGCTACAAACGCACGTTCGGTCGGACCGAACGGCCTGGCCATGATCTGTTGCGCCAATCCCACAGATCGACCACCCGTCGGCATCACCGCGTGGTATTTCGGAAAGATCGCCTTAAAGGCCTGCTCGTCTTGTTTGAATCCGGCGGTATTCACATTCGCCATGTTATTGGCAAATACTTGCATCCGACGCTCATGAGCCAGAGCACCAGACAAAATTGGATAGATACCTCGGTTCATGCTGCCAACTCCTTTTCCTTTCTCACGACTTACAGCAACCCTTGTGCCAATCCATGGAATGAAATCCCCATGAGGTCGCCCCCATCGTGAGTCTGAAAATATGTCCTATTACTCAGCAGATAGAAGCGCTTGGACATCAGAAAACGAGAGATGACACACGCTGTCATCGGCAGGCACATTCGCCCTAGGCCATTCCTACCAGGCCTAGTGAAAAATATTCCTAGCCGGATGAGTGTTCGCCATCGCTCAGAACCTTCCCATGGTTACGGAAGTGAGATTGCTCACGTACAGTGTGGGAGTACGAACGGAAGAGGCCTTCATCCACCCCATCACATTCCACGAGTTGTCCGCTGCCGGTTCGATCAACTCGTCACTTGCAAGTGCGCTTTGAGGCGAATGATGGCCTTCGTGTGAATTTGACAGACGCGCGATTCAGTCACCTTCATGAGCTCTCCGATTTCCTTCATGGTGAGCTCTTCATAGTAATACAGTGTCAGCACCAGTCGTTCTTTTTCCGGCAAGAGCCGAATAGCCGTGGCGATCACTTCACGTTCGCGTTCGTTGACCAAGGACGAGAGCGGATCAGGAGTATGCGTATCCGCCAACATCTTGACCACTTTGTGGCCATCCGGCTCATGCAGACTCAAATCGTCGACACTGATCATCACGGCACCGCGGGCGCGTGTGATGAAGTCATCCAGTTCCTCCATCGACATCTTCAGTTCCGCCGCCACCTCCTCATCATGCGGAGGGCGACCGAACCGGCTCATGAGCATCACATGCGTTTTTTGGAGCAACCCGATCCGCTCGTGAACGGACCGTGGAATCCAATCCATCGAGCGAATCTCATCCAACATGGCGCCACGAATACGGAATTCGGCATAGGTCTTAAATTTTGCCTCTCGGGTGGGATCATACTTATCCATAGCATCCATCAACCCAATGGTGCCGACCGAGATCAGATCCTCGGCATCCAAATAGGCTGGGAGTCGAAAGGCCAGCCGATGGGCCATCGCGCGAATCACGTGAGCGAACTCTTTAATGAGCTCCTCGCGCCTGGCTCCCTGCGCAATGAAAGATTTGCGTGCGTGTGATACAGCGGTCTTTCTCATGTTTGTTCCATTAGGATCTGTTCTCAGTTGCCGGCATGCGTGGCTGATCGTTGCCAGACGAGTTGCACAGAGCTTTTGGGGAGGCCAGGTTTCGGCCACTGAACCACCTGTTGTGCAAGCCGCTTGAATGCTTGAGCAGCTGGCGCTTCGGGAAACATGTCAGAAACTGCCTTCTGCTGCATCACCGCCATATGAACGTAGTCGTCGTAAGGAATGGATCCGACCAACTCGACGGACACATGAAGGAAACGGTCGACCGCCGCATCAAGCTTCCCAAACACCTCTGCCGCTTCTCGGGGGCTCTTCGCTTGATTCACGAGAACCTTGAACCGGCGTTCCCGATATTGGCGAGCCAAGACCTTGATTAAGGCATATGCGTCCGTGAGCGAGGTGGGTTCCGGCGAGATGATCACCATCGTCTCATCCGCCGACGAGGCAAAAAACGTGACGTTCGGCGAAATCCCCGCACCGGTGTCGATCAAGAGCACATCCATCTCCGCAGCCAGATCGGCCAGCTGCTCTTGAATCATCAACTGTTGCGATTCCGTCAGCGCCGTCAAACGTGGGACACCTGAGCTGGCCGGCAGAACATGAATACCTGCCGGACCATGCAGCATAATTTCGGTGAGCGTATGCGAGCCGACCAGAACGTCTTCGATGGTATGCTGCGGGACTAGCCCCAGGAGCACATCAAGGTTGCCGAGGCCAAGATCAGCATCCAGAATGAGTACCCGCTTGCCTGCCCTCGCGAGCGATACAGCGAGATTGGCCACCACATTGGTTTTCCCAACCCCGCCTTTCCCGCTGCTGACCGCAATGACTTGCGTGGACAACTCACCTGCTGCATCCACATCCTCCGACACAAGCGCAGACCTTCTCATTCTGAGTTGCATATCGTGACCTCCAACCAGTTATTCGCGTTGAGTTCCAATTCCTGTCATGCAGAAGCTGCGACCGATGCTCGACCCGACTGACGACTGAGGAACTGATAACCAGCCGCTCCTTCCGTTGTGAGAAGAGCCGCCAGACGTTCCGATGACGCAATTTCAATATCCCCTGGTATTCGCCGCCCAACACTCCAATAGGACAAGGGAATACCGGCGTGGTGCGCCACTTCAAAGATCGTCCCCAAAGATTCCACTTCATCGAGTTTCGTAAAAAGCAGTCGCAGTCGTGGGAGATCGCCAAGGCGTCTGATGATGCGGCGAGCTTCATGTGTTCCAATACAAGCCGAGAGGACCAGGTGTGTTGTGACTGTTCCTTCCGGTAGTAGACGGCACAACTCTTTGGTCACCGTCAGATCGTCCGGCCCGATTCCAGGTATATCGATGAGCACGAGATCGACTCGAGTATGACGACGAAGCCCCTCAGATACCTGTCGGGCAGACAGCGCACACGCGAACGGCACTCCCACAATCCTGGCATACCGCCGCAACTGCGCCACAGCAGTTTCTCGATACGTATCAAAGCTGATCAACGCGACGGATTTCCGTTGTTCTTGACGATAATAGGCCGCCAGCTTGGCCACAGCGGAGGTTTTTCCGGCTCCACTTGGTCCCAGGAGAATGCCGATCGTGGGATGTGCCCGGTCATCAAGGAAAGACCCGCTCGTGGCGACACGCCGTGCAAGAGCTCGTTGGAGCGCATATGTAGCCGACTCATCGTCGCACGCTCTCTCATGCTGTATGGTTGAGTGGGCCTCATTCATAAGTAATTTGGCCGTTGCTGGATTGATC
>JAOUMR010000091.1 GCA_029881435.1 Nitrospira sp.
CGCATCGAACCCAGGGCCATCAAGCGACGACCAAAACCGTACTCGCTACTCACCAAACCACGCGCGATCGCCAGAGAGGACGCCCGTAAATATGGCCATCCCGCAAAGCTTAAGTAAGTGCCATTCGACTCCGACCCCTTTTTCTGTCTTCATTCACCGACTCCGTCTTTCTCCATCTCGGCTATTTTCTGATACAGGGTTTTGCGATCGATCCCTAGTATTTCCGCTGCCTGATATTTATTACCGCCGCTCTTCTCAAGAATCAGACGAATATAGTCCCATTCGACTTGCTTAAGCGTCTTTGCCCGCTCAATTCCCTTGGAAAGAATCAACCCGGTGCCCCCTGCCTGCTGAATTGAGGCTGGCAAATCACCAGGCACAATTTCTTTTGTGTGGCTCAATGTGACCGCTCGTTCGATGACATTCTCAAGCTCCCGCACATTGCCAGGCCAAGAATAATGCATGAGCAACACGCGGGCTGGTTCGCCGATCCCACGGACCGGCTTCGAATACTCTTGCGAATAGCGAGTCAGAAACGATTCTGCCAACAGAAGGATATCTTCCGGCCGATCACGTAAAACTGGCAGGTCAACTTCAACCACCTTCAGGTGGTAGTATAAGTCGTCGCGGAATCGCTTCGCCTTGACTTCGTGTTCCAGATTCAACGCCGTCGCCGCTATGACCCGCACATCCATCGTGATAGATTTTGCCGGTTCCGCCAGATGGAATTTCTTGTGTTCAAGTGTCTTGGCCAGTTTGGTTTGCAGAAGCAGTGACAGCTGGCCAATCTCGTCGAAAAAAAGCGTGCCGTTATCCGCCTCTTCGAAAATCTCGCTTTCCCAGGCCGCTTGTGAAATGGCGGAGCAGACTACTGGAACAAACGATGCGGTCCTCGGCCCACTAATGTAGTGTATGACCTTCGCCACCAGCTCTTTGCCTGTCCCTCGTTCCCCAGTAATGAGCAGGTTACAGGGGCTATCAGCCACTCGCTGGATGAGGTCGCGGACCTCCTCCATACGGGTGCTGCAACCGACAATCCGATCCATGTCATACATACAAGTAATACTCCTGACTGAATGCATCCGATATTGATGCTAGCCCTCGCATTCGTAGGTTCTTTCTGCGCGATCGACGTTCAGAACCAGAAGAAGCGTGAACAATGACATGATCAATGTCACCAACGGAAAGTGAATCCTGATACGTTTTGATACCTTCAGGGGACAGTTGCTGCTTTAAAGTGCAAGGTCAAGCAATGACCGCCAGTATTTGTCACAAGGTCTGCAGGAATCATGTGCTCAGTTTGAGTTGTTTCAGATAAGGCCGTAAGGCCTGCTCTAGTCGGCACATCGCAGAAATGATTCCATCCTGGAGTTGTGGCCAGTTTTCTTCAGGGGAACGATAGCCGCCGTTAGCTTGGGTGAATCGAATTCGACACGCTCGCTTGCCTTCCAGCCTCTCCCAACGCAATGGACCACCAAAGGCTTTCTCAACGGCGTCTTTGCTCGCATGCAGCTGATCAAAGATAGATTTATTCTCGTCAACTGCATCCTTCCCTCGGTCAATATAACGTTCGGCTGAGGACTCATCTTGGTTCACAACATAATTAAGATTCAACCCACGAATACCTGAACTAGTCCCGATCCAGGAATATTCGCCAGGAGTAATATGAGCGTGCAGCTTCGACACTTGTGCCGAGCGCTCGACTAACTGTGTCCACCATCTCTTTCGGATGCCGCAACGCTCAGCAATTTCCTTTTTGGTTTGCCCAACTTGCTCCGTCTCCGCAGACGGCCCAACAATGAGCGTAAACAGTGGCGCCGCTGGAGACTCGCTAATCCGAACCGCCTCAACCTTCACCATATAGAAAGCTGCACTGCTTGATTCGTTGAGCCATGCCACGGCAGCAACGTGCTCCGGTCGTGGGTCCGAAATAATCCAAATAGCCGCCTTTGCACCCATCCCGGTCAGGTATGTAATAAGTTTGCCCAAGTGGTCGTGATTACTCTTCTCCAACTGATTTTCAATGATGACCGTCCCGCCACCCTCGTCTTCTGCAACGAGATCAATGCTGAAGGAGCCAGCTGTCTGTTCACGGTCAACATTCACGAGATTCAGGTCGAGAGCATCGTTGAGGACATCGATGTTGTCTTGCAGCCATTGGGTGAAGTCGTAAGCCTCGTGCTTCCAGACCTCTCGTAGGGGAACCCGCTTCAGTTTGCCAATCTGCGAGACATCCATGATGTAACCTCGCTCAATAGTAATGCTTCAAATACCTTTGTCGAATATTCATGAAGTTGTTCGGCCCGATGTCTCGCTACCGAGATCATTCGCGATCAGCCGGAATTGTTCGAGTACCGCTTCGAGGTCGTCGACGATTTCTTGGGCGATGATGTCGGGGTTGGGAAGGTTGGCGGAGTCTTCGAGGGAGTCGTCTTTGAGCCAGAAGATATCCAAACTGGCTTTGTCGCGGGCAACCAACTCGTCATAGTCATAGGCACGCCATCGGCCATCTGGTTTCTTGTTGGACCAGGTCGCTTTGCGGGTGTGCCGATTCGTGGGGTTATAGCAGTTCACGAACTCGTCGAGATCTTCGCGCTTGAGCGGATCGGTCTTGAGTGTAAAGTGTTTATTGGTGCGGAGGTCATAAATCCAGAGCTTCTTGGTCCAGGGGGGTCTCGCTCGCGGGCTTCTTGTCGAAGAAGAGCACGTTGGCTTTTACGCCCTGCGCATAGAAGAGGCCGGTCGGCAGACGCAGGAGCGTATGCACAGCGCACTCGTGCAGGAGTTTGCGCCGAACGGTTTCACCCGCCCCACCTTCAAAGAGGACGTTGTCCGGCACCACGACCGCGGCGCGGCCATTTTGCTTCAGCAACGTTTTGACGTGCTGGACGAAGTTGAGCTGCTTATTGGAAGTCGTCGCCCAGAAGTCGTCACGCTCGACGATATCCCGTTCCTTGGAGACTTGGCCTTCTTCGCCGACGATAGTTGTGCTGCTCTTCTTCCCAAATGGCGGATTGGTCATCACGATGTCGAACCGATCCCCAGGATCAGCGGCCAAGGAGTCGGATACGACGATAGGGAGATCTTTGTCGCTCCCGATCCCGTGGAGCATCATGTTCATCGCGCAGAGCCTGGCCGTGCTTTGGACTAATTCCCATCCCTTGAATGTGCCTTCCTTAAGCTGCCGCTTTTCGTCCTTGGTCAGGTTGGGATAGTGCTTCACGATGTAGTCGTGTGCAGCCAAGAAGAATCCGCCGGTTCCACAGGCCGGATCGCAGATCGTCTCGCTGGACTTCGGGGCAATGGCCTCCACCATCGCGACAATCAGCGGCCTGGGAGTGAAGTACTGGCCTGCGCCGGACTTGGTGTCCTGCGCGTTCTTTTCCAGTAAGCCCTCGTAGGCATCCCCTTTCACATCAGCGCTCATCGTGGACCAATCTTCTTTATCGATAAGATCCACAATCAGCCGCCGCAGCTTCACTGGGTCCTGAAACTTATTCTGGGCCTTTGTAAAGATCAGCCCGAGCATACCCTTCCCTTTGCCGAGCTCTTCTAGAAGATGGCGATAGTGATCGAACAGATCGTCGCCGTCCCTCTTGAGCAAACTTGGCCAACTGTACTTGTCGGGAATAACAGTGGTTGGCTTGCCTGCGCCGGAGGCAGGCAGGTACGGCGGCTTCGTGCGTTCATCGGCCATTTTGAGAAACAGTAAATACGTCAACTGCTCAACGTAGTCACCATAGCTCATTCCGTCGTCACGAAGGACGTTGCAGTAGTTCCAAAGCTTTTGAACGATGGCTGAAGAACCCATAAAGCAACGCCTAATTCAGAGTAGAGAATAGAAGTTGAAGATCTTGACCAGGAAGAGAAACCAGCAAGACCCTAGTTTCAGGGGAATCACAGTGTACCGTCTTTAACCAGTCGGGATTCGTCGAACATGCTACAGCGACGTTCGGCCTCTTTGGGTTTCCATCGCTTGGCCCAGCCGGCTTTGTGCGGCTTACACAATGCACAAGAGCGCCGCTTTTGCTTGTAGGCTTTTCGCATCGTTCCTCTCCGCCTTTCTGCAATAGGCTACACGCACAGCAGGCTCCGATCGGGAACATCCTCAGTCAGCGCCATCACATCGAGTACGCGAACCTCTCAGCTCATGATAGATGCGCCCGGTCTTCGTGCCCATGATTCTCGTCACGCAGGCTGATAGTGCAGCACCAGCAGTTGGTTGGATTTCAGGGGAAGCATGGCATAGGTTCTGCCGTCATTATCGGCAAATTCCACCTCAAACACACCCGGACCAAGCGATTCCACCACAGTTCCCACTTGTCCGCGCAGCAAGCCGCGATCAGGGACATCTTCGGTCAGCGCCACCACATCGAGTACGCGAATCTCTTGATTCATGATGTATGCTCCCTGCTAAAGAACATAACACGAGGCGAATCGTGGGAAATCCTCGTCATAACGGATGATCCACAAGCTCCGCACGGTCGCCACCCCACCAGTACCCTGTACGGGAAAGTCTAGCGCATACCGTTGTCCATAGTCATCTGCATCGAGAAAACTGGCATCTTCCCTCAGGACTGCCTCCAAGAGCCTGCTCCGTACGTCTTCTGCCTGCTCAGTCGTCCACCCTAACGCGCTCTTAAAGACACGGGCCTTGTGCTGACCACGAGGATGTTCGGCATTGAGACAGTACTCGCGGAGCTTGCGCACATCGACAACGGCCCGTTCTGTATTCGGAAGCCTCATGCCGGCCGCTCCCGCAATGCATCGAAAACCAGCTTCCCTGTAAAAGCCTGGCTCAGGATTGCCTGCCGCAGCCGTTCAGCACGGGTATGGTTGGCTTCGACGGTGGCTTCGAGTTCTTCGATGACAGATAGGCGGCGATCGACTTCGGCGACGATCTGCACCTGCTCAAGAATCGGCGGCACACCGATATGGATCGATAACCATTCTGGAAAATAAATGGTTTTATGCACCGATCCTTTTCCAAATCTTCTTAAGGCTTCACGATCGGCAGAAAATACAACTCGAAGCCATTCTGAAGTCACTGCGCCAGTTGGAATCCAGTTCACGAAATCTTGGCTGGTTGCCATTGGCCGCCCCAGGACTACGACGTAGCCAAGCGATGCAGTTCGGCTCACACAGACCGTCCCAGACGGGAGCAACCGGGCTGCAGAGTTGGCAAGACCATCCTTATTGGTGTGCTGGAGGGTCTTCATGATTACACGCCCATCGTGCTCGCGCGCGTCGGCGATTCCAATCCAGGAAACTTCTCCTTCCCACCACTCTGGATGTTCACGACTTGGCGTATGGCCACTTTCCATGCGAGCAATATCTACTAGTGGTGCCCATGTCCACCCTGAGGGCAGTTCCAATCCTGGATTCCCCACTGCTAGAGATGAGTGCCCGAGGATTACATCCTTACTTCGACTATTCCAGCGGTTTGGGCGAGGAGGTGCGGGCGTCCGACTAATTAAGCTGGCAGCTGGTTCGATGTTGGGATGCTGCTTGCGCCAGTCTTCGGTCAACTTCCCTTCGACAGCGGCCTTGAGGACGGAAGCTTTATAGCGTTTGAGATTGGCTTTGACGCGCTTGAGATTGGCGACGGCTTCGTCGAGACGGGAGAATTGCTTTTCGATCTCCGCGACGATGCTCTTCTGTTGCTCCGGTGGAGCGACGGGAATCGGCAACGCCTCCACCGCTGACTTGCTCAATTCAACCTGATTGGTAGAACCAGATTGCATCGACTCAATGCTTCCCTGAACGGCAGGGCTCATGATCCAGTAGTGGACGTACTGTGGATCAATGCTTTTGGGGCGAATGATGGTAACGTGGCTATCCACGACATACTTTTCGCCTGGCACTAAATTCTTTACGAGTGCTGCACGTCCAATGGTTCCAGCCCCGGTGCTATTCCAGAGCACGTCGCCTACGCGAACGTATCGCTCTTCTCCCCATGAATTCCATTGCTCGGGGTCGACATATTTGAGGTGTTCCTTCTGAATTCCAAACCAGCGAATGCACTTCTGATTGATAACAGGCAGATCACTACACTCAATATATTTAGGTCCTTTGCCGCGCTGGATGTAACCAGCAACGTCCGCGAGCGTCGATCCTTTCCAGCCTTCTGGAAGAGAGGACTCATCAATGGTCAGAAGCTTCTTGGCTGTCACGCTGCCAACGCCCCATTCAATTCTTCTATGATCCTGTTCAACTCATTACCAAAGAGCTGATGCACTTTTCCTAGCCCGCCTTTTTGCGCAAAGGGCGCGTACTCGAAGTCGTCCGGCTCAACCACAAGGTTGGCTGCGACATGGTCGCGGATCATTTGCGGGTATAACCGACGACAGAACACAGCCCTTGCAACACGGCTTGTACGGTTTGTGGCGACAATGTGCCGAAGGTTTTGACAATACTGCTTTCAGAAAGGGTAAAGACTTTGTCGAATCTGATCCAACAGGGTTTGGGAAGTGCCCCTTGCACCAAGTGCGTCGGCCCGATTTGGAGGGCGGCATTCTGCTGTTCGACCGAGGTGATGGCCAACCCGATGAAGTCGGCATGTCGATCCGGAGGGGTCAAGACCATGACAGGCCGTTTCTTGGCAGACTGGAGATCGGAGTAGGGAAACGGAATCAAGACCAGGTCGCCGGGCTTACACGCCATTCCAGACCTCGTCGTCCTGGTTGTCCCACACATGGCGCATGGCCGGTTCCTGCGCCTGCTTCAACTCTTCAGTAAGCCGGTCTCTCAGACCATGCTTGATCTCAATGTACTCGATGAAATCCAGCACTTCCTGCGCGAGTGTGTCCGGGAGTTTCTGCGCTTCTTTGAAGATTCGCTCAGCCGTCGACATCGTGTCCTCCATATTAGGCCACCAAGGCCATATTCAAGGCTTCTATTATGTTCTGAAGACCCTCTGGAAACAACTGATGTACCTTCCCCAAGCCACCCTCTTGAGCAAAGGGCGCATACTCGAAATCGTCCGGTTCAACGACAAGATTCGCTGCGACGTGGTCACGGATCATCTCAAGCCAGTGCCGCTGCTCGTCGGTGAACTTCCTTCTTTTTTCCTGCCCCCCTAGCCATTTCTCGAAGTTGGCGTTGACCTTCTCTGGAAATGGCACCAACTCGTTGTCCTGATGCGTGGCGAAGCGGACGAGAGAAACCAGATCGGTGAGGATGCGCTTGCCGCTGGCACCTTTGATCTTCGACTTCTCCAGCGCGGCATAGGCCTGCCAGAGTTGAGATTCGTTCCAGAGGTAGGGTGGCCTTTCGATGGCATTGGCCAGATCCTTGATGTCCTCGAACTTGAGCCGCTGTTTGTAGGGCTTGCTGTAGAGGACTTGCAGGGCGGTGATCTCGTCTTTGTGCTGTGTGATGAACTGTTCGAACGATTGTACGATGGTTCGGGCACGGGCCAAGGCGTCGGCGCTGAAGCCTACTTCGATGATTTGGTCCTGACTCACATGGTCGATGGTGAGTTCGTTCTTCTTTTTGATCTCGATCAGGAGTTCGCGGAATTTCGGATCGTGAAACGGCTTGGCTGCCTGTTGAATCAATGCGGTGGCGACCTGCTGAATCTGCTGCTCAGTCGGTTTGCTTGTGCCGAACTGCTGCGTGGCTCGCTCTTCCTGCCGATCGGGATTGACCGCTTCTACAAGACCCCGACTGAGGTCTTTAAGCGAGAGGCCGCCGCTGGCTTTGCTGATGGCCTGTTCATCGGCCTTCGTGATCCGGTGCTCCATGCGGGCCAGCCGGACGGCGATGCTGGTGAGTACGTCCTCTTCCGTGTTCCCCAGGGCCACGGCTTGGAGCAACTTCTCAAACGCGACGCTGGGTTTTTTCTCCATCGGTCGCGCGTCGGTCTTGTCTTGCTCGCAGATGCCGACGGTATCGACGATGACGAAGTGGTCTTTGCTTGTGGCGTCGGGCGTGACGGCCTTGAGATCATCCGGCTTGATGACGCGGACCCCTCGGCCCTTCATCTGTTCGAAGAAGGTGCGGGATTTGACTGCGCGCATGAAGACGACGATCTCGACGGGCTTGATGTCGGTGCCGGTGGCGATCATATCCACGGTGACGGCGATGCGGGGATGGTAGCTGTTGCGAAAGCTCTTGATCAGGGTTTTGGGATCTACCCCGGTGGTGCGATAGGTGATCTTCTGGGCGAAGTCGTTCCCCTTGCCGAATTCCTCGCGGAGGATTTCGACGATGTTCTCCGCGTGGGCGTCGTCCTTGGCGAAGATGAGGGTCTTGGGCACCTCGGTGCGGCCGGGAAAGATCTCAGTGAAGAGCTTGTCTTTGAAGGCTTTAACGATGGTGCGGATCTGGTCCGGGGCGACCACGTCGCGGTCGAGCTGGTCGGGGTCGTAGGCAAATTCGTCGTCAAGTCTCTCCCAACGTTTTGCGCGCGTTTCCCGATTCATCACCTGCACGCTATATCCGGCATCAACCGTCGAGCCCGCCTGCGTGATGGCGGTGCGGATGCGGTACACGTCGTAGTTGACGTTGACGCCGTCGGCCACGGCCTGCTCGTGGTTGTATTCCATGACGAGGTTCTGATTGAAGAAGCCGAAGGTCTGCTTGTTGGGCGTGGCGGTGAGACCGATGAGATGGGCATCGAAGTATTCCAGCACCTGCGCCCAGAGGTTGTAGATAGACCGGTGGCATTCGTCGGTGACGATGATGTCGAAGGTTTCGATCGGGATAGCCGGGTTGTAGTCGATGGGCTCCGGTTGTTTGAAGAGCCGTTCGAGGCCGGAGACGGAGGCTTCTTCGTCCTCGTCCGATAGCTCTCGCCCCTTGAGCATGGAGTACATGCGCTGAATGGTGCTGATGCAGACCCGCGCGGTGGTATCGAGCGTGTTGCCCGCCAGCCGCTGGACGATGAACTCTTCGGTGAACTTGAAGTTGTTGTAAGGCGAGACGTACTGCTGAAACTCTTTCAATGTCTGATCGCCGAGGTTACCCCGATCGACGAGAAAGAGCACGCGGCGCGCACCTGCGAACTTGATTAGCCGATAGATGAAGTTGATGGCGGTGAAGGTTTTGCCGCTACCGGTGGCCATTTGGATGAGGGAACGCGGACGATCTTGCGCCAGGGACTTTTCGAGATTGTTGATGGCAGTGACTTGCGCTGGCCAGAGGCCGGTGGTGCTGAGTGGCGGCAGCGTTCGCAAACGGCCACGGAGCGTCGGTGCTACGGCTTCGGCTGCCAGGGATGCGCCCTGCAGATCTCTCGGAGCATCGCTACGCTGCGGGATCATAGCCGCAAGCGTCTCAGGTCGATGGAAGCTGAACACAGGGCGGCTGCGAGGCTGGGGATCGAGGCCATTCGTGAATCGCGTTTCTACGCCGGTGCTCTGATACAAAAACGGCAAGGGCCGGATATGGGCAGGTAAGTCAGCAGGCAGGCCCTTGCTGTACTTCTCGGCCTGGACTTCCACGCCAACTAACGGGAACCCTTCCTTCTTCGCCTCAATAACTCCGGCGGCTTTTCCATCTATGTACAGGAGATAATCGGCAAAGCCGTGACCGCTCACGAGAGGGAAAGTTCTGAGGACGACTCCCCGACCGGCATGAAGATTGGCGCGCTTGTAGTCCTGAACTTTCCAGCCAGCCTGCTCCAGCGCCTGATCGATATGCTCGCGCGCTTTGTCTTCCGGGGTTGGCATACCCAGGCACCTTTGGTCGCTTCAGGAAAAACTCGAAGAGGCTAGGATTACACAGGTAATTGGTCGCGAAGCTTAGCTGTTTTCCCGTGAGAAATCACCATACTTTAACCACGTCTCAACCCGATCGAGAGGCACCCAGCAACACGGCCTCCGCGAGATCCACCATGCACCCATTATGTCCATTCGGCCTAGGGCCAAATTATTCTTGGCCGCAACTTCGAAACGTCCTGTTCGTTCGTGTCGTTTCCTTCTAACTCGTCCTCGTTCGTGCGGTCTGACTCGGAAATACCTACAATTCACGATCAGCGAATCATTGCAGCTGGCACGAGGTTTGTGATTCAAGACACTTCGTCTCACGAATCACTTGAGACGAAGGAGCCGGAAGTGACCGTGTAACCCATCACCATTGCCGCTCAGCACTAGAGTCCCTTACCTGTCCTCTACTGACCTCTCGTGTCCCATCGCGGGCACTTTCGTGAAATGCGTCAGCATCGGTAGGGTCGGGCTCATGTTGAGCCGCCGCTACACGAGGAAACGCATGAACGCACCGTGGCTGACCATTCATGAACTGGCCAAGGCCCTCAAAGTGAGCGTCAAGACCGTACGCCGGGCCTATCTCCGTGGTGAAATCCCCGTGCAACGCATCGTTCGCTTCGTCCGGTTCGACATGGAACAGGTCAAGGAGGCCATGCGGCGAAACGGCGAGACCTACATCGAAGCTGGACCGAAGAATGGGGAAGGTCCCCGCGCGCCCGGCGGCGCCAGCCGACGGCGCGACGGGCAGCCGAGCCCCCGACTAGTCAAACGGGGGCGCAAATTCCAACCACGTTCACGGAGGTCTGTATGAGCAACTGGTCAATGTCGATCGGATGGCTTCGCTTCACGGTTCCTTCCTCTACTGTCGAAACCGTCAAGAGAGTGCTCGGTGAGGGGGACTGGATCCGAGATGAGAAGGGCTATGAAGGCTACCGCGAGGTCTGGATCTGCCGAGGCAACGACAGTGGCTATGGCCGGATTGCGACAGGAGCCAAACGTGCGCCTCGCGAAGTCCATGTCGATCTCTCCCAAGAACTGATCAGCCATTGGCCCTTCGAGAAGTTTCATAAACTCGCCGAGTGGGTCCTGGATCAGCACGGGCACTTCGGCCGGATCGATGTCGCGCTCGATGATCGCGTCGGCGTGATTGATGTCGACGGCGTGTACGACGCGGTCGCCAAAGGCCACTGTGTTTCGCACTTCCGGCAGTGCCGGATCATCGGCGGGCTGGATATGCCCACTGGGGCCGATCGTGGGAAGACGCTCGCCCTCGGGTCGCGCCAATCGGAGAGCTATCTCCGGATCTACGACAAGGCCGCGGAACAACGAGGCAAAGACAAGCCGGTTGACGGACCCTGGATGCGCTGGGAGATGGAATGGAAACGTGAACGGGCCCAGGCTGTGGGCTTGGCCTTGTCCACACTCGCTCAAGAGTCGTTTCAGAAATATATCGTCGGGGTCTTCCGCACCGCCGTGGATTTTCGCGACTGCACGCGAGCGGACGATCCCAAAGATCGCTACTACGCGCCAATCTTAGACTGGTGGAAAGTCCTCACTGAGGGGATGGCCCGGGCCAAACTCGCGATTACGCAGGCGGTGAAGACCATCGAGCAGGTCAAACGCTGGGCCGAGAGGAGCTTGGCGCCTACGCTCGGACTGCTCTGTGCCCATCCCGAAGCCGGGGAACGGTGGCTGGTCCGAACGATCGTCGACGGCGTGGATCGCTGGCGGAGCAAACACCTGGCGCTCCTTCAAGGTGGAAAGACACTCGAGAACACGAAACGCCGGTTGCAGTGGTGGAATCCACGGGACGGATTCTCGGCGGCCTATGGCAGCGGAATGAGCTAATCCGGTGATGAGGAAGACACCCATGACACGGATCCACAGAGCGAGGTGGTCATGAAACACGTCTCGGGACAGACGGTGAAACTGCTCAATGAAGAACGGGCCCTCCTCATGACGCTCGCGGCGAAGCGGGATGTGACCTACTCGGATGTGCTCCGCATCGGGCTCTATCAACTGGCGGCGACGGAGGGACTCGCTGCGCAGGTCATGCAGGCGGTCCATGCGCGGGTGGACCATCTCCGTCAGCTGGAGGGGGTGCGGTGTCGCATGCGACTGGAGCCGACCACCCATCCCTCTCAGACCGACATCATGCACACAGGAGGAGTCTGATGGCGACACATCCACCAAATCCAGTGCGTACACGAGTCGGCGTTCGAACAACTCACACGAAGCCGTCCGGGGTAGACGGCGAACGACGGGTGCTCTGCCGTCGGTGCCAGAGCGGGGTGCTGACGCTGTTCATGTGTGGCCCACGATTGCGTGGCCGCTGTCAGGAGTGCGGCACCGTGTGGGTCTATCTGTGGTCCTGCACCAAGCAGGGCTGGTTTCCATGGTCCAACTAACAATTCACATTTACTAACCAGGAGGAATGATATGTCGAAATTCGTCGCAACGTGCGTGGTGATGGGCGTCAAGGCCAGACCGAGTCAGGACGGCACCCGGACCTTTCGGAATGCCGTGCTTTATTTCGAAGAAGACACGACCACCTTGGAAGCCAATATCTCCGAGGACCACGAGGCCCTCTATAAGCAAATGGAAGCCAACAAGATGAAAGTGGCCCAGATCACCGTCAATCTCCGAGAGTTCAAGGGCCAACGATTCATCGATGTCACGGGCTATCAGCCAATCGGAGCAGCAGCTGCCTCCCACGGGCACCCAAGCAAGTAATGATTGCGTCGTGATCCGATGGTCTTCACCGATCTGACGCTGGAGCAGCAACTCACATGGCTGATGGTCTTTCTCGCCTGTTTCTTGTCCGGGGTGCTCTCCGGGCGGCTCTAGCCACAACGAGGAGAAGGCGAACGTGAAATGTATCTGGGTCGATAACGAGGAACGAGCCTGTGATGGATCAAGCCGCGATTGATGCCGCCGTCTTTTGGGCGGCGGCCTATTATCTCGGGGGCTTCACGGTCGGCATCATAGTCCGATTGATGCTGCGTCCGGACTTATAGCCCGGAAAGGAGGTGAGGGGTATGAGGAAGTCATGGCAAGGTCTCTCGGTGGCCGTGCTCGGGACCCTGGTTGGCGCTCAAACCGCGCTGGCGCAGGGGTTCCCGGTGGATACGGCCAGCACCACGACGATCTCCAACGTGAAGGCCGATATCGTGGCCTGGGGCGTCGTGTTCATCGGCGTGGCTCTCACGATCTACGCCTATAAGCGGGTCAAATCGCTGGTCCGCTAAGGCGTCGGCCGAGTGGCTCCTGCAACGCGTGGCAGGAGCTGCTCTGTGAACACAGAAGAAGCACGAGAAGAAGCTGAGCATGAACACGATGACAGAGGACGAACACAAAAGAGAACAAGGAGCAGAGCATCATGGTGTGGGCGACCGTCGCATCGGATCTCCATCAATTGGGCAACGCACTCTCGGCGGACATCATCGGCTGGGGAGCCGCCGTAATTGGCATTGCGCTCACGGCCTCGGCGGTGCTCTGGGTCTTGCGCTTACTCCGGGGCTAGCATGGCCAGCCCTCATCGGCAAAGCTGAAGTGGCGCTCAGCACCGAGGATGAGATGATCCAAGAGGGTGATCCCCAAGAGCTCCCCGGCGTCGTGCAGCCGCTTCGTCAAGACCCGATCTTCTTGACTCGGCGTCACCTCGCAGGAGGGATGGTTATGTTATGTGGCGTCGGGAATTATGTAGAGTTCCTGCAGACTGACGCGGCTGTTCCTGCATGAGACGTGTAAGTCCACCGTGTCTTCCTGCACATAACCACGCGCCTGATAGACTGCGTGTACCCTCACTCACGAGGGAGACAAGGAGGCGCGACCATGCTGGAACACTATTACAAAGAACG
>JAOUMR010000180.1 GCA_029881435.1 Nitrospira sp.
CAACGCATCAATATGATACTCCGTCACCCAATAGAGAGCATTGCTGACGACATAATGCCGGACCGCGTCACTGTCCGGCCCATCATAGTTGATCGCCGATCCCCACGGAGTTCGATACTTGTCGGTGAAATACGGACCGAACTCGCCCAAATAATTCCCCTCCGGGCCGAGATGGTTATAGACGACGTCCATGATCACGGCAATGCCCATCCCATGACAGGCGTCTACCAGTCGTTTCAATCCGTCAGGCCCTCCGTACGTGGATTGCGGCGCGAAGGGATAGACTCCGTCATAGCCCCAGTTGCGCCCTCCCGGACACTGCGCCACCGGCAGGAGTTCGATCGCGGTAATCCCTACGGCCTCTTTGAGATAAGGTAACTGCGGAATGATCGCCTCGAAGGTCCCCTCCCGCGTAAATGTTCCGACATGCAGTTCATAAATGATGAAGTCTTTCAGTGGAATTCCGCGCCACGCTCCATCGTTCCAACGAAACGAATCGGAATCGACGACGGCCGAAGGACCATGGACCCCATCCGGCTGAAATCGGGAGGCAGGATCTGGTCGCGCCTTCTGTCCGTCCAGCAGATAGCGGTAGCGCGCGCGCGGATCGACGTCATCAACGATGGCCTCGAAATAGCCCTGCGAAGCGGGCTGCATCGGAATGGCCGTTCGATCCTGCCCGACTAACTCCACCGCAACCTGTTGCGCGAACGGCGCCCAGACGTTAAAATGAACCTGATTGGTTCCGATCGTTCTAGCCCCGAGATCCAACTCCCATGTTTCATCCATCACGTTCCTCCCTCAGTTAGTCCAACCTTACCGAGGGACTACTCCATAAACAAGATGCACAGGCCTCTTGCATAAGCTCGTTGATACCAGTATGAGATGGTACCCTGGGGCAACGCCCTGTGAACGCATTCCATTGAAGAAAAGGAGCACGCATGAGAGTTTGGCCGGGGAAACCCTATCCACTCGGAGCCACATGGGACGGCGAAGGGGTGAACTTCGCCCTCTTTTCAGAACATGCCACCGCAGTTGAGCTGTGCCTGTTCGATGGACCCGAATCTGACAAAGAATCCCATCGCATTCGCCTCGAAGAACGGACCGATCAAGTCTGGCACGCGTACATCCACGGTCTCTGGCCGGGCCAACACTATAGTTATAGAGTGCATGGACCCTATAATCCCCAAGAGGGGCATCGTTTCAATCACCACAAGCTCTTGATCGATCCTTACGCCAAGTCAATCGCGGGAACGGTCGAGTGGTCGGACGCCATGTTCGGCTACCGGATGGGCGACCCCAAAGCCGATCTTTCCCTTGATACCCGCAATAACGCATCAAATATTCCCAAGTGTGTCGTTATCGATCAGGCCTTCACCTGGGGCGGCGATCGGTTGCTGAAAACCCCATGGGACAAGACGGTCATCTACGAAATTCACGTCAAGGGATTCACGGCACAACATCCTGATGTGCCAGACCACATGCGGGGTTCGTATTCCGCGTTGACGACGCCCGAGGTCATCGATCACCTTTTGAATCTGGGTGTCACCGCCGTGGAACTGCTGCCGGTCCATCACTTCGTGCGCGACAGGCATCTGGCCGATCGCGGCCTTTCCAACTATTGGGGCTACAACACCATCGGATTTTTCGCTCCGGATATCCGTTATGCCGTCTCGCCGGTCCGCGGGCGGGGCGTCCGCGAGTTCAAGACGATGGTCAAGACGCTCCACAGCGCGGGCATCGAAGTCATTCTCGACGTCGTCTACAACCATACGGCCGAGGGCAACCAGCTCGGCCCGACGCTCTCGTTCAGAGGGATCGATAATGCCGCCTACTACCGATTGGTCGACGACGACAAGCGGTATTACATGGACTACACCGGTTGCGGAAACACGCTCAATGTCACGCATCCACGGACGCTTCAGCTCATCATGGACAGTTTGCGGTATTGGGTCACGGAAATGCATGTGGATGGCTTTCGGTTCGACCTTGCCTCCACCCTCGCCAGGGAATTGCACGCCGTTGACCGGCTGAGCGCCTTCTTCGACATCTTGCATCAAGACCCCATCCTCTCCCAGACCAAACTGATCGCGGAACCGTGGGATGTCGGAGAAGGAGGGTATCAAGTCGGCAATTTTCCCGTAGGCTGGGCCGAGTGGAACGGCAAGTATCGGGACACGATCCGGCGATACATCAAAGGAGACGGAGGCCAGATGGCGGAGCTTGCTTATCGCATGACCGGCAGCAGCGACCTCTACAGCACGAGCGGACGTCGCCCCTTTGCCAGCATCAACTTCATCACGGCTCACGACGGATTCACGCTCCACGACCTCGTGTCCTACAACGACAAGCACAACAAAGCCAACGGGGAAAACAGCCAAGACGGCACGAACGACAATGACAGCTGGAATTGTGGCGTGGAAGGTCCCACCAACGATCCCGCGATTCTCGAGTTGCGAGAGCGCCAGAAACGGAACTTTCTAACCCTACTCTTTCTCTCTCAGGGCGTCCCCATGCTCTGCGGCGGTGATGAGATCGGACGGACGCAAAATGGAAACAATAACGCCTATTGTCAGGATAATGAGATCAGCTGGTTCGACTGGAACTTGGTACGCGCACAGTCTGATTTACTGGCGTTCGTCCAAAACCTCATTGCCATTCGAAAACGCCACCCGGTCCTTCGAAGGCGGCGATTCTTTCAAGGGCGACACATCAGAGGGTCTGAGGTCAAAGACCTCTCCTGGTTCCGACCGGACGGAAAAGAGATGACTGATGAAGACTGGAATGCCGGCTACTCGAAATCGCTCGTGCTTCGGCTCGCCGGTGACGCCATCGCCGAGCGGGATCAAAAGGGACGCCCGATCGTCGACGACACGTTGTTGATTCTTCTGAATGCCCACCATACCCCACTGGCCTTCACCTTGCCGGCGCATAAACGCGGGATCCGTTGGCATCCGGTGCTGGACACCTCACTGTCAGGGGAGAATGAAAAGCAGGTCAGTGTCTTCAAAGGAGGCGAGCAGTACGAAATGGAGGCTCGATCGATCGCCGTGCTACGGCTCGACGGGAAACAATAGCGCCAGGGCCCTACGGGCATAGGCTCACAGGGGTGGATAGCTCTGTTTAGGAAGGAGCGTGTATGATCTTGGACAATTGGCTGGGAGCGCTTCGAGAATCAGCAGAATCGGCCCTGTCCCTGACTGTTTTGTACTTTCCCAAGCTCCTGGGCGCCATACTGCTCGTGCTGGCGGGTTATTTCCTCGCTCGAATCCTCGGTGCCGGCACGGCTGGGCTACTGAAACTGATTGGTCTGGATCGTCTACTCGCCAAGACACCCATACAAACCCTCTTCAATGGATCCGGCTCCACTAAGACCGGATCCGATGTCCTCGGCCTGCTGGTCTTCTGGCTGATCTTCCTCCTCTTCGGGGTCACGGCCACGGATATGCTCGGCCTTCCAACCGTTTCGGCCACACTGACCGACCTAGCCCACTACCTTCCCAAAGTGGGCCTCGCGGTCCTGATCATCGTGCTGGGGATGCTGGCTGCGAGCTATATCAAGGAGCTGATCG
>JAOUMR010000092.1 GCA_029881435.1 Nitrospira sp.
CCCGATCAGACCAAAAAACCGGGTGAATTAATCCTGGAAACGACGGGAAACGGGGTTAGGTGATCACGTCAAGGTGGGGGGATATTGAAAATTTTCGCCGGTTCGCCGATAGGGATTTTCACGACCGGACGTTCACCAGCTAAGTAGCGTTCGATCGGAGTGAGATGGGATAGATTCATTCTATTGTAATTCTTTCCACCCCTCCCATATATGTCCGCAGGACGGGGGGGATTTCGACGGAGCCGTCCGGCTGCTGGAAATTTTCCAAGATGGCCACCACGCTTCGCCCGACGGCTAGGCCGGATCCATTGAGTGTGTGGACAAAGTCGCTCTTGGCGTCTTTTCCCCCCCCTGATGATCGGTACTTGATGCTCGCTCGTCTGGCTTGAAAAGACTCGAAGTTACTGCAAGACGAGATCTCTCGGTATTGTTGCTGGGATGGTAACCATACTTCGATATCGTAGGTTTTGGCGGCGGAGAATCCCATATCCCCGGTGCACAACGTGATCACGCGATAAGGAAGGTTCAGGTTCTGTAAAATAGACTCCGCATGACCTGTCAGCCGCTCCAGTTCATCGTACGATCGATCAGGCGTCGTAAAGGAAACCAGTTCTACTTTGTTAAACTGGTGAAGCCGGATGAGGCCTCGCGTGTCCTTCCCATACGATCCTGCCTCTCGCCTAAAGCATGGTGTATAGGCGGTATAACGAAGTGGCAAGGTGTCTCCGTTCAGGATCTCTTCACGATGCAGATTGGTCACCGGCACTTCCGCGGTTGGAATCAAAAAGTAATCTTCGTCTTTTAGCCGAAAGAGATCGTCTTCAAATTTTGGTAGCTGACCCGTCCCGGTCATCGATGAACGATTGACCATGAGAGGAGGAACCACTTCTCGATACCCATGTTGGGTCGTGTGTGTATCGAGCATGAAATTGATCAGTGCGCGTTCCAGCCTTGCACCGGCTCCCGTCATGACGGAAAACCGCGCTCCGGTGATCTTTGCAGCTCGATCAAAGTCCAAGATTCCAAGACCTTCTCCGATTTCCCAATGCGGTTTGGGTGAAATCGAAAAAGAAGGGATCGAGCCCCATCGTCGGACCTCGACGTTCTCAGCTGCGTCGTTTCCAACCGGGACCGAGGCCTGGGGGAGATTGGGGATACGGAGCGCGACGTCACTGAGTGCCTCCTCAACTTTTCGCAAGCTGCCCTCAAGATCCTTAATGCGATCTCCTACCTGCTTCATGGTCGCCATAGCTTCGTCGGCCGGCTCTTTGGCCCGACGTAGTCGAGCCACGTCTTCCGAACCCTTATTGAGGTCTCGCCTAAGCTGTTCGACCTGCGTAGTAAGCGCACGTCGCTCTTCACTCAATGCGCGAAGATTATCCCATGGAACGTCGTTCCCTCGTCGTCCAAGTGCATCGCGGATGTGATCAAGGTTGTCGCGGAGAACTTTGAGATCGTACACAGGTCGTTCCTCAAAAAGCGGTTGGAATCTAGCACCTGATTTCTAGAGAGTCAATGAAGTGGGCAATCCAGGCGATGTGATCCGACAGCTTCGGTATGGGAATTGACATCGATCCGATGTGAAGGAGAGGATGTGTGAGATGCGGCAGATCGCAAATCCTCCTAATCCATTCGAATCCAGACATCGAGAACTTCTGGAACCGCCTGCGTCGCCCCGGTTGATGGTGTACACAGACGAGACGCGAGAGATTCTGAGCCGTAACGATAGCCCGGATTTGCCGTTTCGATGGAGTGTCAATCCCTATCGTGGCTGCTTTCATGCCTGCGCGTACTGTTATGCGCGTCCGACGCATGAATATTGGGGATTCGGCGCAGGCACTGATTTCGAGAGCAAAATCGTGGTGAAGGAAGATGCTCCCCGATTACTTCGGCAGCAATTTGAGAAGCCTTCGTGGTCTGGAGAGCTGAGTGTCTTTTCAGGTAACACCGACTGTTACCAGCCGATTGAGGCAGAGTACGGGTTGACCCGTGCCTGTTTGCAAGTCTGTGCGGACTATCGCAATCCTGTCGGAATTATTACAAAAGGCGCGTTGGTTCTCCGTGATCTTGATGTGCTCATGCAATTGCACCGTGAGGCTTGGGTCCTGGTCTACTTCAGTATTCCCTTTGCGTCAGACGAGATGGCCAGGAAAGTCGAGCCCCAGGCTCCGTCGATTAGTAAACGGTTCTCTGCCATGAAGACGCTCTCCGATGCTGGAATTCCCACCGGTATTTCAATCGCGCCGATCATTCCTGGTCTGAACGACAATGCCATTGCTGAATTGTTGGAACGCGCGCATCACTCTGGGGCCTGTGCTGCGACGTATAGTTTGTTGAGACTGTCGGGCAGCGTGGAATCTGTGTTTGTGGAGCGGATGCGGGAGGCATTTCCGGAACGGATCGGGAAGATTATGAACCGATTGCGTGAGGTGAGAGGCGGAGCCCTCACAGAATGCCGATTTTTTCGACGTCAGGTTGGCCAAGGTGGCTATTGGCAGATGATCGAGCAGTTATTTACCCTGTCCAAGCGGAGGGCTGGATTTTCTGGGGACCAGGCCAGGGAGATTCCCCAGACGTTTCGCCGTCCGCGTGGCGAGCAAGTGCCATTATTCTGAGGAGGCTGGATGACACATAATCCGGGCTTTTTGCAACTCGTCGAGCAGGCGAAGCAACGTGTCACAGAGTGCAGTGTGGAGGAGGTCAAGGTTCGCCTTGACCGAGGAGAGTCGTTCCATTTTATCGATATTCGAGAGGACCATGAATTCGCCAAGGATCATGCTCGAGGCGCGCAACACCTTGGGAAAGGAGTCATCGAACGAGATATCGAAACGGTGGTCGCTGACAAGCAGGGTGCGATCGTGCTCTATTGCGGAGGCGGATTTCGCTCGGCGCTCGCGGCTGATGCTTTGCAGCAGATGGGGTATCAAAATGTGAGATCAATGTCGGGCGGCATTCGTGCATGGCGCGAGGCTGGGTATGCAGTGGAGTAGGGGGAATGTCGTCGTGTGTCTTACTTGTTCGTGCGATCAAACTCCTTAATGACTTGGTTGGTTAAATCGATCGTGTCCTTATTGTAGATGACAATCTTCACTGTCTGCTCACTGCCCTTATCGACGACGAGTGCTACGTTTCCTTTTTCGGCGACAGCTTGCGTTGCCACGGAGATTTTTTTCATGTATTCGTCGACCAACTCTTTCTGTTTCTTCTGGAGTTCTTGGTTGAAGTCCTGCGCGCGCTTTTGGAAGTCCTGAACCTTCGTCCTGAACTGGGTCTCTTTCTCTTTCTTCTCCGCGTCGCTCCACTTGGACGCTTGTTCTTTTAATTGCTTTTCTTGATTCCGAAGATCTTCTTCATCCTTGGCGAGCAACTTCTGCCTGATTGAGACGTATTCTTTTAATCCGTCGAGCGCGCGCTTACCTGCTTTGGAGTTTTCCAGCACGGACTGCGGGTCGACCACTGCCATCTTGAAGTCGGCCGCTTGGGCGTGAGGTATCAGCAGCCCAATGGGAATGAGTAGCACCAGGAAGAACCGCATTCGCAAAGCTAGATTGCGCATCGTGTCTCTTATGCCTCCCGACCAAATTAAAGAGCGAAGGAAGAATAACCGTGCCTCATAGGTCTGTCAAGCCGATCCTTCGGCTACCATGAATCGAAACTGATCGACTCTTCGGCGATCCAGACCTCGATACCATAGTGCCATTTCAGGCGTCGTGCGACTGCTCGCAAGGCGTGCTCGTCCGCATGGGTTGGATCGAAGGGATCCGTGACCTTCTGAAACCTTTCCTTCTTCAGCGGAAGCTGGTGGCCGAGATCTTTCATCGCAAGAGCCAACACGTTTAACTGAAAGATGCGAGGCGTTTGGTTGAGTTCTACCAGAACGGCCTCCGGTGGCCCATCCGAGGACCTGTGGGCTTTAAATAGGTCGATGGCCCGGCCCTTGAGCTGTGCACGTTGTGATTCTGTGAGTTCGGGCAAGGCCAACTCAACCAAAAGAGCGTTGGTGGCGCCTTTGAACGACGGCATGTTGAAAAGTCTGCTCAAGATCCCCATGGCATTTCCTATGACTAGTGTGAAAAGGCAGCTTCTTGTCCTGGCAAGCCGGCTTTGGGAAAGCAGAGTGTACTGAAACTCAGGTGGAATTTTCCACCCATGGGCTATCCGTGTCCTACGGCGAGTGCTTGGCAGGTCCTTTCCTTGACCTTCGTCTCGAGCGGCACCTATAATCCCGCTACTCGATTATCGCAACATACTGATTCAACGGATAAAATGGCTCAATTCACCCATTTCGATGAGTCGGGACGGGCTCGGATGGTCGACATCAGTGCCAAGGATTCGACTGAACGGCTAGCTGCGGCTCAAGCCAAGGTCTTTTTGCTTCCCGAAACGCTTGAAAAGATTCAACGAGGCAAGATTGCGAAGGGCGATGTATTGGCCGTTGCACAAGTTGCTGGGGTGATGGGGGCCAAAAAGACGCCTGATCTTATCCCGATGTGCCATCCGATTCTGCTCACCAGCGTCGATATTGCATTCAAAGAGGAACCTCAGCCGGACTCTCACGGTCGCTGTTCGATCACCATTACAGCTACGGCGAAGACGACTGGGCTGACGGGAGTCGAAATGGAAGCGATGATGGCTGCGTCTGTGGCGGCGCTGACGATTTATGACATGTGCAAGGCAGTCGATCGAGAGATGAGCTTCAGTGAGGTATGTCTTCTTTCCAAGTCGGGGGGGAAGTCCGGCACCTATATCAGGAAGGCTTGAGGATCAAAGACGATGCTGACGGTCAAGTTGTTTGGGATGACGAAGGTGATCGCGGGGAATCAAGGTTCTCTGTCGTTGGATTTGGCCAACGGTCTGCAGGTCAAGGATCTGCTCGAGTTAATCGATATCGGCTATCCTGCCATTGGGGAGTTGATTCATAAGAAAAAGGTGCTGGTGTCGGTGAATCAGGAAATTGCGCACGAAGAGACCATCATCAATGATCGCGACGAAATCGCGTTATTGCCGCCCTTCGCTGGTGGAAGTTCAATGAAGGATAGGCCGGAGGAGAGCCAGTTCGTCCGGGTCCAGCAAGAGAATTTTTCTATCGATCAGGAGCTCGATCGGGTGCGTAACCGATCCAAACGGATCGGGGGAATCGCCACATTCTTGGGCATTGCACGCGATCGATCGCGAGGCCGCGATGTGGATGGTATCACCTTCGAACATTACGAAGGGATGGCGCAGAAGAAGCTGTTCGAGATCCGGGAACGGGCTTTGAAAGACTTCGATATCTTGGAGCTGCTCATTATTCACCGATATGGAGCAATCACGATTGGTGAAAACATCGTACTGATCATTGCAGGGGCCGAGCACCGTGCTGATGCATTCCGCGCCTGCAAATGGGCGATCGATGAGCTCAAGCAGATCACGCCGATCTGGAAATTGGAACATACGCCGGAAGGGGAAGTGTGGGTGGAAGAACACCCCTAATGAGGATGGTGAAAATGGCACCCAGCTGCGTTCTCATGTCGCTCAGAGGCTCAACGTACCAAACGACGTACGCCTCACCTCTTTGCTTGCTCCAGCCTTGCCGGACACCATTTTGACCATCCTCTGGAGTGAACATGAAGCCGAGCTCTCTACATAACGATCCTGTCAAAGGCATCATCGACACCTTTGGTCGACCGCTCGGTAGTCTACGTCTGTCGGTCACGGATCGCTGCAATCTTCGCTGTAACTACTGCATGCCGGAACCCGAGTACGTCTGGCTTCCACGAGAGGACATCCTCAGTTTTGAAGAAATGGCGACGCTCGCCGGATATTTCGCTGACCTGGGCGTGGAGAAGGTCAGACTGACCGGGGGGGAGCCGCTGTTGCGGCGAGATCTTGCGCGGCTCGTACGGCTCCTGCGGCAGGATCGGCGGATTACCGAAGTGGCGTTGACCACGAATGGGGTTCTCCTGGCGGATCACGCACAGGAACTCTACGAGGCGGGACTTGACCGTGTGACGGTCAGTCTCGATACGCTCCGACCTGAGCGGTTTCGTCAGTTAACCGGGCGAGATGAATTTTCGCGAGTTCTTAAGGGGATTGAGTCCGTTGGGAAGATGGGCTTCGGCAATCTAAAGCTCGACACAGTTGCTATTCGCGGGCTCAATGAAGACGAGCTTGGTCCACTCGTCGAGTTCGCCAACCAGTATCAGGCCGAAGTTCGCTTTATCGAATACATGGACGTCGGAGGCGCGAACGAGTGGAGTTTGGAGAAGGTGCTGTCCCAAGACATGATCCTTGATCGCTTAGGCCAACGCTATGGACAGATCATTCCTGTTCCGGAACGAGGAACCGCCCCAGCGCAACGATTTCGCTTGCCGGATGGGACGATCTTTGGGATTATTCCATCAACGACGGTGCCGTTCTGTGCGTATTGCGACCGTAGTCGTGTGACAGCGGATGGCTTGTGGTATCTGTGTTTGTACGCGACGTCGGGTGTAGACTTGCGCAAGCCGCTCCGTCACGACGCAAGCGCAATGGAGATGCGGGAAATGATTCGGTCGGTGTGGGCCGCTCGTCGCAATCGGGGGGCTGAGGAGCGCAAGGCCCTCGAGCGGGTCGGGCTTCGATCAGGAGGGCTCATCGACATTGATCGGCTTCGGGAAGATCCTCACCTGGAAATGCATGCCCGTGGAGGATGAGATTCTGTTCAACATATCTGCTACAATGGGCCTCCATCCTCAGTGGTTCCGTTGCGATCGATCATTCACGACCGGATCATCAATGGGTTGGGTTCCTTAGAACATGGCGCCAGAGACTGAATTGTTGACTCTTCTCGGAGTCGGTTTTCTTCTCGGACTTCGCCATGCCCTGGACAGTGATCACCTTGCAGCGGTTTCGACTGTGCTTGCCGAACGACCATCATTCCTTGCATCGGGTGCGGTCGGTCTCTGGTGGGGGATTGGCCATACCCTAACGTTGTTGCTGGTCGGGTCGATTGTGCTGGCCTGGGGAATTCGCATTCCTGATGAATTTGAGTTTGTTGCTGAGTCCGGAGTGGCAGTTCTGTTGCTCGTCCTTGGCGTGGCATTAGCTGCAAAGCTGTACCGTGAACGATGGCATGTGCATAGCCACCACCATAACGATGGTGCCCCGCACGTTCACTTTCACAGCCATCAGCGACAGGAAGATCATCGACATCGGCATTGGATGGTCCAGTCGATCCGCCCGCTGTGCATCGGCATGGTTCACGGACTTGCGGGCTCGGCGGCGCTGATGCTGATGATTCTTGCATCGACGAAGGAAGTCGGGGCTGGCCTGTTATCGATCCTCATTTTCGGTGTCGGCTCGATCGTTGGGATGATGCTGATTGGGCTCACAATCAGCGTGCCGGTCATGTATTCACGCTCAATCAGTCAGCGCCTCTTTATCACCGTGCAAGGCGTGGCTAGTTTGGCCAGTGTCTTGGTGGGCTTGTGGATGTTAGTCAAGTTGACGCTATCTGCCGGGGCGTAGTGAGACGAGTGTCCTCCGGTAGGTTGGTGGAGGAGAAAGAGAAGATGTGGAGGGCATCACGTCTTCTTGAGTTGATATCGCTCATCTGCGTGAGATGCGACGAAGTCTGACCGAAAGAGTCTACGATGGCATGGTTTAAGAAAGACAAACAGCCTGAATCCACTCCACCGCCGCGGTCGAAAGGCAGCGAAGGGATGTGGCTGAAGTGCAACCACTGTCGAGAAATCGTCTATCGGAAAGAAGTCGATCGAAACAATAAAGTGTGCCCAAAATGCGAGTATCATTTTCCTATCTCGGTCACAGAGCGGATTGGATTACTGATCGATCTTGGCACATTCAAAGAGTGGGATGCTGAGTTAGAAGCGCAGGATCCCTTGACCTTTCACGATACCAAGTCCTATCGAGAACGACTGAAAGCCCATCAAGAAAAAACGGGGCGTAAAGATGCGCTTGTAATCGGTGAAGGTATGATCAATGGGCGTCGTGTGGTGCTTTGTGTTTTCGATTTCAGCTTTATGGGTGGGAGTATGGGGTCGGTGGTCGGTGAAAAACTCTGTCGTGCGATTGATCGGGCGTTGGAGCTGAAATTACCGGTCATTTTGGTCACCGCTTCCGGTGGTGCCCGTATGCAGGAAGGCATTCTTTCGCTGATGCAGATGGCTAAAACTTCTTCGGCGGTCGCGAAACTTGGTGAAGCTAAACTGCCGTTTATTTCTATCCTCTCCGATCCCACCTTCGGCGGCGTGACGGCTAGTGTGGCCATGTTGGGTGATGTCATCATCGCCGAACCGAAGGCACTGATAGGATTTGCCGGGCCTCGCGTGATTGAACAGACGATCAAGCAACAATTGCCGGACCAGTTCCAACGAGCCGAGTTTCTTCTCGAACACGGCATGATCGACATGATCGTTGAGCGTAAGCGTCTCAAGGAAACGGTCGACACCCTCGTGAATCACCTTTAGCCCTCTGCATCCTACCGGCTTGTTCATGAGCTATCCCCTCGCCATTGAGTATCTCTACGGACTTCAAAAACACGGGATCAAGCTAGGCTTGGAGACGATCCGCCTACTTTTGGAGCAGGTCGGCAATCCCCAACACGCACTCCGCGTGCTGCATATTGGTGGCACCAATGGCAAGGGATCGACTGCGGCTATGGCTGCGGCTATGCTCCAGCACTCGGGTACACGTGTCGGACTGTATACATCACCTCATCTTGTCGAGTTCCGAGAGCGAATCCGCGTGAATGGGGGCATGATCACGGAGCAGCAAGTCGCGAAGCTCGTCTCGCGCGTTCGAGCCACCCTCGGCCATGATCTCAAGCCGACATTTTTTGAAATGACGACGGCCATGGCCTTTCTTCATTTTGTGGAATCGAACGTCGATGTCGCCGTGCTCGAGGTTGGATTGGGCGGACGGTTTGACGCGACCAACGTTGTGCCTCAACCACTCGCATGTGCGATTACGACGATTGGGTTGGATCACCAGGAGCATTTGGGGCAGACGGAGGAGGCGATCGCGTTTGAAAAAGGGGGAATCATCAAACCCCATGTTCCGATCGTAATTGGACGAATGGGGTCCAAAGCGAGTGGAGTTCTACGGCGAATCGCGACTGAGTTGTCGGCACCACTTTGGCAGCTTGGTCAGGATTTCCATGTCGACGCGAAGGGCTCAGAACGATTTCTGTATCGAGGAATGAGCCAAGTGGTTGATGACCTGCTGTGCGGCCTCGCAGGACGCCATCAGTGGGACAACGCTGCCTGTGCGCTAGCGCTTCTTGAGGCTGCCGATCGTGCAGGAATTCAGACGGGGCAGCCAGCTGCGCGTGCTGGTTTGCGGACGGTGTCATGGGAAGGTCGCCTGGAGTCAATCGAAGCAGATCCAAAAGTCCTACTTGATGGGGCGCACAATCCCTCTGCCGCGAAGGTGCTTTCACAGTATCTTCAGGAATATGCCTCGTCTCACCCCACCTCTCGAATTATTCTCGTGTGGGGCATGATGCGGGATAAAGATCACCGGGAGTTCATTGCACCGCTGCTCCCACTCGTCTCGGAGATCGTCTTGACGCAGACGGCGCTTGCGCGGTCTGCGACGGTCGATGAACTGCGTCTCGCACTGGATACATGGCCAGGTCCTGTGTTGGAAGCCGTCTTTCCGATGGATGCGTTGATGCTGGCCAAAGGCAGGTGCACTCCGCATGATCTTGTCTGCATTGCCGGATCGCTCATGCTCGTAGGGGAGGTCAAAGCGGCCGTACGTGGCTGTGGCCTATCACCGATTCGTGGTTAGCATGGCGGATCCTCTCGCGTGGATCTTCCGGTGGTCTCTTCTCGTTATTCTCCTCGCGCTCTCACCGTTCCCTGCATCAGCCGCAGACAATCGACCTGGAGCGGGTGCCTCATCTTCTGGGTCCGATCCTCTCGATGTCACGGCAGAGCGTCTCGATTATCGCCAAGATCAAGAAGTCTATGACGCCACTGGATCCGTGGTGATCAAGCAAGGAACGCTCACGTTGACTGCCGACCATGTCACCATCCAGGTGCTTCCTGGGATTTTGACGGCTGTCGGCCACGTGCATTTAACGGACCCACAGGCCGATGTGACTGCGGAACGAATGCAAATCAACGTGAATACCGAAGCTGGTATTGCGACGCATGGGGAACTCTACCTTCCATCCACGAACACGTTAGTCTCCGGCCGGCTGATGCAAAGATTCTCTGAATACCATTATCGTGTGAAGGAAGGTAGTTTTACGAACTGCGATGCGCAGGGGGGGGAAGTACCAGCATGGCGATTCCGTTTTAAAGACCTCGATATGGGAGTCGGAGACACCTTGGCCTTTAAAGGGGGTTGGTTCTGTCTGTTCGATGTGCCGACGGTTCCGTTACCCACATTTTCCTATCCACTCACCAAGCGCCAGACCGGATTTCTGATTCCGACGGTCACCTATGACAATCGCTTTGGGTTTCACATGCAAGGAAGCTTTTTTTGGGCGATCAATCCGAGCCAAGACCTGACGGTCTCACCGAAGTACTACAGCAACCTGGGGTATGGATCTGATTTCGAGTATCGGTATGTCTTGGACCGACGGTCTCGCGGGAAATGGTTTCTGAGTTTTCTTCAACAGACACAATTGCCTAATGTCTCTGGGATAACCGAAACAGATGGAGACGTCGAACGGGCACGAGCGACGCTCACGGGAAGCCACACGCAATACATCACGGATACGCTCTTGCTCCGGGCCAAGGCCAACTTGGTTACGGACCCCAACTTTTTTCAGCAGTTGAGCAACTCTGGTGTTCTGCGAGCGCTACCAAGTGCCGAATCCAATCTGATAGCAACTCAACGATTACCCTATGGAAATCTGTATCTCTTAGGCCTCTATCTGCAACCGTTACAAGCGGGGGGTAAGGATACATTCCAACGTCTGCCGGAAGCTGGCTATGAGCTTCCGTATACGTCGTTGTTTAAATCACCTGTCTTATTTGGGATAGAGGGGAACCACGTCAATTTTTACCGGGATCAGGGGTTTACCCTCAATCGGATTAATGTGGTCCCGGGTATTGAGACGAACCTCATTCAGCTCGGACACATGATCGGGATCCGACCACAAGCGAAGTTTCGAGAAGTCTACTATACGAGGGGCGCGCTGGAGGAAGAAGGACAGCATCGAGAGACCTTTTGGGTGGGTGTAGAGGCCATGTCAAAATTGACGCGCCGATTTTCACTCGCTGACGGCGGAAATTTTCTCCACACCGTGGAACCCTCGGTCATGTATGAGTATGTGCCGTCGACGGATCAATCCAAGTTGGTCCTAATCGACCAGGTTGATGATCTGCCGAAGAAGAACCTGGTGACCTATATGCTACGCAGCCGCGTATTGGAGCAAGGTAAACACACGGCTTTCAATTGGCTTGATTTGACGGTGGCTCAAAGCTATCACGTGGGTGAAGTGCAAACGAGGGCTAGAGATTTTACGCCTGGGGCACTTCCCTTTCTGGGATCATTGACCCAGCCGCTCCAGCCGGCCACAGTGCCCATACAAGGAAGAAAGTTTTCTGATATCTGGATGCGGGCTGTGATCGGGAACAATCTTCCGCCACGACTTGGAATTTCGCAGTTGGATGCCCCCATATTTGGGCGAGCCGCGCAGGCGTGGGCGTTGCGACCGCCCATCAATCGGTATGTGACTGTCGATGCCTTCTTCGATCCTTATCAGCCCGGAGTAAGTCAGATCAACACGGACCTTCGGTTTCAGGAGGGAACCAATTGGTACTTTGAAGTCGGCCAACGTTACACGAGAGAAGGCAATCGAGTGCGGAGAGGAGATATTTGGAATCCGATCTCCTTCAATGAGGTCTTTGCTCCAACGAAAGAGATTCAGTTTGTCACGATGGGCGGCGCGCTCCGAACTCCATGGGGTTGGACCTTCGGAGCCAAAGCCTATTACGATGTGAAGAACGGCCGAAGTCCTGAATTGGACACGGTTGCGCTCTATCAGAATCCATGCAAGTGTTGGTCTGTCGGATTCTACTACTTGAAGTTTCCCGATCGAGAGCAGTACATGGCCATGCTCAGTCTCACTGGGATCGGTTGGACTGATAGCGCGGGCACTGCCCTCATGCGAACATTGCTGAGCCCCTTGCTGTGGGGCGAGCGTGGTCTCCCCTGGGCTGCGCCAGGAGGACCCTATGGTCTTCCTCCTCAACCTTCAGAAACAGAGGAGGGCTCGGTTGGAATCCCAGGTCGGCGATGATCCGTAATTGACACTAAAATCAGCGGTAGGGTACGATGATGAGGCAATTGAGGTGAGTGTGATCTCAACATTGAAGGAGGGGAACACGTGGCTGGTGATGCCTTGAAAGTAGAAGACTCGACCTGGGATGCTGAAGTCATGAAAGCCTCTGAACTAGTCATGGTTGATTTTTGGGCCGTGTGGTGTGGACCATGCCAAATGGTCGCTCCGATCGTTGATGAATTGGCGACGGAGTATGCCGGAAAGCTTAAAGTTCGCAAGCTCAACACTGACGAGAATCCCGAAGTTGCGGGTCGTTATCAGGTGATGAGTATCCCAACCATTCTGTTTTTTAAGAATGGCCAACCGGTTGAGAAGCTGGTGGGCGCCAGGCCGAAACGTCAATTCAAAGAAATGATCGACTCATTGCTGGCTCAACATGCGGGGACTGCCTAGCACGACGTGTCGCAGCCATGCTCACTGAGCTGCGAATCACAAATTTTGCCGTTATCGAGGGCCTGAGTTTGACTATCGACTCAGGCTTTACCGTGTTGACCGGAGAGACCGGGGCCGGTAAGTCTCTGCTGATCGATGCCGTCGCACTCCTGATTGGTGGCCGAGCCTCAAGTGAGCAAATCCGATTCGGCGAAGACGAAGCACACCTCGAAGCGTCGTTTGAAATACCGCGTTCACATTCTATCCTTGATAAGCTAAAAGCCCAGGACATTCTTGGTCCCGAGGACTCGCATCTCGTCATCCGACGGATCATTGCTCGATCGGGAAGAAATCGGGTCTATTTGAATGGGATATTGACACCGGTCCATGTGCTGGAGGAGTTTGCTGGCACACTGATCGATATTCATGGCCAACACGACCAACAATCTCTCTTGTCCAGCGTGGCTCAGCTTGAGGTGCTGGATGCGTTTGGGCAAATACGTGAGTTGCGCGACCAGTACCGAGTTCTTCATCAAGAATGGGTCGGTTCACGTCAAGCGCGTGCGGAGGTCGAGACAACGATGCAGCACCGTGCGCACCAAGAAGATCTCTTGAAATTTCAGCGACAAGAGTTGGAGGAAGCTGGTTGTCGTATTGGAGAAGAAGA
>JAOUMR010000181.1 GCA_029881435.1 Nitrospira sp.
GCAATTGATATTGTCCGCCTTGGGCTCCTCGGAGATCGAACTGATACACCGCATCGACATCTTCCGCGGCCTCTTTATCCAGTTTGGATGGAAGCGTATCGAGCACCTCTCGTATCGTTTTCGCTTTCATGAGTGGACGAACTCCCCCCAGCCTGATTACAAAAAATCGGGGGCGGCTCAAATCCGCCCCCGAGACAAATGCTCTATGGCTGAAACCTTTTAGTACCGGAGAGTGGCTGTTGCGACACTACGCCGGGCGCCGAAGAATTCCTTCGAAAAGGATTCGACGACCGTCGGATCATAGCCTTTGCAGCTGAAAATGTCGAGGTAAGCGTAATTGGTGTCGTTGGCAAAATGCCCGCTGATTAATGAGGTGGAAATCAGCTGCACCATCGAATAGCCGGCAACACGACCTTCGCCGAAATTCACGACTTGGCACTCACCGAAACGCTTCATCCCGATGAGCTCACACAGCTCAACGACGTAGCGTTTAATGCAGTCCGCATCACGGATAAGATCGGGATTGCAATCGTGGAGATCCACTGCGGTGCAGAGTCCCCATGCCTTGCCGCTCCCCACCATGTCTTGGACAGGTGGAGCCGCAGCCGCAGGGGCATTGGATGGTAAGATCGTGGATTCAGAACTCGGCGAGGTGTTCATAGGGGGTCGCTACCTTTCTGTTAATAAGAGGGTTAGGCACATCGACTGTCCATTGCGTGAACTATACCATGTTTTTCTTGATGCACACGTGCCGCTCAGGAATATTTCAGTCTTAGGCAGGAAGTTATCCGCTATCGGTTGACAAGGTCGCACCGCTCAGGAACAATACGCTCCCATGGCTGCTCTTTCAGACACACCTCGGATTGAATTACCCGATCGCCTCTGCACCTGGTGCAAAGTACTCATGACGAAGCGAGTGGTGGGGGGGAAACAATTCATCCATTACACCTGCCCAAAGTGTATTTTCCAGCACACACGCCGCCTGGGAACCAAGCCCTGACTCGCGTAGGACAACCCTACCATCTAAACCTCTCTGGGCCGAATCAAACAGTGACAGTGCAATGGCGGCAGATGGGCCTGTGCGGTGGAGTAGAAACAATCTAGTGGTCTAGCAGGACAGGAAGGAACCTGGCCATGAAGGATGGTCGGATGGAGCTAGCCACGGGACAAACTGCCTTGGACGTGGTCTTCAAGAATTTGGATCAACCGCTCTCGATCTTCAGCGCTGATCGCCCTGATTTTTGCACCTAACTTAGGTGCACGCACATGGACGACTTCCAATTCGCAGGATAACGTCTTTCCCCGATCAAGCTCGATTAAGAGTTGCAACACCTCGCCCTTCTTGACAAACAGACGGCTCTCAAGCTGGACGCCGGACTCGCTCACATCGAGGACCTTGCAGGGGGCCGAAAGGGCCCCGCGCTGCAATCGACCGGCACGGCCGACATCGATGCGCGAGTGTTTACGTTTAAATCCCATGATCAAGCCCCCTGTGTCGGAAATCATAGCAGGAGGATGGACTGCGCCAAAGACAATTGGAGAAACCGCTAAAGTTTCCCGCTGACATGCGCCCGCATCTGCTCCATACGCTGGCGGTTGACACCAAGATCGCTGTAACCGGTTCGGGAAGCAGAGCGGAAGTGGATGGTCTTTGCGTCATCGTCGAAGAGAAATTCGACATCATCGACAAACCGAAGGAGCAGGGAGGTGAATTCGTAATGCAGGTAGGACGCATCTTCTTCGACGAGTTTCGTGCGAGGCAAGGTCATAATTGCCGCCTTCAGAGCTTCCTTCGCCTCAGCACGAGGCTTCGTGTAGCGAAGAGGCGCGATGGCATGGCCCTCGTCCGTGGCGAGAGTCGATACACAGTTGGGGCTGGCAGGACAGGGAGAAAGAGTTCGCTCGCTCATCACCTCAGAACTGTACGCTCCTTGGGAGCTTGCCGCAAGTGACGCCATTACCGATGTAGCTAGCACATCATCTGTCCGGTTTTTGTAGCACGTGAAGTGTCCGGTTTAGGGTGCGCCCTCAAGGAGGGCCACCATGACACGGGCAACCGTCCTACAGGAGGTGCGACAGATGCGATTCGAAGGACTCTACAAGCGGCGACACCGGCGGGAACTCACGATGGCGGAGGCGGCAGAGATGTTTGGCGTGACGGAACGCACGTTTCGGCGGTGGAGTACCCGCTATGAAGCGGAGGGTATGGAGGGACTGGAGGATCGGCGGCTGGGCCGCGCGTCGGCCCGGGCGGTCCCCGTCGATGAGGCCCTCCAGATGGTGACGCTGTATGAGAGCCAGTACACAGGCTGGACGGTGAAACACTTCTACGAGCGCTGGCAGGCTGAGCATGGGGGGCAGCGGTCCTACACCTGGACCAAGAACCGGCTGCAAGCGGCTGGCCGCCTGCCTCGCGCCCCCCACCGCGGCGCACATCGCAAAAAGCGACCGCGCAAACCCTTGCCGGGCATGATGCTGCATCAAGATGGCTCGACCCATGAATGGGTGCCCGGCTGTCAGTGGGATCTCATTGTGACGATGGATGATGCCACGAGTGACCTTTATTCGGCCTTCTTCGTCGAGGAGGAAGGGACCATGAGCAGTTTCCGAGGGCTGCGGGACGTTCTTGAAACCAAGGGACTGTTTAGTTCTCTCTATACGGATCGCGGGTCGCACTACTGGTACACCGACGAGGCCGGAGGAACGGTGAACAAGAGCCGACCGACGCAGGTGCATCGGGCCTTACAGCAACTGGGCATCATGCTCATTCCCGCGTACTCGCCGGAAGCCCGCGGCCGGTCGGAGCGAACTTTCCGCACGCTGCAAGATCGGTTGCCCAAAGAGTTAGCGCTCGCCGGGATTACGGACATGGCGGCGGCGAACCGGTATCTGCTCACCGACTTTCTCCCCGCCTACAATCGGCGCTTTGCGGTGGCGGCGGCGGAGCCGGGCACCGCCTTCATCCCGTGGGTCGGAACGTCGCTCGCCGAGATCCTCTGCGTGCAGGAGGACCGCGTCGTGGCCAAGGACAATACGGTGCGCTATCAAGGCCGGAGTCTGCAGATTCCACCGGACCGACACCGGTTCCATTATGTGAAAGTCACGGTGCGGGTCCACCAGTATCCCGACGAGACGTTGGCCGTGTTTCATGGCCCGCGCTGTTTGGCGCGGTATCAGTCGGATGGCCGGCTGATCGAACCCGAGGCTGAGCCCGGGCGCCAGCAGGACTCGACCGTTCGGTCACGCGCCCGGCTGATCGTCGATCCTCGGGCAACTGCGCGTGAAAGAGTTTCGGCGCAGCGCTGACATGCTTGGAGAGGGAACACCGGACAGATCATGGGCTCCATACACCGGACAAGATAACTTGCTATCTACAGTGACGCCATTACCGACCGTTTATCCCGGATTCCGCAGTTGATTTGGAATTGAGGTAGAATCGGTGGCCAGATTCTCTTGGCAACCCAGGAGGTTGGCATGCGCGTCCGTCCAGCTCCGACGTCACCGCTCTATCCGAAGCTCCGCTTT
>JAOUMR010000182.1 GCA_029881435.1 Nitrospira sp.
CTTTCCTCCGTTGCCCGTCGCCTCCCGACCGGCAAACAGCGTCGCCAAGCGGCTTTCCAATTCATCCCGATCCTTGAAAGGATTCCATCGAGTTCCGCTCGTAGGATCCCAGCGTAAGATTGTGTTCATGGCCTCATCTCCTTGTCGTCATAGCAGTGAACGTTTCATGCTCACGGGTATCTGTCATGATTGACCTAATACGCCAACCAGTTGCAGTTCCGCATTCAACCAATCCTCCAAAGCCCGGCCTTCTTGCCGTCCTCGCTTTTCGTATAAGTCGTAGGCCAGCTGCGCAATGCGGTCGTGCGTCAAAGCTCCCTTTGATGTCTGCCCAGCAGGGCCAGCCTTCTCACCGGCTGAACTAGTCCTGGGCGTGCTGACCGACTTGGTCGGCGTTGCTTGCTGTGAACCTCTTTCCTTGCTCATCGCACACCTCCTCTCGTTACTTCGTTCATTATTGAGTAAGACGTCTCTCATCGATTGATTCCGGTCACTGGATCTTTTTCCCCGTCTTGGCTGGCGGAGCCTTGTGGTACCACTGATCCGCCCACTTCATCAGCTCACGCTTTTTATCGCCATACCGTTCCTGGACTTTGCCGACAAATCTGTCGTAGTTCCCTCCGATCTCCTGGAGATCATTGTCCGTAAACTTGCCCCACTTCGCTTTCAGTTCACCTTTGAACTGCATCCATTTTCCTTTGAGTTGCTCAGCATTCATTGTATTGCCCTCCTTATTTACCATTGAGATGGACGTAGGGATCGGGTCGTGATGCGGAGAACCACCGGACAACCCGTCACCCTTCGGTCACACCGGTCGAGTCGTGCGCCCCTTGATCCAATGAATCACCAGCAACACAATCCCGACGACAAACAATACCCACGAAATCTGCACCGCGACCATCGAGACCCCGGCGAGATTCAGTGCGCCGGCAATCAAGCCGACGACCAGAAACATCAGTGCGTAATTAAGCATGGTTGCTCCTCCCTTGTTTGAATGCGGATGTGAGTCGAGTAGTCCTCTGCGGCACGGCCGGCGTTCTGGCCGCCTCCATCAGCAGGCCATCCCACCAAACCGGCAACGAGTCAGAGAGACGGTGATGTAAACGCGGCGGAGACTGGGGAATCGGTCACGCTGGGAATGGTCAGGAAGCGCGAGGGATAGGACAGCCAGCGGGGCTTCACACCTGACAACATCACCCTGGGCGCAATGAGGACAGGAGTCAAGCGATATATATTGCGTAGAAAACTGAGACGTGATCGGACAGATGCTGTCGGAAGCGACCGGCAGGTCGCGACCCAAAGCAGAAGTACATGACCGACCACTACCAGAGGGGGGCTTACACCGATCCGCATAAGAACCCGTGATACATGGTCTCACCGTCGCAACTCATTGAACAAGCGTCGACTATGGCGTATTGTTCACGAACCGTAGTGGCGTGTTATGCGGACCGAAAATGGCAGATTCGGCTCTTATGCGGATCGGCCTAAACATAGTTAGCTGCCAATCATGGCCGAACCTTGTGCTCTTTGCGTCCAGAAAGCCGACCTGCAGGATAGTCACATTATTCCAGCCTTCGTGTTTCGGTGGCTAAAGGAGTCCTCTGCGACCGGCTTCCTGCGCTTCAGGCCAGAATTGAATAAGAGAGTCCAAGACGGCCTACGAGTCCCGCTGCTCTGCTCCGCCTGCGAACAACGCTTTGGCCAATGGGAAAAACGGTTTGTCGAAGATATTTATGCGCCGCTAAACCACGGGAAGGCTGCGAGATTTGCATACGGCTCGTGGTTATCCAAATTCTGTGTGTCTGTCTCGTGGAGAGTTTTAACATTCTTGCGTAAAGACAATCTTGCGCACTTTTCTCCTGCGATGATTGAAGCCGCCGATAGAGCCCTTGCAATATGGCGATCTTTCCTCCTGGATGAAAGCCCGCATCCCGGTAAACATCAACAGCATATGCTCTTGCTGGATGTAGTCGATGAACATACGTTCTCTGAAATCCCCCCAAATTTAAACAGGTACATTCTGCGCTCAGTCGAGTTCGATGCCGCGTGCAAGAGCAAGGAGGCCTTCATCTATTCCAAGATGGGACGGGTTGTAGTCGTCGGATTCATTCACATGGCGAGTCCTCGGCAATGGCAAGGTAGCCTCATCCATGTAAGTCATGGTGCCATTGGATCGCAGACGTATACATTGCCTGACTCCTTTGGCCGCTATCTCTTTGAAAGAGCAAGACGTGCCGGTGACTTCTATAAAAATATTTCCCGGCGGCAAGCCGATCGCATTTCGAGGGACTATCGGGAAAACATGGATAAAGCCGTCGCCTCGGAAACATGGAAGGCAATGGATCAAGACGTAAAGCTCGTAGGCCGTTCCAAGGCTTTCGGAAGCGAATCCGAAGGCGACCAAAGTAATGGTCGCTAACCACCCGTTCGAAAAGGGACGCTCGCAAGCGTCGCTTCGCTCCGTTCAATGCTGCCGTTGGGGCAATAATATTACAACATATGTCAATTGATTGGCGCATACAAGCAGCTGCCACTGTAGCGCACGACGTACCAGCGGCATATCCAGGTGGACCATCCCATCAAGCAGGATCGAAATTGGTGCTAACCTCGATTGTCGACACTCCCGACGGACGTACGGCATTCTTGACTCCAAGCGCTGTTGCTATTGCACTCAGCATAGCGGCCAAGACTTCTCGGCAGGCGGACCTGATGCGCGCCCGCTTAATCACGGCTCGGATCCCTAGCCCGGATGGAACGATTCAGTTGTTGTCGAGCAAAGCGACACACGAGCTGTTCGACTATTTCGAGCGTTGCTTCACCGCGACCATCTTCGCGTTTCAAGCCATCGAAGCCTATTGCAACTTCAAGATTGCTTACGCTCTCCGAGGGCAGATGAGAGTGAGGCGACGAAAGAGTGAAGAACTTATGGGGCGCGAGCAAATCGAGCGTCTCCCAACGGGCGAGAAGATTGATCTGGTTTTGCCAAAGCTGCTGAAGTGTGCATCTCCGAAGGGTACAGTTACTTGGGAGAAATTTCGTGAGCTTGAATCGGTCCGGGATGCGACTGTACACCTGAAGTCGCACCACCAATGGGGATCGTCGCCGAGTTTTGATGATTCGCCATACGCAGTGTACTTGCAAGAGTCACCTACAACCCTCGTGGTAAGGGCCGTCGATGTAATCCGCTACTTTTCGGGGCCGCAGGAGATGGAGTGGCTCAATGGTACGAGCGCAATTCTCAGCGGCCAGAATCCAGATGCAAAGCCCTAACCAAAGCACTCCAGCGAACGCCCGGATTTCGCCTCGGTTTCATGTCGAACACTCTTGGCCCGGTATCGCTGAGTTCTATCGTCAATGCGGCAGGGCTGAGGACCGCTTTATGGCGAGGTGATCTCGGCGCCGAACTTCCGCTCGTGGCCGGATGCCGACGGTCGCACAATCTCCCTCTACCGTCTGCTTTGGGGAAAGCGAATGACCACTCTCACT
>JAOUMR010000093.1 GCA_029881435.1 Nitrospira sp.
CTTTGTCTCCTGTAAATTGCCGCCTGTCAACAGTGCCGCTATAATGCTGTGCCATGCATTCGGACATTCCCACTGATCCATCCAACCTGCTCGGTCAAGACGAGTCGTCATCGTATATCCCAGCTGATGAAGATACAGAGTTTCTGCAGCGGGACGAGTTGCGCCCCATTCGCATCGGGCTCGAACTCCTGAAGCCGGAGCTGATTCAGCGTGAAGAAGGTATCCAGTCGACAATCGTCGTCTTCGGCAGCGCGAGGCTTCACGAGCCGGCCGCCGCCAGACACACGCTCGTCTTGGCAGAAGAGGAGGCCGCTCGAGCACCTGGCGATCTTGGGCTGCAACAACGAGTGGCGATTGCCCGTCGGCAGATGGGCCTGGCCAAGTACTATGACGTGGCACGCGAATTCGGCAGCCTCGTTTCATCGAGCTGCCAAATTGATGGACATTGCGACTACGTTATTGTGACTGGGGGTGGACCTGGGATTATGGAGGCTGCGAATCGAGGCGCGGCCGACGTGAACGCCAAATCCATCGGGCTGAACATCACCTTGCCGCATGAACAATACCCTAACCGGTATATCACCCCAAGCCTCAGCTTTCAGTTTCGCTATTTTGCAATCAGAAAAATGCACTTCCTCATTCGCGCGAAAGCACTCGTGGCATTCCCCGGTGGCTTCGGCACACTGGACGAATTGTTCGAAACCTTAACGTTGCTTCAAACGGGGAAAACAGAGAGTGTCCAGGTGGTGTTGATCGGGCGAAGCTTTTGGGACAGCCTGATTAACTGGCAGGTGCTGGTCGACAACGGCCTGATCTCACAAAAAGACCTTCAGCTCTTTCAGTATGCCGAGACTGCGAAAGAGGCCTGGGACCTCATCACGCACCACTATGGAGTGACAACCAAATGAAGCTGTCTTTCTACGGCGCGGCGCGCTCAGTCACCGGAAGCCGGCACATGTTGGAAGTACCAGGATTTCGACTCCTCTTCGATTGTGGGATGTTTCAGGGACGTCGGGAAGAAGCCGTTCGGAAGAATCGGGATCTGGGGTTTCCACCAAAGTCGATTGGGGCGGTCTTGCTGTCGCATGCCCACATCGACCACTCAGGTGCGTTGCCGGTCCTGCCCCGACAAGGCTTCGCGGGAAAAGTCTATCTCACCAGGGCCTCGGCGGATCTTGCGGGGATCATGCTAGAGGATTCCGCTCGTGTGCAGCAATACGACTGCCGTTACGTCAATAAGCAAGAGCGAAGACGAGGGAGGACTTGCATCCAACCTTTGTACGACAGCGACGATGTCCAGAAGATTCTGAAGCGTTTTGAGGGCGAGCGGTATGGAGATCAAGTCAAGATCGCGCCACGACTTACGGCGTCATTTCATGATGCAGGCCATATCTTAGGATCGGCCGCGGTCCGCGTGAAGTACAGCGCGCGGGGCAACACGACCACTGTCCTGTTCAGTGGGGATCTAGGCCGTGCGCACATGCCGATCCTGCGTGATCCGGAACCTCCGCCTCCCTGTGATGTCCTCATTGTGGAATCCACCTACGGCGATCGGCTTCATGAGCAGCTCGGCGAGGAGATGAAAAAGAAAGCGCAAGACCTCCTCCACCATGCTCGCACACACAAGAGCAAGATTATCGTCCCTGCGTTCGCCGTGGGGCGTACGCAGGAGTTAGTCATGCGTATCAAAGAATTGGTTGAAGAAGGTCGTGTGGACCCAATTCCGATCTATATCGACTCGCCACTCGCCGGGAAGGCGACAGAGGTGTTCAAACGGCATCCTGAATGTTACGACGAAGAGACCTCCAAGACATTCTCCGATGCCGGAGATGTCTTTGCCTCTCGCTACATTCACTTTGTGTCCTCACCGGAAGAGAGTAAGCGCCTGAACGCCATGCGCGGACCCTGTGTCATTATTTCATCCTCGGGCATGTGTGAAGGGGGCCGCATTCTGCATCACCTCAAGCATGCCATTCAGGACGAGGCCAACGTGATCGTGATCGTCGGATTTCAAGCCGAACATACGCTGGGGCGGAAGCTTGTCGAAGGCTGGGATGTGGTTCCCATCTTCGGAGTGCCCACGCAAAGACGTGCCCAAGTTGTCAAGTTCAACGGCATGTCGGCGCATGCCGACCGTAACGATCTGTTGGCCTACGTGCGATCCATTGATCCCCTGCCGAGCACGATTTTCATTGTCCATGGTGAGGAGAAGCAAGCCCTCTCATTGGGAGCTGCTATACAGACGGAACATCCGCAGATCGATGTCCGGATTCCTCATCACGGCAGTACGCATGAAGTTTAGATCCATGCCATGTATGGCGGGGACCGGGCGAAGAGATGCTGGGCTGCTGGTGCTCGTGCTCGTGTGCTTGGTTATGTGGCTGTCCGGTTGTGCTTCAACCGCGGCGGCTGAATCGGAGCAAGAGCGCAAACGTCTGAGGGATCTCGGTCTCGAGATTGGGCAATACCAGCCCGGTGTCCTCAACGCCATCACCGACGTCGCAGGGGTCAAAGTCGGTCACACGACACTCATTTCCGGCGAGGGGAAGCTCAAGCCAGGGGAAGGACCGGTGCGTACCGGGGTCACCGTCATCGTGCCACGGGACGATGTGTGGCACAACAAGGTGCCGGCCGGAGCCTTCGTTCTGAACGGTACCGGGGAAATGACCGGCCTCGCCTGGGTGGCGGAATCGGGCTTTCTTGAATACCCCATTGCGCTGACCAACACCCTCAACGTCCCTCGCGTGGCGAACGGCGTCATGAGCTGGATGATCAAACAGTATCCAGAGATCGGGATCTCCGACGACACGCTGACTCCAGTTGTGGCGGAATGCGACGACAGCCGTTTGAATGACAGTCAAGGTCGGCACGTCTCTGAGCAAGACGTGATTGCCGCTCTCGACGGGGCGAGCAGCGGCCCAGTCAAGGAAGGCACTGTCGGCGCTGGGACTGGCATGGTGTCATATGGCTTCAAAGGCGGCATCGGCACCGCCTCTAGGAAGCTCCCCGAGAACCAAGGAGCCTACACCGTCGGTGTTCTGGTCAACGCAAACCACGGCCGCAAACCGGAGCTTGTCGTTGGTGGCGTTCCGGTCGGCAAGTTGTACGAACCACCGGCCCAGGTCTCGGAAGCGATCTCGCCCGGCCAGAGTGAGGGATCGATTATTGTCATCATTGCTACCGACGCACCGCTCGATGGCCGCCAGCTCATGCGGGTCGCCAAACGCGCCGCACTGGGACTTGCCCGCACCGGCTCCACGGCGCGCCACGGCAGCGGCGACTTCATGCTCGCCTTCTCTACTGCCAACGTCATTCCGCACTACCCCAAGGAACCAACTTACAATCTGACTCATCTTGCCGACACGCATCTCAATCCGCTGATCACCGCCACCGTCGAAGCGACCGAGGAGGCGATCTTGAACGCGCTGACGGCTGCGACGACCGTGATCGGGCGAGACGGCCATCGGGTTGAAGCGATTGATCTGGGACGTCTCAAATCATTGACTGCCGCACAGACCCAGTAGATACATGTCGTCACGGTGACGGTGATGAGCGCGAACAGGGGGAACCGTAGCGCGCCATCACGCATGGCACATACTCTTGCTATTTCCTGGCTGGTCTCGCTATCCTTCCGATTAATTCCTGAACGGAGGTCGCGAGGTCGATGGGCGAATACCAAATTGGTGGCGGCTTGCAACTGCTGACGGCGGTGCAAAAGACCGAGGCCTTCAGCGAGTTCCTGAAAACGAGGATGATTCAGGCGCTCGAAAGCGAAGATCCGACCGAACTCCACTATCTTCTCGCGCAAGTCGACGATTACCATTCCTACCTCTGGCGGTACTATAAAAAACTCGCGCAGACTCGATCTCAGCGGATGGATCCAGGGGTCTGACCCCGCGCTCTCGCCGGGTTCGTCTTTCATGTTCTGGACAACGAGGTACTAACGTGCGATTCGCCTCAGCCCTGTCGAAAACGATCGATACCGAGAGTGCGGCTCAGGATGTGGCCGACGCCATTCAGGCGCAAATGGGTAGCGCCTCGATCGATCTCGCATGCCTATTTTTTTCCGCTCATCATGCCGCACAGGCCGACCTTGCGACCAACATCCTCATGGGTGCGCTCCGCCCACAGCTCCTCATCGGCTGCAGTGGGGAAGGGGTCATCTCCGGAGCGGAAGAATTGGAAACCACACCAGCCCTCACGGTATGGGCCGCGGCGCTCCCAGGCGTCGATCTCCACCCGGTACGATCCTCCTTTTCTCCCACGCAAGACCAGTTTCACCTCGCCGGATGGCCGGAGCCGGGGGCAGAGGAGGCCACCTTCCTTGTGCTGGCCGATCCTTTTACCACCCCCGTGCAGGAGATTCTTGGGCTGTTGGAAGAGCGATATCCTACCGCGAAAGCCATCGGGGGATTGGCTGGAGGTGGACAGGAAGCCGGCATGAATCGGCTCGTCTTCAACGATGAGGTCCTCGATGGAGGGATGGTCGGGGTTCGTTTGTCAGGGGCCGTGGAGATTCGACCGATCATCTCCCAGGGCTGTCGCCTCATCGGTGAACGCTTTGTGGTAACGAAAGTCGAACGCAATCTCATTCACGAACTCGGAGGGGTTCCGGCGCTGGAACGGCTGCAAGCTGTGTTCGAGTCATTATCTGATGAGGACCGCCAGCGTGCCCTTCATCTCGGTATTGTTATCGATGAACATCGGAATCGGTTTGAGCGTGGTGATTTTCTCATTCGGAATCTGCTCGGTGCCGATCGCACCTCGGGTGCCGTCGCGGTTGGAGAGGTCGTCCAAGAAGGACAGACAGTCCAGTTTCATCTCCGGGACGCCGAATCAGCCAGCGAAGATTTGAATTCCCTCCTCGCCGCAGATCGATCCAGTCACCAATCTCCTCCTCTCGGCGGGCTGATGTTCAGTTGTTGCGGTCGCGGCCAGGGACTCTTTGGACGGCCGAACCACGACGCTGGAACCGTCGCAGAACAACTGGGTTCGATCCCCATGGCAGGCTTCTTTGCGCAGGGTGAGATCGGCCCCATCGGGCATCGGAACTTTCTCCACGGATATACTGCCAGCATGGCCCTGTTTGCGGAACGTCCGGCAGCATCGGACCGCAGTTGACCGGGCTTGCTCTCCCGTGCCATAGAAGAATCGGAAGGAGATAACCATGACCTATCAGTATCTGGCAGCAACCTGTACCCTCGTGGCGTTCACACTGATTCTGGGAGGAGAAGGCACCATGGCAGCAACTGAGAACAATTCAGCCGGCCAAGAAATCACCACCTCGTCCGGGCTCAAATATATCGATCAGGTCCTGGGAACCGGTGATGTGGCTGTCGCTGGAAAAACAGCAACCGTGCACTACACCGGCTGGTTGGAAAACGGCAAGAAGTTCGATAGCTCAGTCGACCGCGGCCAGCCATTTCCGTTCCCTCTTGGCGGTGGACGCGTCATTAAAGGCTGGGACGAGGGGGTGCAAGGTATGAAAGTGGGTGGAAAGCGCAAGCTCACCATCCCGTCCGACCTGGGCTACGGATCCCGCGGTGCGGGTGGGGTCATTCCGCCGAACGCGACCCTGATTTTCGACGTTGAATTGCTCGGGGTAAAGTAGCGCGACCGTGCTGCATACCTCCCTCATCGCCCAACATCGCATCGCCGGCGGGAAGCTGGTTGATTTCGCAGGATGGGAGATGCCCATCCAGTACAGCGGGGTGGTGGACGAATACCAGACCGTCCGCACCAAGGCCGGGCTCTTCGATGTCAGCCATATGGGGCGACTGGTCGTGAACGGCACCGGGGCGGAATCTTTCCTCCAACGCATGACGACGAATGATCTCGCCGGACTGAACCCCATGCAGGCGCACTATTCAATGGTCTGCAATGAGCAGGGCGGGATCCTTGACGATATCTTCGTCTATCGGCTGGAACAACCGGGAGAATTTCTACTGTGCGCCAACGCATCCAATCGAACCAAGATTCTCGCCTGGCTCTTCAAACACAGGCAGGGACTTTCTGATTGTCACATCCAAGATCGTTCGACGGAAATTGCACAGATCGCGTTGCAAGGGCCTGCGACACGATCCATTGTCGCGGCGCTGGGTCTGTCGATGTTGGCTCAGCTCAAACTGAGACAGTCAGCGAGGGTCCGAGTCAGCGGTGTGGAATGTCTTATTGCGCGCACCGGCTATACCGGAGAATTTGGCTATGAGTTCTATGTCTATGGAGACGCTCCTGTTGTCTGGGATGCCTTGTTGGGCGCGGGGAAGGCCTTCGGACTCAAACCGGCCGGGCTCGGCGCGCGAGATCTTCTTCGTCTCGAGATGGGGTACCTGCTCTACGGGAACGATATCGATGAACGAACAACGCCCATTGAGGCAGGAGTCGAATGGGCGGTGAGCGTTGAGAAAGGCGAGTTTCTCGGGAAAGCAGTGCTCGCAAAACAACAGAAAGAAGGACCGCCCCGGCGGTTCGTTGGGTTTGAGCTGTTAGAAAAAGGCGTGCCTCGTCATGGGTTTACGATGGTGTCCTCGTCGTCCGAACCAATCGGAGAAGTAACCAGCGGCAATCTGTCACCACTTCTCCAAAAGGGGATTGGCTTGGGCTATGTACTTTCACAATATGCAACACCCGAGACCGGCATCATGATCGATGTCCGAGGGAAGCTGGTCCCAGCGAAGATCGTGAAACCTCCATTTTATAAGCGTCCCTCATCGTAAGCGAGACAGGCCCTATCGACGGGTTCCAACATGGGGCGGCGATGACACGTAGCTGAGGAGCATCGCGCATGGTTCGCAATATCTACACGGGGAAGGTCGTGACGCTGAACGTGGATACCGTGCAGTTACCGAATGGCTTCACGGTCGATCTCGAAACCATCCGCCATCCCGGAGCGTCTGCGGTCGTTCCGCTCAAGGACGATGGAACCGTCGTCTTGATTCGACAGTTCCGGCACGCAGCCGGGGGATTCATCTACGAAATTCCAGCCGGCAAACTGGACCGGGGTGAAGATCCTTTGAATTGCGCCGCGAGAGAACTGGAAGAAGAGGTCGGCTATCGTGCGGCATCGTTCCAACTGCTTTCCAGCATCTTCACGGCCCCAGGCTTCGCCGACGAAGTGATCCATATCTACAAGGCCATCGGGCTGACAAAAGGGCAGCAACACCTGGATCGGGATGAAGTGTTGGAAATCGTTGAAATGTCGCTGGATGAAGCGATCGAAAAAATTCAGGATGGCACCATCCGGGACGGGAAAACGATCATCGGCTTACAGGCCGTCTATATACAGAATGTGAGAGGCCGACTCTAGCCCCTGGAAGAAGAGCATCGGGCGTGGGCCAGATCGATAAAAGAAACGCTGACAGTAACTGTGTGAAATAATACAGGGGCACTTCCGTGAGGAAGTGCCCCTTGTCCGCGTATATAACGAAAGAAGCAGGATTCTTACTTTCCTGGCTTCTCTTTCTTCTCGGCGAAGGTGTCGTCAGCCTTGCCGCCCTTCTTGTCTTTTTCCGCCGCGAAGATGTCATCGGCGTGACCGCCCTTTTCCTTCTTCTTCTCATCGCCGTACACCACAACTTGTCCGCCGCTCTTCTTCTCGCCCTTCTTGTCGCCAGCGAAAGACGGTGCGCTGAAGGTCACTGCCACTGCCACTGCCATCACTGCCATCAACATGGTCTTCATAACTAAATCCTCCATGAAGTTAAAAAATGTGTACCGATTATTCGGCACGTATCTGAGTACACAGCAAGCTTGGTGCCGTTTCACGTGATTCACGATCACCTGTGCATTTGTGTGTAGAATCCATAAGTTACCAAGCGGCTCTCATGAAGCTGCGAAGGGTTTTCCCTGCAGGATTCTGTGGCGGAATGGCGTGAATTTTTACTAAACTGCCTCAGGAGATATGCTGACTCATCGCCGTCGCATCGTTTCACGGCAGGGCCCAATCGTGCTATCTTCGAGGCCCAGACGTTCAAACGGGGTTTTGGGTATAACCGCGTAATGTTGATCATCACTCTGGTACTATCGCATATACCCCGTACTTCATGAGTGAAACGAAAGATACACAACGCGTCGCCTCGCGGAATGAGCGACGCGATCTTTTAACCAAGGAGAGCAGTGTCCATGTTCTTACAAGGGAAAAAAGGACTCATCATCGGTGTGGCGAACAAGCACAGTATCGCGTGGGCGATTGCCCAGTCGGTAGCCGGCCAGGGAGCGCAACTCTTCCTCAATTATCAGAACGAGCGACTCAAACAGAATGTGGAAGAGCTTGCCGCGACATTGCCCGGTGCCAAATCGTTCCCTTGCGATGTAAGTCAGGACGGAGAGATTGCGTCCCTTATGCAACAGGTACAGAAAGACTTCGGCCAGATCGACTTTCTCGTTCATTCATTGGCCTTCGCTCCTCGCGAGGAACTCTCCGGTCAATTTGTGAATACCACGCGACAGGGATTTGCGATGGCACTCGACATCAGTGCCTACTCCCTGGTGGCGGTCACGAAGGCGGCATTGCCGTTGATGACCGAAGGAGGTTCCGTGGTGACTCTGACGTATCTCGGCAGCGAGCGCGTTGTTCCACACTACAATGTGATGGGGGTGGCCAAAGCGGCGCTGGAGTCGAGTGTGCGGTATTTGGCGTACGACCTCGGCCCATTGAACATCCGTGTGAATGCGATCTCGGCTGGGCCGATTAAGACACTGGCAGCACGTGGTGTATCAGGTATCACAAAGATGGTCGACCATCACAAAGAGGCTGCGCCGCTTCGTCGCGCGACCGAACAGGGTGAGGTTGGCGACACGGCGTTGTTCTTGGTAAGCTCCCTGGGACGGGGTATTACCGGCGAAGTGATTTATGTCGATGGAGGATTCAACATTTTGGGGATGGTCGGTTCTGCTGACCAAGTAAATGGCTGAGCGGTAACCCGCCGAACGCCAGCATCCACCGCAGACAATCCCAGGACACTTTCATGTACTCCTCTGTTCACAGGCTTGCGCACCCTTGTGCATCTGTCACGAATTTTCATCAATTGACAAAAGGTCTCAGCAGATTACGAGAGTATATCAATCGCTTGAAAATGTTCAGCGGATGGTGAAGATGGCACTCGGCTTGCTATCGTTTCCACGATTTCTCCCAGCAACACCATCGTGCTATCGGAGTACGCCATGCGACAGATGAAGGTTCTTCTAGTAGTAGCCAGTGCTGCAGGCAGCATGTTGTTTCTGCCTATGCCGTCGCTCGCGTTGGATGCCGGTCCATCGCTTGCCAAACAGGCGCTCAAACAATGTCATCAGGGGAGACTGGCGACAGCTCGAGACAGGCGTCTCGCCCATTTTCAGCAAGGACAGCTTCTAGGCGAGCAGGCAGTTGCCTCGGATGAAGGGAGCGCCGATGCGCACTTTGCACTGTTCTGCAATCTGGGAGAGCTGCTCCGCATCGACGGCGAATCCCTCACCTCGCTCTTCGGGCTCCGCCGCATGATGCACGAACTCGATCGGGCCCTTGAACTCAATCCTGCTCACATCGAGGCACGCTCCGCGAAGGGGACGCTCCTGGTCAGGTTACCGAGTGTATTGGGAGGAGACATCGAAAAAGGGGAACAACTCTTACAGCAAGTCGTCAAACAGGCTCCGAAAGCGGTCAATGCGAGGCTCGCGCTTGCCAGGGTCTGGTGTCAGCATGGCCGGCACGACGAAGCGATGGTCCTGGCATCCGATGCGCTTGCCCTTGCGCAGAAGCACCAACAATCTGAATTCATCCCTGAGGCGAAAACGCTGCTGCAGCAGGCACGGGCCAACGCGATCAAGGTCAAACACCCTCGGTCCTAGCCATCCCAAACCAGGCGAAGGCCGTCCGGACAAGCCCGTTCGTCGTGAGTCAGTCGACGGTTCTTCTCAACGTTTTCAATCGCCCCTGTCGTTTCTTTCCCTCAATCCGCCGATTCTGTGAGCCCTTCGTCGGTTTGGTCGGCCTTCGCTTCTTGCGCGGGATCGCCACGCTCTGAATCAACAGGCGCAATCGATCCAAGGCATCCTCGCGGTTACGTTCCTGCGTTCTGTGTTGTTGCGCTTTGATCGTAATCACACCGTTGGTTGAAATGCGGTGATCTCGGAGTTTTAGCAACGCATCTTTATAGAATGCTGGCAGGGAAGAGGCACGAATATCGAACTGGAGATGTATGGCAGTCGAAACCTTGTTGACGTTCTGCCCTCCTGCGCCTTGAGACCGCACGGCATGGATCTCGATCTCGTGATCCGGGATGGCAATAGATGAGGAGACATACACCATGATAAGTAGCTAGCACAATCCATAAACCGGCGCAATGGACGGCCTCGAAGAATCATTCCCTCAAGGCTCATTTTGTGCTGGCATTTTGCATATCAGAAGTTGTAAAAGGCTGTCCGAAGGTGAGTCCCGAACCCACCTCATTTTCCTCGACAAGAGGCCGTGGTGTGATGAGGAATGCGGCTGAAGTCTGCTGAGACAAAGATAAAGAAGAATAATTTCTGACCATTTGAGGCCCGTGACCAACACGCGGGGTTGTCACGAGAGTAGCGGATATCTGCCCGCATTGGAGGGGGTGCATGGAAAGGGTACAAACAGTTCGATGGGTACGGGAGATGGTACGCCTGGTTGCAATCAGTGCTCTGGTCTGGAGCCTGTCAGGGGTCGGAGTAACGCCCGTGCAGGCGTATACGGAATTAGGACCCAACACGAGATCGGATTTCCGACTCTGGACCCCGGTGTATCTGACCGTCTCCCTCCCCTCGAAGTTCATCGCCTACATGGAGGCGAACCCTCGTATCGGGGATGATGTCACGAATATTGACCAGCTGTTACTCCGCCCGGCAATTGGCTATCAGCTGACGGAGCATCTTTCGATCTGGCAAGGCTATGCCTGGGTCGGCAACTTCAATCAACCACATGCGGCACCACAGTCGCCGTTCTTCCAAGAGAACCGGATCTTTCAACAGGCTATCTACACACAAAAGTTCGGCAGCTTTAATTTTATGAGTCGCACGAGGTTGGAAGAGCGATGGATCGAGCATGCAGACGGGACCGCCGTCCGTTTCCGTCAGATGCTGAAGCTGTCGTACCCCTTGCCCATGGCGCCGGACTGGGCGCTCGTCGGCTATGACGAAATTTTTATCAACGTAAATACAGTGGGAGTCCCGAGCGGCAAGGGTCCAGGAGCCGGAATAGATCAGAACCGTTTTTTTCTCGGTGTAAACAAATCCTTTAATCAATACCTCAATGTGGATCTTGGATATCAAAACCAGATGCTCAACAGCCGGAGTTTGCCCGGCAACGCAAACCTCATCAACCACATCCTCCTCTTGCAGTTTTACATCAACCTGTAATCGTGTGCGGCAACGGTGAGTCTTGTCGGAAAGGCAACGAGTCTTACAGGTCTCGCGGGGGCGTCGGAAGCAGATTCTCGCTGGACCGGCGACCGAAGCGGCGTACAGCATCAACAGGGAGAAATGGCCATGACCATACACGTCGGAGGAGGCAGGATAGCTCCAGTGGCCTTATTCCGTTTGGGAGCAGGCAGCTTACTGGAGTTCAGGCAGGCGATCGATGATGCGAAGCCGTAAGTCATCTCCAAGTTGGATCTGCACCATCTTCGTCGAGAGATTCTCTCGGATCTGACGAACCTCCTCCGCGGTGAACTGCAGTTGCCCTCCGCACCGATCGACGAGGTGATAGACGAGCAGAGAGGTCAGGTATTGGACTTCCTCGTCGCTGGCAAGCTGGCTCAAGTTTAGTATTTGTGACATGGTTGCGGTTCTACATGATTCGCGGGTACTACTTATGCCTGAGGCTATGCGAACTTCACAATGCCTCAAAGGGAGGGGGGATAAAGGCATGCGGGGCTCCCACATCAAGCCTGGCAAGGGGATTAGGCCCACGATGGGTGGGAACCGCTATTTTGTCTGTACAGTGCCGCTTCCGTAATTCGATTCTAAGACAAAACGTTTATGTAACGGTTGCGTCGGCCGCACATTGTCGTGGCCTAAGAGGGCGCGGAACCGCTGGATCTGCTCCGCAGAGACTTCAATAGGATCATGCATCACCGCCCAAATGACACCCTCGTGACAGGGCGGGGTCGTATAGGACCCAAAATAGCGGTAGTAGGACCGGCGCTTGGGCAGGAGATCCATCGGGTTCACCTGGTGTTCGTGATCGTCGATGACTTCGCCTACCTTGGCAGGAGCATGCTCCAAGAACGTCTCGAAGAATGGATTGTGCTTGCCCTCCTCCATAAAGACGGCCACCACCGCCGCTTCATGCCGTTCGTTGTGATGAACGAGGTGTAGCTCCATCGGGTAGTGCCTCTGATCAACAGTATGCTCGCTCGGGGCATGGAAATGGAATTGTTCCAGGAGGTACAGGTCGCCGTCGAACACAATGGTGCTGTCCTTGTCAAAATGGACGACGGTCTGACCGTGCTTGGGGTACCGAGACTTGACCCTTTCCGAAAGCGGTTCGAGTTCTTCCAACGTATGCCCATTATTGATCACATGGAAGGGTGCATCCTTATATGAAAACTGGATGTCGTCGAGAGTAATCTTATGGCTTCGTAATAGATCAATCGGGGATTGCGACATGCCCTTATCGCAGAGGGAAAATTCTGGCCCGAGGCGCCCCCAATGGAACGGTCCCCGGTCACCCTCATAACCCCAGGTGATGGGTTCTGGCTCACTTGCATGTAGGTCGACGACCGGCAGCGTCGACACAAACACTACCAACAGTAAAGAGAATGCTTTCATGACCGACCCCCTCCTCAATTTGGATTGATCAACATCGGCACCCACAGTCATAATCGGCGACCCCCAGAGAAATGGGGGTTGGATTGTATACGAGGGATGACACGGATCTCAACTAACGGTTCCTCCTCGATTCAACCGGTATCGCCGCATTACAGAAAGCAATACGAACTACACGGGCATTCCACATGTAAAGACAAGTAGAACGGAGCCCTTACTCAGCAGGCAGAAATATAGGCAACACTTGGATGTCTGAAGAACGAACGGACAAGTGCGGGGCGACGCGCCATCTCGGTGAGTTGCGCAGTGATGCGGTCGGCCAGACGTTCACCCTTCTGCAA
>JAOUMR010000183.1 GCA_029881435.1 Nitrospira sp.
ACTTGTTCCGGTCGGAATAGTTCAATGAACAGATTGCGAATCCCCTCTTCATCATCAACGATGAGGATCGTCCCCTGCTGTCGGCCAAGTTCATGTTCGCGAAACGTTCCCGCTGATGCCGTCGTTCCCTTCACTACAACATCTCCTCTCCTACGCCGGCGATCACGATACGGTTCTCCTCTTCGAGTTTGCGACACACCTTCAGGATATTTTGTTGAGCTCGTTCGACATCCGAAATCTTGACCGGCCCCCTGGTCTCCATATCATCCTTCAACATTTCGGCGGCACGGCTGGACATATTTTTGAAGAATTTCTCTTTCACGTCAGGATTGGCACCCCGCAGCGCAACGGGCAAGTCATCTTTGCTGATTTCTTTCATCAACTCCTGCATCCCACGGTCATCGACCTTCACGATGTCGTCAAACACAAACATGAGTGCTCGGATATTATCGGCGAGGGTTTGGCTTTTCTCTGAAATTCTCGTCATGATCCCGCCTTCATTCGTCTTGTCCATCCGCATCAAGATATTGGCGATGACCTCGGCCCCTCCGACGCTCTGAGCTCCCATTTCTTTGCTTGCCAAGAGGGTTTCTTGTAAGGTTTCACTCAGTTCCTCGAGGACGTCCGGCTGTACTTCCTCCATCGTAGCAAGCCGAATGGCCACATCTCCTCGCATGTCTTCAGGCAGGGCAGACAGCACTTGCCCGGCTTGGTCACTCTCCAAATTGGCGAGAACCACTGCGACCGTTTGCGCATGTTCGACCTTCAGCATTTGAGTCAGGGTTTTCACGTCCACCCACTTCAACGCTTCCAGACCCGGATAGCTTTTCTGCGTCATCGATTCGATGATCCGCCCCGCCTTCTCTGGCCCTAGTGCCTTCGTCAGCACCGTCTTGATGAACTCCTTTCCCTGAAACTGAATTCCCCCCGTCGCACTTGCCGTTTGAAAATCTGAAATAACCGCCTCCTCCTCGTCGCGAGAAATATTCGCCGTCCCGTTCATGAAGCTTCCCAGCTTCTTGATCTCCTTCGGATCAAGTTGCTTCATGACTTGGGCGGCTGCCTCCTCACCGATGGCTCGAAGGAGAATGGCCGCTTTCTGTTCGCCCGTCAGATTCTTCGCCATCTCTATGTTACGTTGGATTTTTGAGCCACTGTTTCACGACAACAGCCGTCGTGTCAGGGTTCTTCCTGGCCATGTCGATGATCTGTGTCCGATCCGGGGCATGTGTTAATGATGCTTCGGTCATCCCGGCCCGACCAGGCAGGGCAGAGACCGATGCTTCTGCCTGCGTTTGCTCGGTCGTCGATCCCAACATCGCCAGCAGCGGACGGACGACAAACAGGAGAATCACCGTGAACAGAAGGATGCCTACACCATACCGCAGATAGGGCAACCACGCTTTGGGACCTTCCGCCGTCGCTTCTGCCACCATCCCTTGTGGCTCATCTGGTCCCGTTCCAAATTGAACATTGACCACTTGCACCTGATCCTGTCGCTCAGCTGAAAATCCCATTGCTTTCTTGACAATATCCTCGATTCGTTTTAAGTCCTCTTCCGAACGCGGAATATATTTACGCGCCGCGGCTGGCGCGTCTGTTGTGTCTCCTTCGCCAGCTTTAATGGGTTCATACATGCCGTCGACGAGAACGGCCACAGAGAGTTGCTTGATAACACCGACCGGCTCCACAATTTTTGACACGGTTCGACTAATCTCGTAGTTCACGGTCTCATTTTTCGTTTGGCTGTTGTTTGAACTGGTTTGCGCGGGCTCTTGGTCCGTACCTGGCGGCACGTTCGACTCGACACCTGGAACTCCACCCCCGACTCCGTTGGTGCCATTGGCTTTTTCTTGCCCACGCTGTTCACTCCTCACCACTTGACTGTTCGGGTCGTAGCGCTCTTCCGTCGTCTCTACCTTGCGGAAATCCACAAGACTGGATACGCGCACCACCGCCTTGTTCGGTCCCACGATTCGCTCAACCATCGTTTGAATGCGTGTCTCCACATCTTTTTCGACATTGCGTTGATAATCAAGCTGTGTGTTGGTCAAGCCGGACGCATCATCCGTCACTGTCGCCGACAGCATGCGGCCATGCCCATCCACGATGGTCACATCACGAGCCTGTAACCCTTCTACGCTGCTCGATACGAGATGAATCACTCCCTGCACTTGTGCTTGACTCAGTTGTTGTCCATTGCGAAGCGTCAGGATGACGGAGCCGCGCGCTTTTTCCTGCTCGCTCGCAAACAGTCGCCGTTCTGGAATGGCGAGATGGACCCGAGCCCGTTCTACCTCCGGCATCTGTGCAATGGTCCTGGCCAACTCACCCTGTAGCGCTCGACGATAGTTGAGTTTTTGGACGAATTCCGACATGCCGATCGAGGTTCGATCAAAAATCTCGAATCCGACCCCGCCTCCGTGAGGAAGCCCTTGCGTCGCGAGTTGGAGGCGCAAGTCATGGACCTGTTCGCTTGGCACTAGGACAGTTGACCCGCCACCAGTGGTTTCGTAGGGCACCTTTGTTTCTTTGAGTTTGTCGATGATCGCCGCCGCATCTTCACTGCCAAGGTTCGTGAACAGCACTTGCATGTCTGGTTGCTGTGTCCAGAGCGTAAGAGCAATGAGACCAGCAACAGACCCCGCCAAGGCAAGGAGGATAATCATCCGTTGGTTGATGGTGAACTTAGACAGCATACCGGCCTCGCACCCTTACTGTGCCCGTTGAATCACACCTGCATCCGCTGAATTTCTTCATATGCCCCAACCAGCTTGTTCCGGATCTGCATCATGAGTTGGAACGATACGTCTGCCTGTTGCAGCGCGACCATCGTACGATGTATGTCCTGCGTGTCGCCGGTCATGAGAGCATCGACTGCTCGGCCAGCTTCCACCTGCGTATCATTGACTCTCTCGATGGCCGACTTGAGAGAATCCATGAACCCTGAGGTTCCTGAAGTTCCGGCGGCTCCTGCCGACCCTGCTTGCGCCACATCGGCAATGGGAGTGATACCGGATGTCACACCATACAGCTGACTCATCTCTACCTCCCAATCTCAAGCGCCTTGTTCCACATGGCGCGCGTCGCGTTGATCGCTTGCACATTGGCTTCATAGGCCCGTGATGCACCGATCATGTTCACCATTTCTTCCATCACGTTCACGTTTGGAAGACGGACGAACCCTTTGGGATTGGCATCCGGGTGATGTGGATCATAAATCAGTTGTCCTGGTTTGGGATCTTCCACCACTCGCGACACAGAGACTCCTTCGAGTGCATGAGAGGAAGGCCCAGCAGCGACTTGACGGAAGGCCCGCTGAAACGAGCTAGGAACCGCGGTTGAACGGAAGACGACATCCCGACGTTTATACGGCCCACCATTGGGGGTCTTCGTCGACTGCGCATTCGCCAGATTGCTGGCGATGACATTGAGTCGTCGCCGTTGAGCATCCAAACCGGACACCGATACTGCA
>JAOUMR010000094.1 GCA_029881435.1 Nitrospira sp.
GCGCGGCGGTTCATGGCTTGCGCCAGAAACCTCATTACACACGAGCCACCGATTCTGGAATCAGCCGGACAACAACTCCTACGGCGTAGGTCTCGGATTCCGTTGCGCAAAGTCAGCCCAGACGGTAACCGACGAAGCCGCGCAAGCAGGCCGCGACTCATTCGTTCAGGCGCTAGTCGCTATGGGTGCTGAGAAGCACGCCGATGCATTGGCTTCTATTGAGAAGGCATTGTCCTCGGATCCGGGGAACCAGGAGTACCTTGCAACCCGTGAACTGATCAAGAAGAGCATGAAGAGCATGAAGAAGAAATAGTGGACGGACTGACGAGGGGGGCGTTCGCCCCCCCTCCGATGGCCGAGGTCGTTAGGGAGGTCTCGCGTGAGTACATCGGAAACCACGAGTTCAAGTCAATCGATAGCGAACCCAGCGGCAATCCCAGGAACCTCCCTCGTCCTTCTCACTGGTGCGAGTGGCTACATCGGCGGACGTCTCCTGCCGTCTTTGGAGAGTCAGGGTTACCGCCTGCGCTGCCTGGCCAGGCGCCCAGAGATTCTTACGCCGAAGGTCAGTCCATCAACGGAAGTTGTCGCGGGTGACGTCCTCGATCGAGCGAGTCTCGACAACGCGTTGCGCGGAGTCGACGTCGCCTACTATATGGTCCACTCCATGAGTTCGACTGGCTCGTTTGAGGAGACGGACCGGCAGGCGGCGCGGAACTTTAGTGAAGCAGCGAAGGCAGCGGGTGTGAAGGGCCTCATCTATGTGGGAGGCTTGGGCAGCGACGAAGAGGAGCTGTCAACACATCTGCGTAGTCGGCACGAGGTTGGAGATATCTTGCGGCAGTCGGGCCTGCCCGTGTGTGAGTTTCGAGCATCGGCCGTGATCGGTTCCGGGAGTGCCTCGTTTGAGCTCGTTCGTGCGCTGGTAGAACGTTTGCCGATCATGCTCACACCAAAATGGGTCAAGGGGAAGGCGCAGCCAATCGGAATCGACGACTTGCTGGATTATCTGATTGAGGCGCTCCAGATTCCCCTCTCCAAATACCGTATCTACGAAGTCGGCGGTGCCGACCAAGTCTCCTACGCGGAGATGATGCGGGCGTACGGGCGGCAACGTGGACTTAAGCCTCTCATCATCCCGGTACCGGTCCTGACCCCCTGGCTGTCTGCTCTGTGGCTGGGGTTGATCACGCCCGTCTACGCTCGCATCGGGCGGTCCATTATTGAGAGCATTGTCCATGTCACGGTGGTACGGGACAACGCCGCGCTCACGACCTTCTCTGTACGTCCGATGGGAATCGATGAAGCGATTCACCGAGCTCTTGCCCGTGAAGAGAGACATTTCTCGGAGACGCGCTGGTCCAATGCGCTCTCTTCATCCGGTACGCAGCGGTCGTGGGGAGGCGTCCGGTTCGGCACGCGCATCGTCGATTCACGGACGTTGACAGTCGAAGCGCCGGCTGACGTTGTCTTCAGATGTATTGAGAGGATTGGCGGTGACCATGGTTGGTACGCCTGCAACTGGCTGTGGCGGGTGCGCGGCTTCATCGACCTACTTCAAGGGGGTGTCGGCATGGGACGGGGACGGCCCTCTTCCACGACGCTCCGCGTCGGCGACACGGTCGACTCATTTCGCGTCGAAGCGATCGAGCCAAATCGCCGCCTGCGGCTTAAGTCCGAGATGAATTTGCCCGGGAGGGCATGGCTGGAGTTTGAGGTGACGGAGGAAGGCTCTTCCACAAAGATACGGCAGACGGCGATCTTTGATCCGGTGGGACTGAAAGGCCAACTGTACTGGTATTCCCTCTACGTGCCGCACGAGTTCGTGTTCAATGGGATGTTGCGGGGAATCGCGCAAGCGGCGTTGCGAGAAATGAGAGACCTCGTTATGCCACAGATACAAAATGGGCAGACAGCGACGCAGCACCGCCGCTGAACGGGGCGTAACGAGAGAGGCGAGACCGCTCCTATGGAGAAACTACGAAGAAATCAACTTGTGATGGAGGTCCGCAATGCATACAACACAAATTATTGTGATCGCGGTGTTGGCAACCGCATTCACAATAGTGAACCAGACAGTCCGTGCGGAGGAGCACCTGACACCAAAGGACATGGCATATATCGGGCAGGGAGGATCGGTGATGGGGCTCGACCGGGAACAACCCGTAGACACGGGCAAAAAGCTCACACTGTACGAACGACGGATGAAGACACCCTGGTCTGCCGACGCACTGAACGACGAAAGCCCCGCTCATATGGTGTTCTTGGATCCATACTTCATTGATAAGTACGAAGTCTCGAACAAAGACTATGGTGATTTCATCAAGGCAAAAGGTCACCCGGCTCCGGCCTACTGGGACGATCCCCGTTTAACTAAGTCCCAACTGCCCGTCGTCGGGGTGAATTGGGAAGATGCGAAAGCCTTCTGCGAATATCGCGGTAAACGGCTGCCGACGGAAGCAGAGTGGGAAAAGGCCGCCCGAGGGCCAGATGGTAATCTCTATCCCTGGGGCAACGCTTTTGATCCAGCGAAAGTCAATTATGGGAAAACTCACGATTCGACCATGCCGGTGGATTCCTACCCAGAAGGAGCCAGCTATTATGGCCTACACCACATGGCCGGCAATGTCTTCGAGTGGGTCTCAGACTGGTACGACCCCCGCTACTATGGACGGCTTGAAACGAGTGTGAATCCAAGCGGCCCGGCTCAACCCCTGTGGATGGGCGGAACCGGGACGTACGTGGATCGTCTGACGGTCGGCGAGAAGCGGGTCATACGCGGTGGCTCCTGGATCGCCCCGGAGGGCACAACTAGGGCGACCCACCGGTTCTGGAATCATCCACTCAATAACAGCTACGGAGTGGGTCTGGGATTCCGCTGCGCGAAAACTGCCCCACCAGAAATCGATCAGCGTATCAAGGAAGCCGCCATCTTGACCTACGTCGAAATGGGGCGAGAACACTTCGCAGAGGCCCAGCAGGCCCTTGCTCAGGGATTGGCCCTTGACCCTAAGAATACGGAGCTGCTGGAGCTTCGGCAATTGATTGAGCAATCGATGAAGCGACCGTGAAGGAAGATTTCACGGGTTCCTGATTATGGTTTGATCCTGACGGAGGCGCACAGATGATACACAACAAGATGCTTTATCGAGGGGTTGTCCTCATCGCCCTCCTGGGAGCCTCATCCCTCCACGCAGGGCCCATCGATTCACCCGGGCACCCGCATGAGGATAAGGCCCAGCTGGTCCATGAAGCCAATCATGAAGTGGACCAGGCATGGGAGGTCTACCACCGGGCAGCATTGGGAGGAACCGTGGCCTCGCCTGCCCTTCAGGCAGACATCGAGCAGCACCTGCACGAAGCCAGAACCCTCGTGACCCAGGCACAAGAAGCAGCTGAGCGAGGAGACGATCGACAAGTCGAACAACTTGTCAAGCAAGTGAGACTCCATACCACCCAAGCCATTAAGGGTAGCAAGGAGCAGAAGAGATGATCACTGGTTTGTGGCCCAGATCAACTCAGTTCAACAGAATGCCGATGGTCGTTATCACGGTCCTTGCGCTCATGCAGTCGCTTACCGGGGAAGCGTTGCCTGGAACGAAGGAGCCTGACCCGGTGCCGATGGTCACGATTCCGGCCGGAGCATTCTTGATGGGCAATCCAGAAGGAAAAGGCCGGGACGACGAACGACCGCAGCGATCAGTCTACCTCGACGAGTTTGCGATCGATCAAGTCGAAGTGACCAATGAACGGTATATGGCCTTTGTGAAATCCATTGGCCATCGCACCCCACCCAATCCCTATGGCAGCGGGCCCCTCCAATCCATTAAGGGCATTGAGCAACTACCGGTGGTCCAGACGACCTGGTACGACGCCAAGGCCTATTGTAGTTGGGCGAAGAAACGGCTGCCGACGGAAGCAGAATGGGAGAAGGCTGCTCGCGGGACTGACGGCCGCCTCTACCCCTGGGGGAATAAACCGCCCACTGCGAAGCGGGCGAACTTTGATCGAGAGTGGGCGGATGAGCAGACTTTGCACGCGGTCGGATCGCTTCCCGATGGAGATTCACCCTACGGAGTGAAGGATATGGCCGGCAATGCCCGGGAATGGGTCTCCGACTGGTACGACGCAGAATACTATCAACATGCGCCCGATCGGAATCCCCAAGGTCCCGACAAAAAGGGAGTGGTTCGGTCAATTCGGGGTGGGTCCTGGCATAGTCCAGCATCCGATATCACCACATCGGCGCGTGGTCGTGGTGGGTTCGCCTTGCAGACTCATGGCACAGGGTTTCGCTGTGCCCGTGGTCTTGAGACAGCGATCCAGCAGAAGTGACCTGTTGCGGGGCACGTGCGAGGTAGGGCGATGGCAGCCACAAGAATCCGGAGGCCGGTTTCCGGTTTATTGGTTTGGCAGAGGTGACGCCGAAACTCCGCTCGGCGTCGCCCGCTGAGGCTGACAGGTCTCCTCCTCATGAGGGACCTGTCGCCTTTGTGGGATGTCTCCTCAGTATGCGGACAGATGGCTCCAGAGACGGCTGAGAGGGAGGAACGATATGGATATGAATCTAGTCTTGTTAATCGCTGTTGGATTGCTGGCTTGCGGTATGGTGGCAGGACATTTTCAGACCGCTCCCGTTGCTGTCAGGCGGCGACGCAATAGACAGACCAGGCCGATTGAACAGTAAAAGGTCGTCGGGTGGCATGGAACGTTCGCGCAACGTCGGCGGTACAACCGGCTTGCTGAAGATGAAATAGACGATCGAGGGCACGATCGGGACCGAATACCGACACGCGAGTCAGCATTCTGTTCAGTGGCTCTGCCGGGAGAGAACTTGATGAACATCGTGGTTGCAGGAGGAACAGGGTTCATTGGCCGGGCGTTGTGCGCAGCGCTCGGACTCGGGGGCCACCGGGTCACCATCCTGACGAGAAATGCGGGGCAGGTTGTTAAACAGCCTGGGGTGAGTCTGAACCCAATCCATTGGAACGGGCGAGACACGGGCCCCTGGGAGCAAGCGCTTGAAGGAGCCGATGCGGTCATCAACCTCGCTGGTGCGCCGATCGCCGAGGCACGCTGGACGGACACACGCAAGCAACTCCTCACCGACAGTCGAGTCCTCACCACCCGCCTGTTGGTCAGAGCCATGTCACAGCGCTCTTCTATACCAGCAACGTTTATCAGCGCGTCCGGTATCGGTTATTACGGGGCCAGTGACGATCGCCGTCTGGATGAAGGAGCGGCGCGCGGTCAGGGCTTCCTAGCTGATTTGTGCCTCGCATGGGAGGCCGAGGCCCTTCGGGCTGCGGAATTCGGCACACGCGTCGTGTTGTTACGAACCGGCATGGTGCTCGAAGAAGATGGCGGGGCACTAGCCAAAATGGTGTTGCCATTCAAGTTGTACGCAGGTGGTCCGATCATGCCAGGAACACAGTGGGTCTCCTGGATTCATCGACGTGATCATATCGGCCTCATTCAATGGGCATTAGCCAACAACGGTGTTTCTGGGCCACTCAATGCGGTGGCCCCAGAAGCAGTCACCATGAGGGATTTTTGCTTGCGGCTCGGTCATGCATTGCATAGACCATCGTGGTTCCCCGTGCCGGAATTCATCTTGAAGCTGGCCTTGGGAGAATTGGGGTCGTTGATGACCACGGGCCAGCGAGTGACTCCAAGAAAAGCCCTCGAGGCCGGCTATGCGTTTCACCATGTGACGCTGGACTCCGCTCTCCAGGCGATCTTTCCTGCAACGGCAGTGATCCGCCGAGGGGCGTGAACTTGGGAAGCTACCGTGATGGACATGATTCTGATGTATCTGATCCTCTTCGGAGCAGGGATTATCGCTGGGAACATGCTACTGCAGTCATTTGTTCGTATCGCCGTACTTCCCTGACACGGTGGAGCCATACGAGGAGTGATCGCTGAAGCAACAGGGGGACACAGTGGCCAGTGATTCTACTTTTCAAGCAGCATTGGTATCGCTGGCATCAATGGTCTGATTACAGAAATTCGTTCGTGCTGGTCGCGGGACTTTGCTTACTCGGATTGGCAGGTCTTATGTCGCCCACGAGGATATGGCCCATGAGAACTCCCGACAACTATATTCATGTTGCGGCAGGATTGATGGCGGGATTTCTCGCAGTTGCTGCACTGTGCTTACTTGGATTGGCAGCTCTTAGGTAATCACTAGAGTAATCAATAGGAGGTGCGCTTATGCGAATCACCGGCTTCTATATTGCGGCAGGATTGATCATGGGCCTTCTCATCACCAGTTCAGCCATAGCCGACCAACACAAGAGTCAGGCTCCTTATGGCCATAAAGACGACACGACACTCCCTAACGGGGTCATCGGCATTTCCCTCCACGTGGGAGCCGAGCGGATCGGCGATCCGGCCATCCTGTATGTCGGAATGGTCCATCCTGAGGGACCGGCCCACAAGGCAGGACTTCGGCATGGGGACGAAGTCATGAGTGTGGATGGAACCACCGTAACGGGAAAGAGTTACGAGCAGGTCGTCACCATGATCCGAGGCGAAGCGGGAACCGTCGTGAAAGTTGGCGTGAAGGACGCGAAAGGCCTTCATGAGCTCTCCGTCGAGCGTGTGGCAGGCGACAAACTCCCAAGAGGGCCGGCGGGATTTCATGGAAATCAGGAACGGTAACCCTTCAGGGCAAAGATGGGCACATGCGCGGAATTGTCTGGTTTAGGCGCGATCTCCGATTGCATGACCAGCCGGCACTCACAGCAGCCTACCAAGAGTGCGACGAGGTCATTCCGCTGTTTGTGTTCGATGAGCCGTTGCTGCAATCGCATCAGTTTGGATCAGCCTGTGTGAACTTCATGCTGGGTTGCTTAGAAGAATTGGCATCTTCGTTGGCGGGTCGTGGAATCATGATGCAGTGGCGTCGCGGCGAGCCAGTTGAACAAATTGTTCAAACGGCAACTGATTGGAAGGCCGACGTAGTCTATTGGAATCGTGACCATGAACCTGGCGCGATAGAGCGGGACCGCCTGGCTCACCAGCGTTTGGGGAAGCTCGGAGTGGCGGTGCGGACATTCAAAGATCATGTTGTGTTTGAAGCATCTGAAGTGCGGGGCGCAACCGGAGAGCCGTTGCAGCGGTACAGCGCCTATCGCGCACGCTGGTGGAATAGATGGCATGCAACAACACCCTCGGTCCAGCCAATCCCGACGACCCTGGCGAACATGAACGCCGTTCCGCTGCCACCCTCCCCTCCTCTCCCCTCAGTCAGTGCGCTGGGGTACGATCCGGTCTCACCCTGGATTGAGCCGGGCGAGCGGAACGCGCAGAAGAGGTTGCGCTGGTTCACGCAAGGCCCAATCCATTCCTATGCACGAACCAGGAACCTGCCGGCCATCGATGGGAGCGCAAAGCTTTCCCCGCACTTCCGTTTCGGAACACTGTCGCCGCGCATGGCCATTTACGCGGCGTTGAACGCACTGGCAAAAGGCGGGCGAGTGTCCCGGCTGGATGTCCTCACCTGGGTCGACGAGTTGATCTGGCGTGAGTTCTTTCAGCAAGTATTGGCTTCGTTCCCACACGTTGCAGAGGGACCATTTCGCAAGGCGGCCGTACCGCCGTCGCGTAAGCCTGGTCCGGAGCGCAATTCCCTATTTCAGGCCTGGTGCAATGGACAAACTGGCTATCCGATCGTGGATGCAGGGATGAGGCAACTCAATCAAACGGGCTGGATGCACAATCGTGTGCGGATGGTCGTGGCATCCTTTCTGATTAAAGATCTACGACTCGACTGGCAGAGTGGCGAACGGTACTTCATGCAGCACCTCCTTGATGCTGACATGGCAGCAAACAACGGGAATTGGCAGTGGTGTGCCTCGACCGGTACGGATGCCATGCCTGGGTATCGGATTTTCAATCCTGCGCTCCAGAGCAAGAAGTTCGATCCGGATGGCGCCTACATTCACAGGTATGTCCCGGAACTTGCCGGTCTATCAGCGAAAAGGATTCATGAGCCACATCTCATGACCGCAGATGAGCAAGCACGCGCCGGATGCCGAATTGGGACCGATTATCCTTCACCGGTTGTAGACCATCAACTCGCCCGTCAAGAATATCTCACCCTCGGGAAGCAGGAGGTCACGAGATGACGGCCTCCCCGCTTCGCCTCGGAATCAGTCGGTGTCTTCTCGGAGATGAGGTCCGCTTCGACGGAGGACACAAGCAGGATCATTTCTTGACCGATGTGTTGGGCCGCTATGTCGAATGGATCCCAGTCTGCCCTGAGGTGGAAGCGGGATTGAGCACCCCGCGTGAAGCCATGCGCTTGGTGGGCCATCCAGATCGTCCCCGGCTGATGACGATCAAGAGCAAGCACGATCACACCCAGGCGATGGAGGCACTGATCGACCCACGCCTTGACTCACTCCACACACTGGACCTCTCAGGGTTTGTCTTCAAGCGAGGCTCGCCCAGTTGCGGGGTCGAACGGGTGCGCGTGTACACCGCACAGGGGATGCCGAGCCAGAGTGGGGTTGGGATCTTCGCGAAAGCCTTTCTAGAGCACTTTCCGTTAATCCCCGTCGAGGAGGAAGGGCGGCTCTGTGATCCTTCGCTTCGGGAGAACTTCATCGAGCGGGTGTTCTGCTACCGCCGGTTTCAGGATTTGCTGCAGAACGGAGTCACAAGACAGGCTCTGATACGCTTCCACACGATCCACAAATATCTGCTCCTAGCCCATAGCCAGCAGCATTACGAGACGATGGGCCGGCTGGTCGGGCAAACGGAGCGGCCTCGCCTCAAAGAGTTGACGTTGAAGTACGGCGAGCACTTCATGAAAGCCCTGACCATGAAGGCGACGGTGCGTAAGCACGTGAACGTGCTGCAGCATATGGTGGGCTACTTCAAAAACCGATTGACCACTCAGGAAAAGGCCGAGCTATTGGGTGTGATCGACGACTATCATCGAGGACTTACGCCGTTGATCGTCCCGCTGACGTTGATCAAACACTACGTCCATATATTCGATGTGAGTTACATCCGCGATCAGGTCTATCTGAACCCGCATCCGAAAGAGCTTATGTTGCGGAATCATGCGTAGGGGGGAAACGCAATGCCACATGTTGTTGTAGAAGAAGCTGGAGATCTGCAGAGCCTCTATCAGGCGTTCACGCCGATCATTCACCGAACCGGAAACGAGATTCTCAAAGTTCAGGAATTCTATTTGTCGCGGAGCGGGAAAGACGCCCTACTGGAGTCCGTAGCGATCGAACAGGGTGCCGCATGCACGTTCTTTGTCCAGCTCAAGTTGCACGAGAACGCGATCACCGTCCGTCTGTTGCCGGCCACAGACCCTGAGAAAACCCCCTCGGTCAAGAAGCTGATGGGCCTCGTCGCGGGATTCATTCGGAAGGTGTACCCGGGGAGCCGTTATGGAAAGACCAATCTGCAGGAGTACCTCGAGGCGACGGTGAGTTCAGGGTAAGTGAACACAGACGTAAGTCACAACAAGAAGAGTACGGAGATGGCGGCAATCACACGAGGAGTGATTCTAGTCGGTCATGGCGGCATTCCCAAGGAGTGCCCTCAGGAAATCCTCACGAAATTGAAACGGTTGGAGTCTCAGCGGCGTGCCGCGAAGCTTCCGCCATCGTTAGAAACGTGAACGCTCCATGAAGCACCCCACTCCGCACGTGCTCATTATTGGCGCCGGTCTTGCCGGATTGGCCTGTGCACGTCGACTGACACAATCTGGCCTTACCTGCACGGTCCTTGAAGCTTCCGACGGCATCGGTGGGCGTGTCCGGACGGATCGCGTAGAGGGTTTTCAGCTCGATCGCGGATTCCAGATTTTTCTCACCGGCTATCCGGAAGCGCGCAAGACGTTGAACTATGCCGCGTTAGATTGCATGCCTTTTCACCCTGGAGCGCTCATTCGCTATGCCGGCCGCTTTCACGTGATGAGCGATCTCTTACGCCGACCGCAAGATCTGGTACAGACTTTGGTCAGCCCTATTGGCTCACTCGCCGACAAGTTGCGAATGTTGCGTGTGCGACGGGACGCATTGCACCAACGCCTCTGCTCTGAGATGAGAGACCCCGCCCGTCCGACTCACGAAGTCTTGCAGGCGTATCAATTTTCGGACGCTATGTTGACCCGTTTCTTCCACCCCTTTCTCAGCGCCGTATTTTTGGAGACAGCGTTAACAACGCCCTGCTGGATTTTTGAGCTTGTCTGGGGCGCCTTCTGCCGAGGAGCAACTGCCTTGCCACGAGATGGTATGGGCGCCATCGCACAACAACTTGCGGCGCCATTGCCTCCGGGGACAATCCGCCTACACCAAGCCGTCCAACACATTCAGGGATCGAGTGTGGTGCTGGAGTCCGGGGAACAGATCGCGGGTGATATGCTGGTGATAGCAACGGATGACGCGACGGCGGCCCGTTTGCATGGGGAGCATGGAGCACGCACCTCAGCACGTGGTTCGATCACGCTCTATTTCGATGCGCCAGCGGCTCCGCAACGCGGACCCTGGTTGATATTGAACGGGGAAGGCAGTGGGTTAGTCCAGACCCTCTGCGTGCTGAGTGAAACGGCGCCTTCGTACGCACCGACTGGGCGAGCCTTGATCTCAGTGACAGCGACTGAACAGATTGGGGCACACGATAGTTTTCCGCACGCGGTGAGACTGTTTCTTCAATCCTGGTTCGGCTCGCAAGTCGACGAGTGGCGTCATCTGCGGACCGATCACATTCACCGCGCACTGCCTCCAATAGAGCTGCTGTCCCCCGGCAACCGCACAGCCCCATCGCGCGTGGCTGCAGGGCTTTACCTGTGTGGGGATTACCGGGAAAGCGGCACACTGGATGGGGCGCTGTTGTCGGGCCGGAAAGCAGCTGAGGCAGTACTGTTTGATTGCGCCCTGTCGTGACTCTAACCGCTGGTGTTCTCTAGACTCGGCATATCCCTCGCCAGACAATCCGTGTCGTATACATAGGTCTTCGTCTTGCGAACGTAGATCAAGTCCTCATAGCGAAGAGTTGATAGCTGTCACGCCCTGCTCCTAGGGGTTTCAAAGCCCACAGGCAACCGTCATGAGTGCTGCAGTGAACGTCCCCGAGACGGAGGTTGTCAGTTGGCCCGTGGCTCCAGTGGTGCACCCTGCAGTTCTGGAACCCGTGTGGTCGGCATGCCAGGTCGTTTTCACTGGCTGACTCATTAGCGTCCAGCGCGTTACCTTCTGCCCCATACCCCAATGGTGGTCATATCCACGTAACGGTCGTATTTATGGGTCTCTCCAACTTTTACCCACTCAGCCGCTGTCAGGCTGGTACCATGTGTGTCAAATAATAAGAGCCACACACTCCTACCAATCATAATACTTCCCCGACGCACCCACATTTATCGTTCCCTATCGACGCGGGGTTTCAACTTTTCGCCAAGGCTTTTTCCACATCGGACAGAATGGTGGGCGATAAAGGGTTCATACCGGGATCATACTTCCCGATCAGGTTGCCGGAGCGATCCACCAGGTATTTCTGGAAATTCCACGTTACGCGGCCAGGGAAGGGACTCCGCTCAGTTAAATATTGATAAAGTGGATGCTTCTCTTTTCCAACCACGCTGATTTTGGAGAACAGGGGGAAACTGATGCTGTATTTTGTGTAGCAGAATCCTTTAATTTCTTCATTCGTACCCGGCTCCTGCTGCCCAAAATCATTAGCCGGAAACGCCAGGATCTCGAATCCCCGCTCCTGATACCGCTCATACATCTCCTGAAGGCCGGCATACTGAGGTGTATTGCCGCACATGCTCGCGGTATTCACAATTAACAGCACTTTACCCTTGAACGTCTTGAGATCGACGGGATGACCATCGATGTCTGGGAGACGAAACCCATAGAGAGGTGCCGTCGACGTCTCAGCATGCGACGGTACATTGGGTTGTTTCTCCCTTGCTTTGACGTCCGACTCCGTGAATGCAAAGAGCCCCAGTCCGAAAAAGACGAGACTGGATAAAACTAAGCTGGTTTTTGAACAGATCGCCATGTCGAGTGCCTCCTCCCTTGGTCTAACCATCAATCTTATTGTGTACAATACCATTTAGTCATATGTTTGTCCATATATATGTTGACTAACATTGGACATTATGGTAGAGTAGCCATGATTTCGAAATCATAGGTCATGAAAGGAGAGGCCAATGTCGGCAAGTAATCTCCAGCCCGCGCGTCGAATCCTCGGGGCACTCGCGTTTCTCACGATCCTCTTGCCAGGCCTAGCAAGCGCTCATGGAAATGTAGCGATGGAAGAGGACACCTGTGTCCAGCGGGTCGGAGGAAACCTCGTCCATTTCAGCGCGTATCAGCCGCAAGATGACGCGAAAGCCCAGTACTGTACAGAGATTCCTGGGGAAGGCGACACATTCCTCGTGGTTGACCTGGTCGACCCAGGTCTACGGAACCTACCAGTGGGGGTGCGGGTTGTACGCGGACTCAATGCAACGGCTGAAGATCAGTTAGTGGCCTACTGGCCTCCGGCGATTCACCCGGATGGCGTGGTCAGAGGTGAGGCCAATCTGGCTAAGGGATTGTATACGTTGATCATCATACCGGAAGGGTTCAGCCCTTCGTCTTATCTGTTGCGAGTGCAGCAAATCGACTATGCGAACATTGGCCGAAAAGCGATTGGCCCGTTGACCGTCCTGTTTCTTCTCGCGCTGATCGGCTATGAACTCTCAAAATCAAAGCGATGGAGGAACTGGCGTGTCTTTCGCCATTCCTGAAAACCGTGTCTGTGTAGAGGTTTCTATAACAAGGGAGGTGCAATCATGGCGGCATCAAGTGATCGCGGGTATGACATTTCGCAGTGGTACGACTCGAAGCCGGTGAAGATCGGCTGGTTTGCGATGTTGGCAATCGGGGTGTTTTGGGTGCTGTATCAGCGGGCGTTTGGGTACTCCCACGGGTTAGATTCGATGACCCCGGAGTTTGAATCGGTGTGGATGGGGCTGTGGCGGTTTAACATTCTGGCCAATGCCGCGTTCTTTGCCGTGACCATCGGCTGGATCTGGGTGACGCGGGATCGGA